>JAIPDC010000001.1 GCA_021737865.1 Rhodoferax sp.
ACCAGACGCATCGCGTCGACTTTGTGAGGAATGGTCAAATTGCAGCCAGAAAAACCCAGCTTGGGCAAGGCTTGAAGAGCCTGTTCCAGGTTTTTTGGTTGAACTGGCAGCAGCACGTAGGCGCCCTTCAAGTCATGGTGCGCAATCCAGTGGTTATGAATAACCGGCGACCGTGAGTGGGCTACCGGCCACCCCATGACACCTGCCAACCTGTAGGCGCGTCCGTTGCCCATCTTCTCAAGCCTTGCTACAGGTTGTCTGTAAAACTGCGCAGTTTGTCAGAGCGACTGGGGTGCTTGAGTTTGCGCAGAGCTTTGGCTTCAATCTGGCGAATGCGCTCACGGGTCACGTCAAATTGCTTGCCCACTTCTTCAAGCGTGTGATCGCTGGTCATTTCGATACCAAAGCGCATGCGCAGCACCTTGGCCTCTCTGGGCGTGAGGCTGTCCAGAATGTCCTTGACCACATCGCGAAGGCCGGCCTGCATGGCGGCCTCCATCGGCGCGGTGTTCGCTGCGTCCTCGATGAAGTCACCCAAATGGCTGTCATCATCGTCACCGATCGGTGTTTCCATGGAGATCGGCTCTTTGGCGATTTTCATGATCTTGCGGATCTTGTCTTCCGGGATCTCCATGCGCTCTGCCAGTACGCTGGCATCCGGTTCAAAACCAAACTCCTGCAGGTGCTGGCGACTGATGCGGTTCATCTTGTTGATGGTTTCGATCATGTGCACGGGAATGCGAATGGTACGCGCTTGGTCGGCTATGGAGCGAGTAATGGCCTGGCGGATCCACCAAGTTGCATACGTCGAGAATTTGTAGCCACGACGATATTCGAATTTGTCCACGGCCTTCATCAGACCGATGTTGCCCTCCTGGATCAGGTCAAGAAATTGCAGGCCACGGTTGGTGTACTTCTTGGCGATGGAGATCACCAGGCGCAAGTTTGCCTCGATCATTTCCTTCTTGGCGGCGCGTGAGGCGTATTCGCCTGCGTTCATGCGCTTGTTGATGTCCTTGAGCTGATCCAGGGGAACCACAACCTTGGCTTGCAGGTCGGTGAGCTTTTGTTGCAGGTCCTGCACCGGCGGAATGTTTCGGCCCATGATGGCTGCCCACGACTTGCCGGAAGCTGCCTGCTTTTCGATCCACTTCAGGTTCAGCAATTGGGAGGGGACTTTATTGCCGTTCTTGTCGCGGCCACTGAAGTCTGCAATGAAATTCTCTTGCGGGTAGCCGCACTTATCAACAATGATGCGGCGCAGTTCGCGCTCCTTCTTGCGAATGTCGTCAACCTGACCACGCACCATATCGCAAAGTTTTTCGATAGCTTTGGCAGTGAAGCGGATGGACATCAATTCCTCGCTCAGGGCCTTTTGAGCGGTAATGTAGTGGGCGGTTCCGTAGCCTTCTTTGTCGTAGACCTTGTGCACTTTTTCGAACAATTCGCGCAGACGGTCGAAGCGGGACAAGGCTTCTTTCTTGAGTTCTTCCAGCTTTTTTGTCAGAGCCTTAGAGCCGCCTTTGCCGTCATCGTCATCATCGGCATCGAACTCGTCAAAGTCTTCTTCTGCGACATAGTCGTCGGCTTCGTTTGGATTAAAGAACCCATCTACGATCGTGGTGATGACGACCTTGCCTTCCCGGATATCTTCGCCCAGGCGCAAAATTTCTGCAATAGTGGCTGGCGATGCGCTGATCGCTTCCATCATCGCCATCAGGCCGCCCTCAATGCGCTTGGCGATCTCGATTTCGCCTTCACGGGTCAGTAATTCAACTGTGCCCATTTCGCGCATATACATGCGCACAGGGTCTGTGGTGCGACCAAATTCGCTGTCAACCGTGCTCAGCGCTGCTTCAGCTTCTTCTTCCGCTTCTTCTGCTGTGGCGGCAGTGGATACATTGTTGTTAAGCAACAGGGTCTCGGCATCGGGTGTCTGCTCATACACCGCCACACCCATGTCGTTCAACATGGAGATCACGACTTCGAGCGTTTCTGCATCGACTAGCTTGTCGGGCAGGTGATCGGATATCTCTCCGTGTGTCAGGTAGCCCCGCGTTTTCCCGAGCGTGATGAGCGTTTTCAGGCGTTGGCGTCGCTTGGCAATGTCTTCTTCGGATAAAACGGTCTCGTCCAGGCCAAATTCTTTCATCAAGGCGCGTTCTTTCGCCTTGCTGATCTTCATGCGCAGTGGTTTGACCTTTTCACCCGTTGCGGTGATGACAGTCGCGGGTTCGCCAACAAGATCGGCCTCGATGTCCGACATATCCATGTCGTCGCTAATGGGTTCCGCAGCGCTCTTGGGCTTGCGTCCGCGCTTGGCCCCGGTCTTGACCGGTGCGGTGGATTCTCCAGCCGCGGCTTTTGGCGGGCGACCGGGTTTCTTTTTGTCTGCGGCACCAGCGGCCAGCAGAGCGTCCGCTGCTTCTTGCAGTTGTTGTGCCTTGGACTTGACGACAGGGGGCTTGGATGCTGGCACGGGGTTGGCTTTCTTTTCGGATTTTGGCGCGGGCGGAGCAGGCTTGGAAGATTTTTGAGCAGGCATGCGAAAACCTCGGATCATCAACAAAAAACAGGTGAACAGGGCGGGTGCCGTCTACACCGCTTTTGGAGCGTGCGCAGTTGGCATGGCAGGAAAGGGAGTTTCCCAGTTGGCAAGATGTGAGGGCGAACATTTGGAGTGCAGTCCTTGCGGTAAGGTGGCCTGTTGTACTCATGTCAACGTGTGGCCTGGACCGGAGGTGCTGCTGTCGCTCTTGCCTAAATAACCGCCTAGTATATCCTTAAATCCAAATGATTGCTGAGTTGGCCTTGCTCATGTGAGTGGGCCCTGTTCATGTGGTCCTTGTTCAAGCTGAAGATGCAGCGGCTTGTGATTTGTCAAGCGAGCGTTTTGGGGTGGTTCGTAGACTGAAAATCACATGAAAACCTCTACCCAACTCCCGGCGCTTCTTCCACTTAACCGACATAGACACTTTCGGGCAATGATCCTTTCCTGCGCAGTGGTGATCGCGGCCTGCGGACAGGACCCTATGAAAGCGGGCGCCAAGTACCTGGCTACAGGCGACTATGCGGCTGCGCTCATTGAGTTCAAAAATGCTGTGCAGACCGAGCCCAATTCAGTATCCGCACGTCTGGCCTTGGCTGATGCGTCCGAGTTCTCCTTTGACCCCATGAATGCTGAGCGTCACTTGCGCAAAGCGATTGAACTCGGCGCAGAGCCCAACGCACTGGTGCCGCGCATTGTCTCGCTCATGCTGGACCGCAACGAACTGGAACCGCTGATCCGAGAATTCGCGGATCGCCATCTTGTGTCCAGGGAGGCGGAGTCCAATTTGCGTGCGCTGGTCGCGCTTGCCTATGCCAGTCAGAACCGTATGAGCCCGGCCAAGGAGCAGCTTCTTGCGGCGGCCGTGAGTACTCCGACGGTCAGAGTCGCGAAGGCCCAGTTGTTGTTGGCCGAAGGCCAGGCGCAGCAGGCCCTGGCTGAACTCAACACTGTGCAGGAGATTGCATCACTCGCATCAGCCGCATCAACAGTACCTGCGGCGTTGGCCTCATGGTGGACGCTGCGTGCGCAAAGCAGACTGTTCAAAGCCGCGGGTGACCAGCCCCGGGCACTGGCCTCTATCAAAAAGGCCCACGAAGACGCGCCTTGGCATCACGGTCTGACGGGTGAGTACGCGGAGGCATTGATCTCCGCGGGAAAAATTGCGGACGCCGTTCCCCTGCGCGACAAGCTTCTGGCACAGGCCCCCAGTTACTTCTGGACGCACTACCTCAATGCTGTAGTGCTGTCGAACCAGGGCCGCAGGGAAGACAGCCATGCCGCTGCCCTTAAAGTGCTTGCGGTGTCGCCAGACCACCTGCCTGCTGTTTTACTGGCATCTTCCGCCGAGTTGCAAAGTGGAGATGTCCAGATGGCGGATATTCGTCTGAGGCAGCTTCTAAAGCTGTATCCGACCTCGGTTCCCGCCCTGCAGATGCATGCCTCCGCGCAGTTTCAGCAGCGCAAGATCAGTGAGGCCCAGGAGACCATTCGCCGTGGCCTTGGAATCGTGCCGTCTGACGCAATATTGCTAGCCTTGAGGGCCGAGATCGAGGTGCGTAGCGGCGCCCTGAATAAAGCAGCCGCCACGTTGGAAACACTGGTTTCCAGCCACCCCAATGATGCACCGAGTCTTCTGCGGTTGAGTGAATTGAAGTTCCGCCAGGGCAACAAGCAGGCGGCAACAGCCTTGCTGGACAAGGCGGTTGAATTGGGCCGGGAAGACCCGATGGTGCGCGATCAAATTGTCACCATTTCCATGCGCAACGGTGATGTTGCCAGGGTGCGCAAACTCGCCGAGTATGCTATCCAGTCGCGCCCGCAAGACCCCAAGTCTCATCTGGTGTTGGCCGCCGCTCAGGGGTACCAGCGTGACTTCGCTGGGGCGTGGCGCTCTACGCTAGTCGCACTGGACCTTCAGCCTGGCTTTGATGCGGCCCTGATGGCACTTGCGGGCATGGCAAAGCAACCAGCGCAGCGCCAGGAATTGCGCTCACGCTTCGAGAAGGCCATTCAAAACAAGACCAGTACTGCGCAAACCTATCTCGCCTATGTTGCGCTGTTGCGTGCCGACGGGCCGGTCAATGGCGGTGTCGCTGCACTGCTGGAAAAAGGGGTGGCCATGCACCCCAACGCCCCATTACTGCGTGAAGCACTGGTAATGGAAAACCTTCGCGCTGGCAACACCGATGCGGCTCTGAGTGTGGCCCAAACGGGGGCTTCCAGCAACAATGCGCCCGTCGCTGCCGCGGCACTGCTTGCCAGCACCTATGAGCGCCTGGGTAAGACCGAGCTGGCAACGGAAGCCTATCGCAAGCTGGTGTCGAGCTATCCGCAACGCACAGATTGGCGCCTAAAACTCGCGCAGATGGAAGCCAGTGGGAACGGCAAAGTGCAAGCGACTACGTTGTTGCGCAAATTGATTTCCGAGCGCCCCTTTGACAGAGCGGCCTATGTTGCATTGGCGATGTTGATCGCTCCCGACGATGCCCACGAGGCAGTCGCAGTGGCGCGTGAATTGGGCACGATGGAGCCCCATCGACTCAGCGCCATGTTGTTGGAGGGCGATGTATTGGTGCAATCCGCAAAGACCGACGATGCGCTTAAGCAGTACGCTAAAGCCGCCAAGGCGGGTGCCGAGCCGGCCGCCGCGCTGCGCATCGTGGGTTTGCTGGACCGTACCCGCCGCCACGCGGCGGCCGAAGAAGAACTGGCCATCACCCTGCGCAAATTTCCCGAAGATGCCACGGTGTTGGGCTATGCGGGACAGCGCGCGCTCTCTCAGAGCAAGGCAGAGCGGGCAGTGGAACTGCTGCAAAAGCGGGTGAGTAAAAGCCCTGGCGACCCGGTGCTGCTCAATGACCTGGCATGGGCACAGGTTCTGGCCAAGAAGCCACAAGCCATGGATAACGCCAGTAAAGCAGTGCGCCTGTTGCCCGACAACGCCAGCGTGCTCGACACACTGGGCATGGCCCAGGCGCAATTGGGCAAACACGAGGAGGCCATGTTGAGCCTGCGAACTGCGGTCAACCTCGCACCGACTGCGCCCTTGCCCCGCATGCACTTGGCAGAACTGCAATTGGCTTCGGGCGACTCCAAAGCCGCCGCTTCGACGCTGCAACCCGTCAACACCAAGCTGCTTTCCCCTGCTGATCGGATCGTTCTGGCCCAGTTGAACAAGCGGCTGCAGAACTGATCATCACCAATGCGGGTGTCGGCTTTCTTTACGCTGGCCCGCGAAATGTCAGCACAAAAATAGAAAACCCCTTCAAAAACAATGAGTTAAGCGGTTGGCACAAAGAATGCTCTGGTGTTGGTGGGTCAGCCCATCTTCGCAGTTCTTTAACCCATTCAAGGAGATTCAAATGATCAGGAAAATTCTTCCCATAGCCATCTGCGCCGTTTTTGCAGCAGGCTCCGTGCACGCGACCGGCTTCACCAACGGAGGCTTTGAGGACGGCGATCTTGGTGGCTGGAACCAAGGTGGGGACTCATGGTATGGCTTCCCCTCGCTGCCCGTGCCTGCGTCCACCTACGCCGGCGGTCCCAGCAACAATACGCTCATGACTGCGGGTACGGACCCCATCAGTGGCGCCAACACGGTGTACAACGGCAACTACTCCGTACGTGTAAACGACAGAAGCAACGATTACTCGGTGTCTACAATTGATCAAAGCGTGACCAACTACACCGATACGGATATCTACTTCCAGTGGAATGCTGTCTTGGAAGCGTCGCATGGACTGACCGACTCGGACTATTTCTCCCTGACTCTGCACGACGATACAACCGGCACCGACGTACTGACTCGCTCCTACAGTTCGGCATCTGCACCCGGTGTGTTTATCAATCTTATGAACGGGTGGTACTCCAGTGGATGGCAACTTGAGCACATCGACCTGACAACCGCCGGCGTAGGCGGAACCAGCTTGGTGGGAAATGACTTCACACTGACACTGTTGGCTTCAGATTGCCCTTATGGTGGTCACGCGGGTTATACCTATCTGGACGGCTTTGCGCCCGTCATCGTACCGCCCGGCGCACCTGAGCCAGGCTCTCTGGCACTATTGGGTCTTGGCTTGGCTGGCCTGGCCGCAAGCCGCCGCCGCAAGAATGCCGCCTGAGTCTTGCCTTTTCCTACTAAGCCTCCGATTTTCGGGGGCTTTTTTTTACCTGAACTTCGCATGGCTTGCCGACAGGGTGATGAACACGACGTCGAGTTCGCCATCTGCCCAGATTGTTGTAGAGAATCGCTAGACGCCAAACGTGTCGAGTGCCCAAAAAACAGGTACTGGGTTTCATGAGAAATCGCAAGCCGCAGGGCGCACCGATAGGCACACTTCAGCCTCAGATGTGACTCTGGCTAGCGGCTGCGATGTGGGCAGCGTGCCCGGTCGCAACGGAACATTCATTTCAATCGGGCTGGAGGTGTCTCATGGAGAATATGCGTTGCATGGCGAAAGCCGCAGTAGCATGGGTGGGGTTTGGTTTATTGCTGGGCATGCTTGGCGCGTGCGCGGGACCTTCTTCAGGGACGACTGCGGCACCCGTGGGCGCCACTACGCAGGACTATGACTACATCGTGGGGTCAGGCGATGTATTGAGCATCATTGTCTGGAGAAATCCGGAGTTATCACTCTCGGTTCCTGTGCGGCCAGATGGAAAGCTATCGACGCCGCTGGTGGAAGAACTCGTCGCGCAAGGCAAGACTACAACGCAGTTGGCACGCGACGTGGAGAAAGCGTTAAGCAAACTGGTGCGCGACCCGGTTGTAACAATCATCGTTACGCGTTTTGTCGGCCCCTACAGCGAGCAGATTCGGGTGGTGGGTGAAGCCGCGAAGCCGCAAGCGCTGCCCTACAAACAACAGATGACCGTGCTGGACGTGATGATCGCAGTGGGAGGTCTGACCGACTTTGCGGACGGGAATGGGGCATCCATTACGCGTGCCTCCGAGGGCGGCAAGCGCTACTCGGTGCGCCTCAAGGACCTGGTCAAGCGTGGCGACATTTCGGCGAACATGGATATGCGTCCGGGCGACATTTTGATCATTCCGCAAGGCTGGTTCTAATCCTGCAGATCGGCTTTGAATGGCCCTGTCATCGTGCATGGCAGGCTGCTTTCGTCAACACACTCTGAGAGTTTCTGATGAATGAGTTCATTGGTCAATGGTCCTCGACCATCGATGGCATCTGGAAGCGCCGTTGGATGGGAATGCTTGTGGCGTGGCTGGTTGCTGCCATTGGGTGCGTGGTGGTCTTGCTGGTTCCTGACCGCTACGAAGCCTCGGCGCGCATCTTTGTTGACACCCAGTCGATCCTCAAGCCACTCATGTCCGGCTTGGCGGTGCAGCCCAATGTGGATCAGCAGGTGGTGATGCTCAGCCGCACTCTCATCAGTCGACCCAATGTCGAGAAGCTGATTCGCATGGCAGATCTGGATCTGAAGACGCAGTCGCGCGCGGCGCAGGACGCGCTGATCGACGAGTTGATGAAGACACTTGAAATCAAGAACGTTGGCCGGGACAACCTGTACGTGCTGTCCTATAGGGACACCAGTCCGCAAAGGGCCAAGCGTGTGGTCCAGTCTCTGGTGTCCATCTTTGTAGAGTCCAGCATGGGAGATGCCCGCAAGGACTCCAACACCGCCAGAAAGTTCATTGACGAGCAGATCAAGGCCTACGTGGTGAAGCTGGAAGAGGCTGAGGCGCGACTCAAGGAGTTCAAGGTCCGCAACATTGAGTTGCACAACGTAGAGGGCCGGGACATGACCGAGCAACTTACAGTGCTGGGCAACCAGCTCAGCCAGGCACGTCTGGAATTGCGCGAGGCGGAGAACGCACGTGAAGCGGCGCGGCGTCAAATGGAGATCGAGCGCTCGCAGGGCGGAGATCTTGTCTCACGCAGTCTGCTGCAGGAATCCGCGGTGGCGGTCTCGACACCGGAGATCGACGGCCGGATCGCTGCACACCGACAGAACCTGGACAGCTTGTTGCAGCGCTACACGGAGCAGCATCCCGATGTAGCTGGTGCGCGTCGCCTTATCAGTGAACTGGAAGTGACCCGGCAAAAGCAGATTGTGGAGTTGCGCAGGACAGCAATGACCAGTCCGCAATCCGTGCAAACAAATTCGCTGGCCTCGCAGGAGCTTAACCGGATGCTGGCAACGCTGGAAGTACAGGTGGCGTCGCTGCGGGCCAGAGTCGGCGAGTACAGCACCCGCCTTGCCCGGGCGCGTGAGTTGATGAAGGTCGCACCCCAGGTCGAGGCCGAGTTGGCCCAGCTCAATCGTGACTACGACATTAACAAGAAAAACTACAACGATCTAGTGGCACGGCGTGAGTCGGCGGCGCTGTCGGGCGATCTTGAGAGCGCAGCCGGCGTCGCGGATTTTCGTCTGATCGACCCGCCGCGTGTGTCGCCCAGGCCGGTGGCGCCAAATCGCCTGCTGCTGTTGCCATTGGCTCTGCTGGTTGCGCTTGCGGCTGGTGTGGGTGCAGCGTTGTTCGCCAGCCGCGCGCAGGCGGTTTTCTTCGATGGCAGGTCCTTGCGGGAGACGGTGGGCTTACCCCTGCTGGGGGTGGTGACTCGTGTGCGCAGTGAGGCGAGCGCGTTGAAGGAAAAGGCCGAGTTGCGCAAATACCTCGCCGCGCTGGGCGGCTTGGTGGGGGCGTTTTCAGTAGGAATGTTTGTTTTGGCACTTTTGCCCGGCTGGACAGGATGAATCACCATGAATAACAGCCTGATTGAACTGGCCGCGCGCCGTCTGGAACAACTGCGCCAGGCGGGGGCGGAAATGCCCGTCCCGGTAGCCATTGCGGTCGCGCCACCGGCTCCACCAGACGAAACTGATGCAATACAACAGCACACACAATCACGCCGGGTGGAGCTTGATCTTGAGAAACTTGCGCTGGCGGGATTTGTGACGCCACGTGCGGGACGCTCGCAGATTGCCGATCAGTTCCGGGTGATTAAACGCCCTCTGATCAACAATGCCATGGGCCGGGGCGCAGGCACCATAGCCAATAGAAACCTCGTCATGGTGACCAGTGCTCTGCCCGGCGAGGGGAAGACCTTTGCGGCCATTAACCTTGCGATGAGTATCGCCACCGAACTCGATTGCACGGTCATGCTGGTGGACGCGGACGTGACGCGTCCCTCGATCATGGGTGTTCTCGGTCTCCCTGCGGGCATGGGCTTGCTCGATCTGGTACAGGATGAGTCGTTGGATTTGTCAGATACGCTGCTGCGAACGAGTGTTGATAAGCTGACCCTGTTGCCCAGCGGAACGTCGCATCCACGTGCCACTGAGTTGCTAGCCAGCGATGCGATGGCAAGACTCCTGCACCAGATTGCCCGACGCTATCCGGACCGTATCGTTGTGTTCGACTCGCCCCCCTTATTGCTGGCTACAGAATCCAGAGTGCTGGCCTCCCACATGGGGCAAATTGTGATGGTGGTGCGCGCCGAGGAGACGCTGCAATCGGATGTCATGCAGGCGTTGGCCACCATCGAGAACTGCCCGATCAAACTGATGCTGTTGAACCAGGCCAGAGTCGAGCGCAACGCAAGCTATGAGTATGGCTACGCGAGTGACGAAGGTAATGAGCGCGCATATGTTCAAGCCCTTGCCTGATTCACTCTATCGTAGCGGCCGCCTGTTGGGCAGGGCGGCTGCGACTATTCTGCTATGCGCCGCGGTCAGTGTCCAGGCGCAAGACCTGAATGTGGCGGACACGCCAACCCCAGAGATGCTGGGTACCGACGAGCCGGGTGGCCAGTTGCAGGAACCGTATGCGGGGAGCAGCGATTTCCCAACCCATGGGATCACGGTGGTGCCGCGCCTATCAGTGATGCAGACCTTCACGGACAACGTGAACCAGGCGAGTTCAGGCAAGCAGTCCGAGCAAGTGACCGAGATCAGTCCGGGCATCCACATTGCAAGCGGCAAGGGGCGTCTCAGAGGCTATTTCGACTATGCGCTGCGCGCGGTCGGGTATGGTCAGTCGAGCCGCTCGGACTCCTACCTGAATGCACTTGATACCGTGGGCAAGTTCGAGGCTGTCGACAGGATTCTCTACGTTGACTTCACCGGTGCCATCGCGCAGCAGGCCATCACCGCCTTCGGTACACAGTCCGGCGCCGGCGCATATAGCACGACCAACCGGACGGAAGTTTCCAACTACCGCCTCTCGCCCTATCTGCAGGGGCGACTGGGCGATCTGGCGAACTACGTAGTGCGTATGGACCGGTTGGTGACGCAAAGCGACTCTGCTAGCGCCCCGGGGACTTTTGCCTCACAGAACAGTATCACCATTGACGGCACCCGTGCCGAAAGGACTATTGGCTGGTTGATGGACGTGAGCCGATCCGGTGTGGATTACAGCGGGGGCCGCTACACGGAATCCGATTTGAGCGATGTCGGTCTTTCGTATGCGTTCACGCCACAGTTGAGCGTGTTTGCCAAGGCAGGCGTGGAAGCCAACAACTACACCACTGTGGACAAGCAGTCCCACGCCACCAATGAGGTGGGGCTAAAGTGGAATCCGTCCGAGCGCACGCAGTTGCTGGCTTCGCAGGGGCATCGGTCGTTTGGCGAGTCTCATGCGGTGAGCATGGAACACAGTACCAACCTGGTTGTGCTCAAGCTTTCCGATGTGCGCGATGTGTCGACCACGCCGGCTCCATTCGTGTCCGCCGTGAGTGGCTTTGTCTTATCCGCCTTGAGCCTGCAGCGCCGCCAGGACTTGACACTAACCTTGCGCGGAGTCAGAGACACGTTAGCGTTTGCCGTGACCCAGACGGAAAGCACGCGGGTGGATACCTTGTCAACTGCCCCGGATGACCTGGCCCGAGGAACGGTCCACCAGTCTGGCGCCAGGATTAGCTATTTGCATCGCCTTACACCGGTTTTTAATTTAGGCTTCATTGCGTCATTGCAGCAGGCCTGGGGTGCGCCGAGTCTGCCAGACAGTTGGCTGCGTGAGTTCAGCATGAACCTCACGGGGAAGGTTACACGCAAGAGTGCAGTCGCCGTCGGTTTGCGGCATGCGTCCTATACCGGAGCCACACCGTATGAAGAAAACGCTGTCACTTTCAACCTGACTGTTGAGTTTTGATCTATGTATGAAGCGTTTTATGGCTTGCGCAGCAAGCCGTTCCAGCTTAACCCAGACCCAGATTTTTACTTTGGCAGCAAGCAACATCGTCGCGCCCGGGCCTATCTCGAATACGGTGTGCATCGCAACGAAGGTTTCATTGTGATCACGGGCGAGGTCGGTGCAGGCAAGACCACCATCGTGCGCGGATTGCTGGCCAGTCTGGACGCGAGCAAGGTTGTGGCGGCCCACCTGGTCACCACCCAATTGGATGCGGAAGATACGTTGCGTATGGTGGGTTCAGCCTTCGGTGTGCGCGTCAAGGACGTACTCAAGGCGGATATTCTGATGGCCTTAGAAGCCTATCTTGTCAACCAGACAAGCCAGGGAAGGCGTTGCCTTCTGATCGTGGACGAAGCGCAAAATCTGACACAGCGCGCTGTCGAGGAGCTTCGCATGCTGTCAAATTTTCAGTATGGCCAGCAGGCGCTCTTGCAGACGTTTTTGGTGGGTCAGCCCGAATTCCGCGCGATTCTGCAGAGCCCTGCCATGCAGCAGTTGCGCCAGCGAGTGACCGCCGCCTGCCATATTGGACCATTGGATGCGCAAGAGACGCAAGCCTATATCGAGCATCGACTCAACCACGCTGGTGGTAGCGGCCGTCCGACCTTTGAATCGGGTGCACACGAGGCCATTTTCAAAGCCTCAGGGGGAATACCCAGGCGCATCAATTTGTTGTGCGACCGTTTGCTTCTGTTGGGATTTCTGGGTAGCAAGGAGGTACTTTGCGTGGCCGATGTCGATGAGGTGGTGGCCGAAATCAACGACGAATCGGGTTCCGCCAGCGCAGCGCCGAGTGGTACTACCCGGGCACCGACACCCGCGCAGTTGGAACCAGGGACCACCTGGCAAGGGATGTCGCGCCAGATCCAGAACCTCGGGGCAGAGCAGTACGACGCACGGATGCGCCGGTTGGAAAACAGCTTGCTGCGCCTTGAGCGTATTAATCTGGAAATTCTGGCCATGCTGCAAAAGGTGGTGGTCAATGTCAATGTCAGTGCCGAGGGTCGTCCATGAACCCGGTCATGTGCGTCGTGGGCGCGCGCCCCAACTTCATCAAGATGGCACCCATTTTGCGGGCTATGGCGGCACACCAGCCCCCTGTTCCCGAGGTGTTGGTGCACACCGGCCAGCATTACGGCAGCGCGATGAGTGAGCGTTTGTTCACGGCGCTTGGTTTACCGCGTCCGGATGAGAACCTGGAGGTTGGCTCAGGCAACCACGCGGTACAGACGGCAGAAGTGATGCGCCGATTTGACCCGCTGGTGGAAACCTACCAACCGGCTTGCGTGCTGGTGGTGGGAGATGTCAATTCCACACTGGCCTGTTCTCTGGTGGCGAGCAAGAGAGGTGTCCCAGTCGTGCATGTGGAAAGCGGGTTGCGCAGCTGCGACCGCAGCATGCCGGAGGAGATCAACCGTATCCTTACCGACCAGATATCGGATCGTCTCTACACCACCGAGCGCAGCGCGGAGATCAACCTGCGCCGCGAGGGCATTGCGCAAGACCGTATCGTGTTTGCCGGAAACGTGATGATCGATTCGGTTGTCTTTGGCCGCGCGAGTGCACGCAGTGCGCAGGCCACGCTCCAGCAATTCCATGCTAATGTGAACCTGTTGGACGAACCACCAGGCTACGGGGTGGTCACCCTGCATCGCCCCTCTAATGTTGATGAACCGCAAACTTTGCGCGCCCTGCTGGGTGTGTTGGCCGAGGTTGCGCAACGCCTTCCACTGGTGTTTGCCATGCACCCGCGTACGCGGGCCAGCATAGAGCGTTTTGGCTTGGCTGATGTGCTCGACTCCCCGCGCGTGGTTCTGTTGCCACCACAGGACTACCTGGAGATGCTGGGTCTCATGGCGCAGGCACGTGTGGTGCTGACCGACTCGGGTGGACTGCAAGAGGAAACCACAGCGCTGGGCGTTCCCTGCCTGACCCTGCGCGACAACACCGAGCGACCCATCACGGTGCTGGAAGGTACCAATACGCTGGTTGGAACGGATCGCGATGCGATCCTGGGCGCCGTGCAGGATGTGTTGCAGGGGCGCGGCAAGCAGGGGCGCATTCCAGAGTGTTGGGATGGGCATGCTGCACAGCGCATCGTGTCGGATCTCTACCAATGGTTGCAGTCCCGCTAGCGGTACCGAACATGCCAATCTCCACCATTACCAATGCACTCACGGTCGATGTGGAAGACTACTTTCAGGTCTCCGCGTTTGCACCCTACATTGATCGTTCGGAGTGGAGCACGCGGGAGTGTCACGTGGAGCGCAACATCGGCCGCATTCTTGAGTTGCTGGACTCGCGGGATGTAAAGGCCACGTTTTTCACACTCGGATGGATTGCCGAACGCTACCCAAGCATGGTGCGGGGCATCGTGCAACAGGGCCACGAATTGGCCAGTCATGGCTATGGCCATGAACGCGCCAGCGGGCAGTCACCGGAGGCATTCTTCAGCGACATCCAGTTGGCCAAAGTCATTCTGGAAGATCTCAGCGGCAGTGCCGTTTATGGCTACCGTGCACCGAGCTTCTCCATCGACGAAGATAACCCGTGGGCCTTTGACGCGCTGGCGCGCGCGGGCTACCGCTACAGCTCCAGTATCTACCCCATCGAACACGACCATTACGGTATGCCCAACGCACCGCGGTTCGCCTTTGAGGCGCGCCCGGGTTTGTTGGAAATACCCATTACCACCTTGCGCCTGTTCGGCCGCAATTTTCCGTCAAGCGGAGGCGGCTACTTCCGATTGCTTCCGTATGCGCTGTCGCGCTGGATGCTGGGGCGGGTGAACGCCGTCGACAGTGAGGCCTGCGTTTTCTATTTCCATCCATGGGAAATTGACTGCGAGCAGCCGCGGGTGGCCGGCATCAACCATAAAACGCGTTTTCGGCACTACGTCAACATCTGGCGCATGGAGGGCCGTCTGAAGCAGTTGCTCAATGATTTCAACTGGGGTCGCATGGATCAACTTTTTTTGAAAGAACTTAATGTCCATGGACGCCCCAACTGAAGTACCAACTGCTGTCATTGGGCGTTTGCACCAAGATGATCGGGCAACAGCCGCCGCATGGGACGCCTTTGTGCTGGCCAACGCGCAAGCTACGTTTTTCCATCGCGCAGGATGGCAGACCATTGTGCGTAATGTGTTCAAGCACAATACCTACTTCCTTTATGCACAGTCCGGCGATCGCATCGTCGGCGTGCTGCCACTGGCCCATGTTAAGACTTGGCTGTTTGGCAATGCACTGGTGAGCCTGCCCTTCGCGGTGTATGGCGGCGTTGTGGCCAGCGATGCCCAGGCGGCCGTTGCCTTGGAGCGCGAGGCGCAGGCCATTGCACAACGCCTCCAGGTTGCGCACCTTGAATTGCGCAATGTGCGTCCCATGCACCCCGACTGGCCCGCTCAGGACATTTATGTCACGTTTCGCAAGGAGTTGGGTCCCGACGATGAAGCCAATATGCAGGCCATTCCGCGCAAGCAGCGGGCCATGGTGCGCAAGGGCGCAAAAAATGGTCTGAGAAGCATGATCGATGGCGGTGTGGACCGCTTCTATGCGCTGTACGCCGATAACATGCGCCGCCATGGAACACCCGCATTGCCGCGCCGGTACTTTCAGGCGCTGATGGCCGAGTTTGGCGCTGACTGTGAAGTCCTCACTGTGGAGAGTGATCAGGGAATTGCACTAAGCGCCGTGCTCAGTTTCTACTTTCGAAATGAGGTTTTACCCTATTACGCCGGTGACGATGCGGCAGCACGATCGCTGGCCGCTAATGACTTTAAATATTGGGAGTTGATGCGCCGCGCCCGCGCGCGGGGTGCGACGGTGTTTGACTATGGCCGAAGCAAGCAGGGCAGCGGCTCGTATGCGTTCAAGAAGAACTGGGGGTTTGAGCCCAGCCGGTTGTACTACGAATACCAGTTGTACAAGCGTTCAGCCATTCCGCAACACAATCCGAACAATGCCAGCTTCAAACCGCTGATCTCCGTCTGGCGGCGCTTGCCTCTGGAGTTTGTGAACTGGCTGGGACCCCATATCGTGCGGGGCTTGGGATGAGCGCCGTTTCCCTTACCTTGCCGTTGACCTTCGCCATGCATTGGCGCCACGCCGGCCTGGCGCTGTTGCTGTCCGTTGCGTGGGTGTTGGTTTGGTACCGCGAGACAGCAGCCTCGATGGTTTTGATCTGGCAACGCTCGGACACGTTCGCACACGGCTTTTTGGTGCCGCCGATTGTGGCCTGGCTGATATGGCGACAGAGGCGGGCCATCGCGCGTGTGGTGCCACAGCCTTCGATAGCGTTGCTTCCTGTGCTTGCCTGTGTTGCGCTGGTGTGGCTATTGGGTGAGTTGGCAGCCGCCAATACGCTGACCCAGACTGCGCTGGTGGGGCTTTTGGTGCTGTCGGTGCCGGTCGTGGTGGGCTGGTCGGTGGCCCGTTACATGGTGTTTCCGTTGGGCTTCCTGTTTTTCGCAGTGCCCATGGGCGAGTTCTTATTGCCGCAGTTGATGGAATGGACCGCCAATTTCACGGTCTTCGCCCTGCGAATCAGCGGCGTACCTGTTTACCGCGAGGGGCTCAACTTTGTCATTCCGTCGGGACCGTGGTCAGTGGTTGAGGCCTGCAGCGGTGTGCGCTATCTGATTGCCTCCCTTACCGTGGGCACGCTGTTTGCGTACCTCAACTACCAGTCTACACGCCGACGTCTGCTCTTTGTAGCGGCATCCATCGTGGTACCAGTTGTCGCCAACTGGGTGCGGGCCTACATGATCGTCATGTTGGGCCATCTCTCCAACAACCGCCTGGCCACGGGTGTAGACCACCTGTTGTACGGCTGGCTGTTTTTTGGCGTCGTGATTGTCTTGATGTTTTTGGTCGGTGCACGATGGGCGCAACCGGAACACAACGAAAGTGTTGGCATGCCAGAGTTGTCCGCTGCGCCGGGGGGTGGGGCAGCCACCGCGCCGGTGGCTGCCATTTGGCTGGCCACACTGGGAATGGCTCTCATCACTGCGTGTGCGCAACTGGCGCTGTGGACGATGGAACGCAATGCGGGGGGTGACGCAAGCGCTAGCGTCATGGAGCGGGGGGGCGCATTGTCTCGGGTGTTGCCGGCGCCCACCGCGCTAGGACCCGGCTGGTCAGTGTCCGCGTGGGATGCCGGTTCGGGTTTGCCACATTTCAAGCCGGCGTACCAGAATCCGTCTCTGAGTATGCATGCGGCCTATGCCAGCGCCGGAAAGTCGGTGGGGCTGTACCTGGGGATCTACCGGCAGCAGGGCCGCGGCCATGCACTGGTCAGCTCGGACAATGTGCTGGTACAGAGCAAAGATGCGCATTGGGCGGTGGTGGCGCGAAGCAGCAAAAGCGTCCTTGCGGGGGGGCAGCCCATTATGGTCCACGGTAGTCAACTGCGGCGCGCCGACTTGAATGATTCTTTGGCACGCGGCGCATTGCGGGTATGGCAGGTCAACTGGGTGAACGGTAGCCTAACCCACAGTGACCATCTGGCCAAGGCCATCGGAGCGTTCTATCGACTGATCGGGCGTAGCGATGATGCGGCCGTCATAGTGATCTACACGCCTGAAGGCATTGCAGGGCAAGGTGATGCCGCACTGGCGTCATTTTTGGCAGACAACTACGCGGCCATCAACGCCTTGCTGATGCGCAACGTCCACACCGGTGAGGGGCGCAGCAACACATCCTCCGGTGCACACCCAGTCAACGCCAGGGAGGTCTTGTTATGACGGTCGTCGCGGTAATAGGCTTGGGCTACGTGGGCTTGCCCCTCGTGGTGGAGTTTGGCAAGTTCTTTCGCACCATCGGGTATGACAATGCGCCTGCCAAGGTGCAATCCTGCCTGCTCGGCACGGATCCATCGCGCGAACTCTCTGAAGCGGAAATGGGCGCCTCGACCCACGCCGAGTACACAAGTGACCCTGCGCTCCTGCGCGAGGCAGACATCATTGTGGTGGCGGTGCCGACGCCGGTGGACAGCGCGCATATTCCTGACTTTGGACCCCTGATTGGGGCCAGCACCACGGCGGGTCGCCACATGAAGAAGGGCGCCACGGTGGTCTTCGAGTCCACGGTCTACCCGGGTGCCACCGAGGAGGTGTGCATTCCCGTGCTGGAGCGCGAGTCTGCAATGCGGTGGAAGGACGGGTTCTTTGTCGGCTACTCACCCGAGCGCATCAACCCGGGCGACAAGGAACATACGCTGACCAAGATCTTGAAGATCGTATCGGGCGACACGCCCGCCACCCTGGATACCGTGGCACGGTTGTATGAGGCCATCATTGTTCCTGGTGTCCACCGTGCGTCGAGCATCAAGGCGGCAGAGGCGGCGAAAGTCATCGAGAACACCCAACGGGATCTGAACATATCGCTGATGAACGAGCTGTCGATCATTTTCGACAAGCTCGGACTTGACACCACCGAGGTGCTGGAGGCGGCAGGAACCAAGTGGAACTTCCTGGCCTTCAAGCCCGGCCTGGTCGGGGGGCACTGCATCGGTGTGGATCCCTACTACCTGACCCACAAGGCCGAGATGCTGGGCTACAACCCGCAGGTGATTCTGGCAGGCAGGCGCATCAACGACGGAATGGGAAAGTTCATCGCCGAGCAGACCGTCAAGCAGATGATTGCCGCAGGGAGTTACATCAAGGGCGCCAAGGTGAACGTGATGGGCCTGACATTCAAGGAAAACTGCGGGGATCTGCGTAACTCCAAGGTGGTTGACATCATCAGCGAGCTCAAGTCTTACGGAGTGGAGGTGTTTGTGACTGACCCCCGCGCTGAATCCAGTGAGGCGATGCAGGAATACGGCGTGGCGTTGATGCCCTGGTCAGATTTGCCGCGGGCCGATGCCATCGTGGCGGCGGTGGCGCACCGGGAATACACCAGCATGACGGTGGAGGATATCAGTCGAAAACTGGTCCGCGGGGGCGCGTTCATCGATGTCAAATCGGCCTTTGATCGCGGTGCAATTGTCGATGCAGGCTACAAACTATGGCGGCTGTAGTGGCCTCGGACCCCCGTCCGCTGGTGTTGCACGTGGTGCACTGTTTCGACACCGGCGGTCTTGAGAACGGCGTGGTCAATCTCATCAACCACATGCCCGGTGACGCCTACCGTCACGCTGTTCTGGCTCTGACTGCGGTCACTGATTTCCGGCATCGGGTGCGACGCAACGATGTCGAGTTTATTGCCCTGCACAAGCCGCCTGGCCACACCGTGTGGCAGTACCCGCGGCTGTACGAGTTGCTTCGCCGACTACGCCCCCAAATCGTGCACAGCCGCAATCTGGCAGCGCTGGAGGTGCAGCCCGTGGCGTGGGCCTGCGGGGTACCCGTGCGGATTCACGGTGAGCATGGACTGGACCTAAGCGACACAGACGGGAGTAAGGTGATGTACCAACGCATTCGCCGCCTCTACGCACCCGCAGTGCACCATTACACCGCGCTGTCACGCGACTTGCGGTCCTACTTGATTGACAAGGTGCATGTGCCCCGGGAGCGCATCACGCAAATATGCAACGGCGTGGATGGTTCCCGCTTTCATCCGGCGCGCAACGGGCCCACACCGATCGCGGGTTGCCCGTTTGATCCGACGCAGCATTGGATCGTAGGCTGTGTGGGTCGCATGCAAACCATCAAGAATCCCATGCTGCTGGCGCAGGCCTTTGTCCAGGCCATGGCGCTGGCGCCGGGCTTGCGCAGTCGCCTGCGTTTGGTGATGGTCGGGGAGGGGCCATTGCGTGCCCAGGTGCAGGGCGAACTCCAGGCGCACGGCTTGGACCATCTGGTCTGGCTGCCTGGTGATCGGGATGATGTGCCAGATGTCTTGCGGGGCCTGCATGCCTTTGCACTGCCATCGCTTTCCGAGGGCATCTCCAATGCAATTCTGGAGTCCATGGCGTCGGGCTTGCCGGTGCTGGCCACCGATGTGGGGGGCAATGCCGATCTGGTGCTTGCGGACCAGACCGGCCATCTGGTGCCTTCTGGCGACGTGCATGGCATGGCCTTGCGTTTGGCACAGCTTGCGGGTGGCGCGCAACGCGCCATGGACATGGGTCGTGCCGGACGTGCTCGCATGGAGGCCAGATTCAGCCTGGGCGCGATGGTGGCTGGCTACCAGGCGGTCTATGACCAGCAATGCCGACGTGCCTGCGCCGTACCCACATTGGCGCAACCCTGACTCACTTTGAGGAATCTCCATGTGCGGCATTACCGGGATCTTTGATACGCGAGGCACGGGTGACATCAGTGCGGCGGTGCTGGGCCGGATGAACGAATCGCAACACCACAGGGGACCCGATGAGGGAGGGCTGTATGTCGCCCCCGGTATCGGGCTGGGCCATCGCCGCCTGTCGGTGATTGACATCGCCACGGGCCAGCAGCCCTTGTGCAATGGGGATGGATCGGTGGTTGTCGTATTCAACGGCGAGATCTACAACTATCAGCCACTCATGGCCGAGCTACAGGCTCTTGGGGCCGTGTTTCAGACCCACAGCGACACCGAGGTCATCGTCCATGCCTGGCAGGCCTGGGGTGCCCAGTGTGTTGAACGCTTTCGCGGCATGTTTGCCTTCGCGCTGTGGGACAGCAGGCAGCAGACACTGTTCCTGGCGCGCGACCGTATGGGTGTCAAGCCTCTGCACTACGCCATGCTGGAGGACGGAATGCTGCTGTTCGGCTCGGAATTGAAGTCCATTCTGGCCCATGGTGGCTTGCGCCGCGACATGGACCCGCTGGCCGTGGAAGAGTACTTCGCCCTGGGCTATGTGCCCCAGCCGCGCACCATCTTTCAGGCTGTCAAGAAGTTGCCGCCGGCCCACACGCTCACTGTGCGGCGCGGGCGTCCGCTGGAATCCACGGTGCCGTACTGGGATCTGCGCTTCACCTTGAATTCAGTTATTTCACAGGCCGATGCGCAGTCTGAACTGGTGCACCGGCTACGCGACGCGGTGTCGGTGCGCATGGTCAGCGAGGTCCCGTTGGGGGCATTCTTGTCCGGTGGCGTGGACAGCAGCGCCGTCGTGGCGCTCATGGCTGGCTTGTCTCCCTCGCCGATTACGACCTGCTCCATGGGCTTTGATACGGCGGGTTTCGATGAGTCCACTTTCGCAGCGCAAGTGGCTACACGATACCAAACCCATCACTGGACGAAAGTGGTGGGTAGTGCTGATTTTGATTTGATCGACACGCTGGCGCGTCTGTATGACGAACCCTATGCCGATAGTTCCGCCATTCCCACCTACCGCGTGTGCGAATTGGCCCGGAGACACGTCACCGTGGCGCTGTCCGGTGACGGGGCGGACGAGGCGTTTGGTGGTTACACGCGCTACCGCACGCATTTGCGTGAGGAGCGCATGCGCAGCCTTTTGCCAATCGGCGTGCGTGGCCCGGTGTTTGGCGTCATGGGGCGCGTCTACCCCAAGGCCGATTGGGCCTGGCGCATGCTGCGCGCCAAGACAACTTTCGAGTCCATGGCGCGCGACTCGGTGGAGGCATACTTTCACGCCGTGTCGGTGTTAAAGGGGCCGATGCGCCATGCGCTGTTTACAGACCGATTCAAGGCCGATCTGGGCGGTTACAGTGCACTCGAAGTTTTTCGTCGGCACGCCGACCAGGCACAGACACAAGACCCGCTGGCCCTGATCCAATACCTTGATCTGAAGACCTATTTGCCTGACGACATCAACACCAAGGTCGACCGCGCCAGCATGGCCCATGGTCTGGAGGTGCGTGAGCCATTGATGGATCACTCCTTGGTCGAATGGTTAGCCACTCTGCCATCACACCAGAAAGTACAGGGTGCGCAGGGCAAAGTGTTGCTCAAGAAATCGATGGAACCTTACCTTTCGCAAGGCGTGTTGTATCGACCGAAAATGGGTTTTGCAGTGCCGTTGGCAGACTGGTTTCGCGGCCCGCTCAAGCAGCGCCTCCGCGACACGGTTCTGGGTGCGCAACTCCTCGACACCGGTTGGTTTGACCCGGTATATGTGCGCAGCTTGGTGGACGCCCATCAGAGTGGCGCCCGCGACCACAGCGCGCCCTTGTGGTCTTTGATGATGTTCGAGGCATTTCTTAGAAATGTGGTGGATGCGAGCCCCCACGCGCACGCGCAGGCAAGCCCATGAACCTACGCATCCTGCACGTGCTGGACCACTCCGCGCCCTTGCACAGTGGCTACACCTTTCGTACCTTGTCGATCCTGCGTGAGCAACGTCTGTTGGGGTGGGACACCGTTCACCTGACCACGCCCAAGCAAGGCCCGGATTCGTCAATGCAGGAGGAGGTCGATGGCCTCACATTCCACCGCACGCCCAGTTACGAGGGCGTCGGGCTGCTGAACCAGATGCGCCTGACCGCCCGGCGCATGGCCGAAGTGGTGCAGGCGACGCGGCCGAATGTCATCCACGCGCATTCGCCTGTGCTCAATGCACTACCAAGCCTGTGGGTCGGGCGAACGTACCGGCTGCCGGTGGTCTATGAAATGCGCGCGTCGTGGGAGGATGCTGCGGTGGACCACGGCACCACCGTTGAGGGTAGCCTGCGCTACCGACTTTCGCGTTCGCTGGAAAGCTTTGCGTTGCACCAGGCAGGCGAGGTCACGACCATTTGTGAAGGGCTGCGCAACGACATCGCTCAACGTGGAATACCGCGAGAGCGTGTGACGGTGATCCCCAATGCGGTCGACACGTCCTCGTTTCAGTTCAGTTTGAAGCCGGATTTACGCTTGCGCCACACCATGGGACTCGATGGTGCGTTGGTGATCGGGTTTGTGGGTTCCTTCTACCATTACGAAGGCCTGCATCTGCTGCTCGAAGCTGCGCAACGAATGATTCTGCGCCACCCCCGACTGCGCGTTCTGCTGGTTGGCGGTGGGCCGCAGGAGGAAGCATTGCGCGTGCAGGCCCAGTCGCTCGGATTGCATGACAGGGTCATCTTCTCAGGCCGCGTAGAGCACGCAGATGTGCATCGCTACTACGGGTTGATGGATGTGCTGGCCTACCCGCGACTGCCCGTGCGATTGACTGAGCTGGTGACTCCGCTCAAGCCACTGGAGGCCATGGCCCAGGGGCACATGTTCGTGGCTTCGGATGTGGGCGGACACCGCGAATTGGTGCGCCATGGTGAGACGGGGTACTTGTTTCGCTCCGGCGACGCGTTCGAACTGGCAAATGCGCTGGAGGCGG
Source organism: Rhodoferax sp. (assembly GCA_021737865.1). Lineage (GTDB taxonomy): Bacteria > Pseudomonadota > Gammaproteobacteria > Burkholderiales > Burkholderiaceae_C > Allorhodoferax. The sequence continues at coordinate 22,908 of JAIPDC010000001.1, forward strand.
CGTTGGCCCAGCGCGACCGGTGGCCGCAAGTGCGTGCACAGGCGCGTCGCTTTGTAGAGAGGGAACGCACCTGGGCAGCCAGCGTCGCCCGTTACCGTGCGGTTTATCAACGCGCCCTGCAGCGGCATCCGGATACTGCCTCTATACAAATCTGAGGCACGTCTTATTGTGTGTGGAATCCACGGAATCTATTACTCTGACGGCACAGGTGTTGACCCTGACATGCTTACCGCCATGGGAGATGTCACTCGACACCGTGGTCCCGATGACGCGGGCATGCACGTCGATGGACCTTGTGGCATTGCCATGCGCAGGCTGTCCGTCATTGACTTGGCCACCGGGCATCAGCCGCTTTCCAATGCAGCAAAAACGTTGTGGCTGGTCTGCAACGGCGAGATCTACAACTACCGCGAACTTCGCACAGAGTTGGTGGCCAAGGGCTACCGGTTCACGACGGAATCCGATTGTGAGGTGCTGCTACACCTCTATGATGCCGAAGGCGATGACTTTGTGTTGCGCCTCAATGGAATGTTTGCGTTTGCCCTTTGGGACGGCCGACGAAAGCGTCTGCTCATTGGGCGCGACCGCCTTGGTGTGAAGCCACTCTACGTGCTCCAGGACGCGCGCCAAATGGCGTTTTCTACCGAGGCAAAGGCCCTGCTGCGTCTGCCTCGGATAAGTCCGGGGATCAACCCGGCGGCAGTGTTGGGGTATTTGCATCTGGGCTATGTTGCAGCTCCAGACTGTATCTTCCAGGGAATCCGCAAGTTGCCCCCTGCGACATTGCTGGCTATTGAGGGCCGACACGTGCGTGAGTGGTGCTATTGGAAGCTGCCTGAGCATACCAACGCTCTTTTCAGTGAGCGCGAGTGGACCGAGCGTGTATTGGCGCAGGTCGAAGCCTCGGTACGTATGCAGATGGTCAGCGATGTTCCTATTGGCGCCTTTCTGTCTGGTGGTGTGGATTCCAGCGCGGTGGTGGGCTTTATGGCCAGGCACTCCTCGCAACCTGTCAACACCTATGCCATTGGCTTTGCAGGCGGGGCGGCTGAAACGCTCTACAACGAATTGCCATACGCCAGGCGTGTGGCGTCGATTTTTGGAACGCGTCATAGGGAGATTGTGGTGCGCCCGGACGTGGTCTCGCTATTGCCAAAGCTGCTGTGGCATCTGGACGAGCCAATGGCTGACAGTGCCTTTATCACCACTTTTTTGGTCTCCGAGTTCGCGCGCCGGGACGTCACTGTGATCCTCTCGGGTGTCGGCGGCGACGAATTATTTGGTGGATACCGCCGCTACCTTGGCGACCACTATGCGCGCCAGTACCACCAATACCCTGCATGGCTGCGGCGGTCGGTGGCGTCCGTCGCGCGCAAGCTTCCGGCTGATCGCCATTCGGGGCTGCTGAATGCCCTGCGCCTGCTGAAGGGCTTTGTTGCTTCGGTCGATATGTCCCCCGACGACCGCTACCGAAGCTACTTGCAGGTGATGGGTCGCTCCGAGGTGGCGGCGATGCTGCTTGTTCCAGACTTCGGTGCTCCAGACGCGATGCAAGCAGCCTTTGCCGGTGCGGGCCAGCAGGACGCTCTCAATCGAATGTTTGCCGTCGACAGCCAAACCCAACTCCCCGATGACCTGCTGATGCTGACAGACAAGATGAGCATGGCCGTGTCACTCGAATGCCGGGTGCCATTACTGGATCATGACCTGGTTGAGCTGGCGGCCACGATTCCAGCTGCCATGAAGGTGCGCGGTGGACGCCTCAAGCACATCCTGAAGGAGTCGCTGGTGGATCTGTTGCCCGGGGATATTCTGAATCGCAAGAAGCGCGGTTTTGGTACGCCCATGGGCGCCTGGCTCAAGAAAGATTTGGCACCACTTCTACAGCGTGTGCTGGCGCCGGAAGTGGTCCGCCGCCGGGGGCTCTTTCAGCCAGCCGTTGTCGCTCGGTTGATGGACGACCACGCAAGCAACCGCATCGACGGCACGGATGCCCTGCTGGCGTTGATGAATCTTGAAATCTGGAGTTGCATCTACTTGGACCGTCGCGACCCGACGGATGTTTCATTGGAACTAAAGGCCCACCTGGCATGAACATTCTCTATCTTTGCCACCGCTTCCCCTTTCCGCCCAGGCGTGGCGGAAAGATTCGCCCGTTCAACATGATTCGACACCTGACATCGGTGGGGCATAGCGTGACGGTGTGTTCGCTGGCCCGCTCAAGTGACGAGGCGCAACAGGGCCAGGGCATCACGCCGTACTGTGTGGACTTCCAGATCAGCCATGTGACCGAGTGGGTACAGGTGGCGCGCATGGTCTTGCGCTTGCCGACGCTCACGCCGTCCTCCATGGGTTTCTTCTATTCTTCGGCGATGGACGGGCACGTGCGCCGGCTGTTGGCGTCCGAAAGGTGGGATCTTATTTTTGTGCACTGCTCCACGGCGGCGCAGTACGTTGAGCACGTACGCCACATACCAAAAATTCTGGACTTTGGCGATATGGATTCCCAGAAGTGGCTGGAATATGCACACTACAAGCCCTTCCCGCTGTCGCTGGGCTACCAGCTTGAAGGCACCAAGATGCTTGCGCGGGAAAAACGTCTTGCTGGCGCCTTTGATATCTGCACCACCACCACGCTGGCCGAATGGAAGACTCTGCAAAACTTCGGCACCGGCGGCGACACGGACTGGTTTCCGAACGGTGTTGATACGGACTACTTTTGCCCTACGGATGGTGTGTATGACAACCAGACCATCAGTTTCATTGGGCGCATGGATTACTACCCCAACCAGGAATGCATGGTGCGCTTTTGCGAGCAGGTATGGCCGGCACTGAAAGACTTGCGTCCGGCGATGAAGTTGCTAATTGTCGGGGCCGACCCAACACCGGCCATACGCAAGCTCGGCGAAATCGATGGCGTGACCGTGACCGGATCGGTGGCGGACGTGCGCCCGTATGTCCGGCAGTCGGCGTTGATGGTGGCGCCGCTGAAGATTGCCCGGGGCACGCAAAACAAGATTCTCGAGGCGATGGCGATGGGTGTTCCGGTGGTGACCAGTAGCGTAGCCGCAGATGGCGTGGACGCGCTGTCCGATGCCCACCTCATGGTGGCTGATACGCCGCAGGAGCTGGTGCGCACCATCATGGGCATTGTTGGCAACCCGGCCGAGCGCCGGCGCTTGTCCGAGGCGGGACGCCAGCGCATGCTGAGCCGGCACGCGTGGCCACAGTCGATGGCGCGTCTGGACAAGATTATCGATCGCAGCGTGCGCAATTTTTCAATTCACGACATGGGAGTCATCGCGTGAGGATCAGCATCTTTGGACTGGGGTATGTCGGAGCGGTGTCGCTGGCGTGTTTGGTGCGCGATGGGCACGAAGTGGTGGGCGTGGACATCGACGCCAGCAAACTTGAGTTGATCACGGCCGGGAAAACCCCGGTGGTTGAGGAAGGCATGGTCGAATTGATGGAGCAGGTCGCGTCCTGCGGTCGGGCCAGCGTCACCACGCAAGCGCGGCAGGCGGTGCGCGAGAGCGACATCTCTCTGGTGTGTGTGGGAACCCCCTCCGCGGCCAATGGAAGCCAGGATCAGAGCGCCATCCTGCGCCTGGCGGAAGAGCTAGCCGATGCCATCTGCGACAAGCCACAAGCCCATGTGGTGGTCTTTCGTTCTACGCTGGTTCCAGGCACGGTGGAAGAGGTTCTGCGGCCCCTGATGGAAGCCAAATCGGGGAAAAAGGATGGTGAGGGCTTTCATCTCTGCTTTCAACCAGAGTTCCTGCGCGAGGGATCTTCCATTCGCGATTACGACAAGCCGCCACTCACGGTGGTGGGTGCGAATCACGGCTATCCGGTAGAGCAGTTGCGCGCGCTGTTCGGGCACTTGCCATGCAAGTTCGTGCAGACCTCGGTCCGTGCGGCGGAGATGATGAAGTACACGTGCAACAATTTTCATGCGCTCAAGATCACTTTTGCTAACGAGACCGCCCGCCTCTGCGATGCTTTGGGGGTTGATGCCTTTGAGGTGATGGATCTGGTGTGCCAGGACAAGCAACTCAATATTTCGCCGGCCTACCTGCGACCGGGGTTCGCCTTTGGTGGATCGTGCCTGCCCAAGGATCTTCGCGCCACGACCTATCTCGCCAAAGTGCATGATGTGGATGTGCCCATGCTGGCGGGAATCCTGCCCTCCAATCGCAACCACCTGGATATAGCCCTGCACAAACTGCTGGCCACGGGAAAGCGTCGCATCGGCTTCGTTGGCTTGTCGTTCAAGACCGGCACCGATGACCTGCGGGAGAGCCCTCTGGTGGCGTTAGCCGAACAGTTGATCGGCAAAGGCATGCTGCTGTCCGTTTTTGACCCGGAAGTGCACCTTGCCCGGCTTTTGGGAGCGAATCGCAGCTTCATTGAAAAGCACCTGCCGCACATCGGCGGCATGCTGCAGGCCGACATACAGTCGGTGATCGAATCCTCGGACGTGCTGGTGGTCGGAATGTCCGGGGGTCCCGTGTTCGAGTCCCTCGCAACGCACTGTCGAACCGACCAGTACATTCTGGATCTGGTGCACTTACCCAACCGCAGCGCCATCGCCGCAAAGGTTGTGGGCCTATGTTGGTAGTGGCTGCTACGCCATCCACCACACAACTCGCAGAGCGACGCTGCGTCCCTACGCGTGCGCAAGTCCGGTGGCGTCTGTTGGTCTGGATCGCTCTGGGCGTGTTGGTGCTGGCCATGTCGTCGCTTGCGCCCTACCTCGGTAGTTCCGCCGAACTAGTGCGCCTGCGCAATGCATCGCTACTGGCGTCTGCAGGGATTTCCGGATTTGATTGGCGACCCGACACCATGCCTGCGGACTTCTTCCGCGAAGACGGTCCCACCGACGAGGTTTTTGCAGAGGCGACCCGCCAACTCGATCTTGCCGCATTGCCAACCGATTGGGACCGGGTGCTGGCCATCAGCGCTCACCTGCTGAGCAATCCGCGACTGGTCGGTACACCCATTCAGTCAGACCTGCGCGAAACTTACCAACGCATCCTGCGCGACGGCACGGGCTACTGTGGGGACTTTACCCGGGTCTTCATGGCACTGGGCCTGGCATCGGGCATGCAGGTGAGGGCCTGGTCCTTCTCTTTTGACGGCTTTGGTGGCCACGGGCATATCTGGCCCGAAGTTTGGAACCGTCAACTGGGGCAATGGCAACTGGTGGACATCTTCAACAACAGCTACTTCGCTGTAGAGGACGGCGCGCCACTTTCGGCGCTGGCGGTGCGCGAGGCGCTGAAGCGATCTTCCGCGACCTTGCGTCTGCTTCCCCTGGTGAGCGGCGCCCGGCCGGGTTATGAGATAGAGGCCAAGGCCTGGGACTATTATCGGCGCGGATTGCCCGAGTGGTATTTGTCGTGGGGCAACAACGTGTTCTCTTATGACCGTGCGCTGCTGGTTCGAACCCTTGGCCTGCTGTCACGATCACTTGAGCAGTTGGGCGCCATGGCACAGGGCGTCTATCCGCCCATCCACGTTTTGGGGGACGCTGACAATGCACCGCAAGTTGCCTCTCTGGTTCGCTTGCGCCGACACCTCTTGGTAGTGGCGGTTGTGTTCGCTGTCGCGTTATTGACATTGACCGCGGGGTTGGTCGGTTGGTTGCTCAGCACGAAGCGCGGCCTGCGCACGGGGGCTCCATGAAACTTCCGCGTGTGTGTGTGGTGGGTCCGCTGCCGCCGCCCTCTGGCGGCATGGGCAATCAGTGTCAGCTGTTGGTTCGCCTGTTGCGTTCGGAGGGAATGGTGGTCGATCTGGTGCAGACCAATGCGCCTTACCGTCCGGCATGGGTTGGGGGTATTGCCGTGCTGCGTGCCCTCTTGCGTCTACCGCCCTACTTGCTCACCCTGTGGCGGGCGTGTTCGCAGGCTGACGTCATGCACATTCTGGCGAACTCCGGATGGGCGTGGCACTTGTTCGTGGCGCCTGCGATCATCGTTGCCAGGATTCACAAGGTGGCTGTTATCGTCAACTACCACGGCGGCAACGCCGATGCGTTTTTTGCGCGGGCTCCCCGCTACGTCCTCGCCATGTTGTCCGCAACCGCGTTGCGGGTCATACCATCACCCTATCTGCAACGTGTCTTCGCCCAGCACGGCCTGTCAAGTGAGGTCATTCCGAATATCGTTGATCTGTCCCTGTTCTCGCCACCGGTGTGCGCACCGCATGCGCCACAACCGCTTATTGTGGTAACGCGCAACCTGGAGCCCATCTACGACATTGCCACCGCCATTCGGGCGCTGGCGCGCATTCGCCAATGTGTGCCTGGGGCCTGCATGACGATTGCCGGTAGCGGCCCTGATCGAGAGAGACTGCAGGGACTCGCACAGCAACTTGGTTTGGGTGCCGCCGTCTGCTTTTCTGGAAGGCTTAGCAACGATGGCATTGCCGCGCTGGTGACATCGGCGTCGTGCTTGCTCAACCCGAGCACGGTGGACAACATGCCGGTGTCTATTCTGGAGGCTTTTGCCTGTGGTGTGCCGGTGGTTAGTACCTGTGCCGGTGGCATTCCCGACATGCTGGAGGATGGTGTAGCGGGTCTTCTCGTTCCAGTGGGCGATGATGCAGCCATGGCCGATGCGGTGCTGCGCATTTTGCAGAACCCTGTGCTGGCTCTGCACTTCAGTTCGGTGGGGCTGGTGGAGGCGGAAAAATACTGTTGGGACAAGGTGCGACGGCAGTGGCTCGGCGCCTATTGCCGGGCCGTGACGGGAGTGCGCGCGTGAGCTATTACACGCAGCTCTGTTCCCAGGTACTGTTTCCCCTGCACGAACGACTGAAGGGACACAGTTCAGTGGGTTTGCACACGCGGCTTGAAGAGAGTCAGTGGTGGTCTTCCGATGCGCTGCAGGCGCACCGCGCCAAACGCCTGCGAGATTTTCTGGTGGATGTCGGCGAGCGTGTGCCGTACTACCAAAACCTGTTTCGCCAGAATCACTTTGATCCGTACACGGTGCAGTCGACGTCCGCGCTGCGCGCGTTGCCGCTGTTGACCAAGCCTGAGATCCGCGCCAATGTGGAATCCCTTAAGGCCCAGGGGCACAGTCCGCTGACCCGCTACAACACCGGCGGGTCATCGGGCGAGCCGCTGGTCTTCTACATGGGCCGGGAACGCAAGAGCCACGATGTGGCGGCCAAATGGCGTGCCACGCGATGGTGGGGCGTGGACATTGGCGACCCCGAGCTGGTGGTCTGGGGCAGCCCCATCGAGTTGGGTGCGCAGGATCGCCTGCGCAGGTTGCGCGACGGCGTGCTGCGCAGTCGGTTGCTGGCGGCTTTTGACATGTCAATCGAAAATCTGGACGGTTTTGTGGACACCATCGCCTCGGTCAAGCCAAAAATGTTGTTTGGCTATCCGTCGAGTCTGGCGCTGATCGCTGGTCGCGCTCGGCGCAACGGTGTACGCTTGAATGCATGTGGAATCAAGGTCGTGTTTGTGACTGCCGAGCGACTGTACGACGAACAGCGCCAACTCATGGAAGATGTATTCGGTTGCCCTGTAGCCAACGGATACGGTGCGCGCGATGCGGGCTTCATAGCCCACCAATGCCCGATGGGCAGTCTGCACATCAGCGCCGAAGACATCGTGGTGGAGACCGTGCGTCCGGATGGACAACCTGCGTCCGACGGTGAGGTTGGCGAGATCGTAGTGACACACATGGCGACCGCGGACTTTCCGTTTGTGCGCTATCGAACTGGTGACATGGGCGCGCTGAGCACCAGCCCCTGTGCATGCGGTCGCAGCCTGCCGGTGCTGGGCAGCCTGCAGGGCAGGTCCACCGATTTTGTCGTCGCCCGTGATGGCACCGTGATACACGGGCTGGCACTGATCTACACCTTGCGTGACCTGCCGGAGATAGCGCAGTTTCAGGTCCGCCAGGAGTCACTGGACCTGACGGTGGTGCGCGTGGTATCGCAGGCCGAACTTGCACCCGCAAGCCACGCGCGCATCGTGCGGGACTTCAGGGTGCGCTTGGGCGCGGCGGTTGAGATCCGGATCGAACAGGTGGCGGCCATTGCGCCCGAGGCGTCCGGCAAGTTCCGCTATGTCATGAGCCAGGTGGACGCGTTCGCCAGCCAGGGGGGGCGAGCTCACTATGCGTGACATTGCCCTTTCGGCTGTCTTTCTGGCGGTTCTGCCGTTTGCCATCCGGTTCACGTGGGTGGCGGTTTTGCTGTGGACATGGATCAGTATCATGAATCCCCACAAGCTGGCCTTTGGCTTTGCCAATACGGCGCCCTTTGCGGCAGTGGCCGCCGGGGCTGCATTGATTTCACTGGTCTTCAACCGCGACCGCTTTCGCCTGCCTTGGCAGCCAGTCGTGATGGCCCTCACCGTCTTCACGCTCTGGATGTGCGTTACAACTCTGTTTGCGATCAATCCAGATCTGTCTTGGCTGCAACTCAGTAAGGTACTGAAGATCCAGTTAATGACGTTGGTGGCCATGATTGCCCTGCGTGAGCGCAAGCACATCGAACTGTTCGTCTGGATCAACATCCTGTCCGTTGGTTTCTATGGCTTTAAAGGCGGCATCTTTACCATTGCAACCGGGGGCGAAAGCCGGGTGTGGGGTCCGCCCGGCGGCTTCATCGAGGGCAATAACGAGATAGCTCTGGCCCTGGTAGTGGCCTTGCCGCTGATGAACTACTTGCGTCTGGTCGATGCGCGCAAGTGGGTACGTGGGGGACTTTTGTTGCTGATGATTCTGTGCGTTGTTGCTGCGGTGGGTACGCAGTCGCGTGGTGCATTTCTGGCGCTGCTGGCGATGGGATTCATGTTGTGGATGCGCTCCAACAGCAAGGTGCTCACCGGTACGGCGGTGGTACTGCTGGGGTTTGCCGTGATCGCTTTCATGCCCGCTGCCTGGGAGCAGCGCATGCGCACAATCCAGTCGTACGAATTCGACACCTCGGCCATGGGCCGCATCAATGCCTGGTGGACTACCTTCAACCTGGCCAATCGCAGGCCCACGGGTGGTGGGTTTGAGATCTATACCCCGGAGATTTTTGGCCTGTACGCTCCAGATCCCAGCAACATCAAGGTGGCGCACAGCATTTATTTCTCTGTGCTGGGTGAGCATGGCTACATCGGGCTGTTGCTGTTCTTGATGGTCTGGTTTTTGGCGCTGCGTTTGTCGCGCAAGATTCGCCTTGCGAGTCTGATGCCGCCGCCACAGCAGTGGACGCATGATCTGGCGGTGATGTGTCAGGTGTCCCTGGTGGGCTACGCGGTGGGCGGCGCATTCCTGAGTCTGGCTTACTTTGACTTGCCCTACAACATCGTTGTTATTCTGGTTGCGGCCATGCGCTGGTGGGAGGCGCAACGTGGGCAACGTCCACCATGATCATCCGCAGCCTGACACAGGTTCTATCCCCCGCGGGAGACGGGGGAAAGTTGTCGATCCTGATATTTCACCGCGTGCATTCACACCCGGACCCGCTATTTCCGGATGAGCCCGACATTCGCCGGTTCGATGCGGTGATCGGTTGGCTCAGTCGCTGGTTCAATGTGCTTCCTCTGGATGTTGCGGTCATGCACTTGCGCAGCGCGACACTGCCCGCGCGAGCCGCCGCCATCAGCTTTGACGATGGCTATGCCGATAACGTCGACAATGCGTTGCCCGTCCTGTTGCGTCACCACGTTCCGGCGACTTTCTTTGTGGCCACCTCCTTTTTGGACGGTGGACGTATGTGGAATGACTCGGTGATCGAGGCGCTGCGGTATACCGAGCAGCGGTTGTTCGACGGGCGTGCCTGGGGGCTTGGCGTACTGCCGCTGGAGACCCTGGAGCACCGCCGGTGCGCCGTGCAGTCGCTGTTGGCCTGCAGCAAGTACCTGGAGCCAGCGCAGCGCCAAGCGATGGTGGATCAGGTTCAGGACTGGGCTGGCGTGGCCCTGCCGAATGACCTGATGATGCGGTCTGAACAATTGTTGGACCTGCGCAATGCACACATGCAGATCGGCGCGCACACCGTTTCGCATCCGATTTTGGAGAGAGCAACCGATGCACAGGCCCGCTGGGAAATTCTCAGCAGCAAAGACGACCTGCAAGCCCGCCTGGATCAGCCAGTGACGCTGTTTGCCTACCCCAACGGGAAGCCCGACACCGACTACAGTGCACGCCACGTGGCCATGGTCCGGGAAGCCGGATTTGTGGCTGCTGTTTCCACTGCGACCGGTGTTTCCGCTATCGGTTCCGACCCCCACCAGTTGCCCCGATTTACTCCATGGGACCGGGGCCGCGCGCGCTTTGGCGCGCGCCTGCTGATCAATTTGCGGCACACCGCATGTGATGTGACGCAACGATAGGTTTGCGCTGCCTAGCCGACCTCGTTTCGTGGACCGATGTAGGCACGAGCAATGACGACCGAGTCCATTCGAAAGTGCATATTGCGGGGGGACGCAGCGGTGCCCCCGTGGTACCAGTTGAGCCAAAACCCCTGAACACCCATTTCGGGGTGTCTGCGCCAACGCAGATTCGCGCGTTTGAAAGCCAGTGCACCATTCATCCACACCGTGTACTGGCCATCTTTGGCGGCTTCGCCATTGCCGATCGCGTCATAGGGGCCAGTGATGGAGTTCATGCGGATGTGCTGCTCTATGCAATGCCAGCGCCCCCGGTCAATCACCGTGCTTGCCCAGCGCATGGGCTCACCGAAGTCGCCATCCTGGTCGAGGTGGTACATGTAGCTGCCGAGCCAGAACAGGTTGTCATACGGGTTGCCGTCGTTGGACCGCGTTCCCCCATGCCCGCGCATGGAGGCACCCTCAAATTCCCATCGATTGGCGCTGGCATTGCGCACCTTCAGACCCGTTGGCCGCACACCACCGTTTCCGGTCGTGTTTTGCCAGAAGCCACCCGAATGCCACCAGCCAAAGCGGCCGTCCCATCCGGGCATCTTGTTGGCGTCTACTTCGGAGCCCCAATCGTCTTCGAGAAACACGTAGTAGCGTGCATACAACTCGGTCTCGGTTCTTTGCGGAATTCCTGTATTGGCCCCGTCCACCACGGTTCGTTCCAGGTCGCAACCCAGGAGTTGACCTTGCGGAATCTGGCTTCTCAGGTAGGTGGTTCCGGTGTGCGGGTCTTTCGTGGCCTGACTTCCAGGGGCCACGCCGCCGGTCTGCCAGCGCGCCCTGGAGAGGTCAGAGAAGTCCCCCGCGAAGAGTACGCTGGGGTGGGCGCCCAAGCCCCGATCGAACACATAGTTGCTGGCAATGCCAGGTTCTTCCGGCAGTTCGCCCCGACCGATGCGAAACTGGGGCGGGTTCAATTCGAACACCTGCAACACGCCGGCGTACTTCAGCGTCAGGCAGGTTAATGTCAGGGTGGCACGGCGCAGGTTTCCTACCCATGTGGAAAGGTCAAACTGGAGGGCTGCGAACTGCACATCTGCAGCAACGTTGAAGGCACTTCGGCTGTCGCGGCCAAGGTATGACGTGGGTGTCCAGCCTGCATTGCAGATACATTCAAGGACAGTGACGCCCTGGTCGGTCTCGATGGTCAGGGTCGGACGCTGCTGCGCCGTTGCGTGGGTGCGACCGGCAAACGTGAAGGGCCAGTCCTGGGTCGACCGGAGGTAGAAGCCGCGGTTCTGTCCGGTGCTGAGCCAGCGTCGCACCAAATCGGTCACCACCAGTGCCACTGGCCCCAGTGCAACAGTGGTCGCGGCAAACGCAATGGGACCCTGTGGCTGTTGGTGCGCATCCAGCCAGTCCCCAGTGCCCGGGTTGGCCCACCGCAGCTGCAGTTTCTGGCTCCAGTAGTCACGGCTGGGACCGCTGCCAGCATCCCAGCTCAGAAACTGTTGGACTGTGTTGACGTTGCCGCTCGGTGGGGGCGCGGCTGTCTCAGGTGCGGGTGTCGGCTCTATTGTTGGGGTCGAAGGTGTCAGAACCACCGCACCTCCTTTACCACCTCCACCACAGCCCACACTGCTGAGTGCGCCTGCGCCCAAGGTCGCCTTGATCACAAATTCACGTCTGTGCATAGTGTTTCGATTCCTCAGGTAACGACAGCTACACCTTGAACTGGGGGGCGTTGGCGCGGAGCCATTGCTCGAGCATCATCAGGATCCACACCATCTCTCCGTAGTAGCCTGGATGTTCCCGCAGTCGTTGTGTGAGCAGTGTCTGGATGAAGTCGCGGCGAATAAATCCCCGTTCAGCCAGACTGTGCAGTGAGTCGCAGGCCAGGTGGTGGAGGCCCTCATGCCGACACGCCCAGACTCCAAATGGAAGGCCAAAGCCCTGCTTCTTTTTGCGAATGATGGCGTCTGGCAGGAAGCCACGCAGCGCCTCCTTGAAAAACCAACGCAGTCGCAAGCCGCTGAGCTTGTAGCTCGCTGGCAGCCTCAGCGAGAAGTCGAGTAGGCGCTGGTCCAGCAGTGGGAATCCAACCTCAATCCCCGCCAGGTGGCTGGTGCCGCAGACTTTCGGAAGGTCGCTCTCGGCCAAGGTGTAGCGCCAGTCGAAGGCCAGGTTGCGATGCAGGGGTGCGTTGGTGGATGCCAGCGCCCAGACCTGCTGCTGCTGTTCCAGGGGTGCCTGTGTATCGATTCTTTCAAGGAAATTGGTGGTGAACACGCTCTCGACTCCCAGGCGGTGCAGCAGGTTATACATTTGCAGTCTCTGTGGCATGGCCACACAAGCCTGCTGCACGTAGCTGGCCGCCTTGCGCACCAGGGGCAGGCGGTGCATGGCGCTCTGTGCCAGCAGGGGCTCCATGATCCGCGCGCGCATGTGCTGCGGCAGCGCGCCGTACCAGCCAAAAATGCGTTGCTTTGCGTAGCGTGTGTTGCCGCCAAAAAGCTCATCCCCGCCGTCCCCTGCCAGCACCTTACTGATGCCGTCCGCTTGGGCCATGACAGCACAGTAGTAGGCCGGCAAGGCTGATGAGTTGCCAAAAGGCTGGTCAAAGTGCGTGGCCACAGTTGCGATGCTGCGAACCAGGTCCTCTGGCGTCACGTAGTACTCGTGGTGAGAGGTCCCGAAGCGTTTTGCCGCGATGCGTGCGTACTCCATCTCGTCGTAGCCTTCAGCATCAAACCCAATCGAGTAGGTTGATGCGCGCTTGCCACTCACTTCACCAATGAGACCCGCCACAGTCGAGCTATCGGTGCCGCCGCTCAAATAGCAGGCTGGCTGGGTTCCATCCAGCTGATCATGCACCGCGTGGCGCAGCAAACCCCGAAACTCGTCCCGCAGTGCCGGAAAAGACGCGCGTTGCGCATCGGTAAACTCGGGCTTCCAGTAGGGCGCTACGGTCAGTCGCCCTTCCTCAAACACGGCACAGTGTGCCGGTGGAAGCCGAAAAATACCTTTGAAAATGGTTCTGGGCGATGGTATGGAATGGAAAAAGAGGTAGTCAAAAATGGCCTGGGGGTCGATCTCGGTTGTCGGGTCGGCAAGCGCATCTGCGCGGGTGGCGAATCTGAGCTTCCCATCCACCACCCGGTAGCACAGGGTGCGAATGGCAAAGCGGTCGACCGCCAGGCTGGTACGGCCTGAGTCCTCTATTCCAACGGCAAAGTCACCAGACACCTGTGTTGCTGCCAGTGCGATGCCATCTTTGCAGGCCGCGCCCCATGCAGAGCCTGGGCCATCGGCGGCGGCCAGTCGTGCTAGACCCGCACCATGGAAGCGTGGTGACCCTGTGCTCAGGATTTGGGGTGTTGAAGTCATTGCAGCTTCCTTTTGAGTGGACCGGTGAAGTGCTCCAGCAGATAGGATTCCGCCCCGCCGGGACGCCCTGCCGCGGACCAGAGAATGGCTATCGCAGTGGCGTAGAGCACGGCCCCGAGCAGTACCTTGCCTGGCAGTGCCTGCGCCACCGGAGCATGGGCCCAAAGGGGTGTGATGGCCTGCAAACCTGCCACCATCACGCCGGCGGCGCATAAGGGGCGCACAACACCCCGCAGCAGGTCCTTCCAATGCAGCGGTTCGAAGACCCGCAACAGCAAGCAGACGAAGGCCAGACCGCAAAGCCCGCTGAGCAACAGCCGCAGCCAGGCGATCTGCAATGCGCCAAAGGCTGGAAACGCGATGAAGGCCAAGGCGGCAAATACGCCCACCTGGACCCAGGTAAAGAGGGCCAGGGTCTTTACGTGGTCCAGCGTGATCATCAGGTATGTTGCGCTCGACAGCATGGCTTCGGCCAGGTAGGCCAGGGCAAATATCTGTACCAGCGGGACCGCCATCAACCACTTGTCACCCAGCATCAGGGCGACCAGTTCAGGCGCCACCAGCGCCAGGCCGACGCTGGCAGGAATGGCAATCAGGCTTTGGACGCTTTGCGCCAGCAAAAAAACACGCTTGAGTTCCCCGGGTTGGTCCTTGACGGCTACAAATGCTGGAAACAGCACGCGGTTGATTGGCATCAGCAGTTCGGTCGAGGGCATCGCGCTGATGTCACCCGCCATGGTGTAAGTGCCCAGCACCGCGGCGCTGTCACGGCGTCCCACCACCATGCGGTGCAACTGGGTTTCGAAATACAGCCCAGTGGTCCTGGCCAGTAACCACTGCGATACGCCCAAAATTTCGCGCACCCGTGCCAGGCTCAGACGGGGGCGCATCGGGTGCATCCAGAAGCTGCAGACAACGCCGACCGACCGGCCAAACACCGTTCCGATGACCAGTGCCCAGTAAGACTTCAAGAGCCAGGCAAACAGCAGTGTTGCCGCGAATCCGGAAAAGCGCTTGGTGAACAGGAATATGAAGTCTTTGCCAAAGCGCATGTCTTTTTGGAAGTTGACCACGCCAATGTTCTCCAGGCCGCTGGCCACCAACGCCAGGCTGAGTACCCTGATAACATTTTCCACACGCGGCTCATGGAAATACAGCGCGGCAAGCGGTGCGCAGAAGAATAGGGCGATTGCGGCGACGACAGACTGCAGCAAGCCCAGGGTCCAGGCGGTGTCGAAGTGCTCCTGAAGCGGCGCCCGGTTCTGTATCAGAGTCACATGGACGCCCAGGTCGAACACGACATCTGCCAGCGTGATGACCAGGGACGCCATGGCAATAATTCCGAAGTCCTCCGGTATCAGTAAGCGTGCCAGCACCAGTGTGCTGATCAGGCCGATCAGCCGGTCCGTCCAGCGCATCGCAACCGTCAACAGGGCGCTCTGAACAATGTTCTTCATGGCTGCCAGCTGCTCGTCTTGGCAGTTTTCGAAGAAACAGTGTGCATGGTCCTGAGGGTGTTTTGCGGACAGTCTATTTTTTCAGGTATGTTGAACGGTTGCGATTTCTCAAACACCGGCACGGGGGCTGTCTTTGTAATGTGCCTCCATGCAACCCACCTTGCCCAGTCCGACACTCTTAAAGGCGCAGGCAGGTGCCGCGGGTACCGGCTATGCCGGGCGCATGACGGAGGTGGACGCACTGCGTGGAGTGGCCGCCATGGCGGTGGTTCTGTTTCACTACACGACAAGGCTGAGCGAGCTCTTTCCCGGTGCCGGCACTGCGAGCTTCTCACTGCCAGATGGGCACTATGGGGTTAATTTATTCTTTGTGATCAGTGGCTTTGTGATTTTCATGACACTGGAGAGAACCACGCGGCCGCGTGACTTCTGGCTGTCACGGTTGAGTCGGCTCTTTCCATCCTATTGGGTGGCGATTGCCGCCACGTTCACCATTTGTCATGTTTTAGGCTTGCCGGGAAAGCTGGTGGGGCCCGGCACCGCCGTTGCCAATATGGCGATGGTGCATGGGCTATTCGGGGTGGCGCATGTTGATGGCGTGTATTGGACTCTTGAGGTTGAGATGCTTTTCTATTGCGGCATGTTTGCGCTCTACCGCCTGCGCTGGATGCGCCACATTCATTGGCTCCTGTGCGCGCTGATGATGCTGCGACTGGTCCACTTCGCCTTGCAGAAGGGCGCCGGGTTCGGCTTGCCGTGGACGGTGTATCGGCTCTTGATCCTGCAATATCTGCCATGGTTTTCGCTGGGGATCGGGGTGTTCCTTGCAGTGCACCGCACGCAGAACACACAGCGCTGCGCGCGCGCAGGGGCTGCAGCCATGTCGGTCTTGGCGATTGCCACCCTCTGGATATGCGAGTCCGCCACGGTGGCGATGCTGGCGGTGACTTTTGCGACAGCGGTGTATCTGGCCGCCACCAGCCGCCTCGCTTTTCTGCGGGCGGTACCGTTGGTCTGGCTGGGAACGATTTCCTATCCCCTGTATTTGCTGCATGAAAACATTGGATGGGCTCTGCAGTTGCGTCTGGCCTCGTTGCACGTGCCGATGGATCTGGCACTGGCGCTCGCCTTGTCGGCTAGTCTGCTGCTAGCGCACTCGTGCACCCGCTGGGTGGAGCGACCAGCCATGCGCTGGGCAAGAAACTTTCGCAACCGTGATGTGCGTTGACATTTTTCAAGCCCTTCCCGATGCAGGCCATAACAATGTTCGGTCATGACTGCCATTGTTCGATCTGTCGCCCGTTTACTCGGCCTTGTGTTGGCCGGAGTGGGGCTGGTCTGGTGTGGCGATGCGGGGGTTTCCATGACCCTGCCGCCGGCACTGCCACTGGTTACTGCAGGTGAGCCCTACCGCGCCACGCTGTATGCGGATGGCGCTCAACTTCCGCTTGAGTGGCAAGTTTCCGACGATGAGTTGCCACCTGGCTTGAGTTTGAACCGGATCACAGGGGTCATCGAAGGGCAGGCCTCGAAGGTTGGCCGCTACGAATTGCATGTGACGGTGCGCGATGGGGCATATCGACAAAGCAGCGCGGTGGTGAAGATGGAGGTCATCGCGCCGGATATTGCACTGGTGCCCGATGCACTGCGCGATGGCTCTCGACAAACAGGCAAGGCGCTGCCCTCCAGTGCGCAAGTGAGCGGACTGCAGAGTCTGCTGGCTTCCATGCCCGAAGGCAGTTGGGTGCAGGCCAGCCTGAATCGCTACGCCGATGTGTGGGCGCCTGAGGAGTTGCGCCCGCTGGACGTCAACGGCATGGGCGCAACGCCGCCCTCCAAGATCATTGCGGCATGGAGCGGCTACGCCTGGGATTCGAATCGTGGTGACCTGATTCTGTATGGCGGAGGGCACGCCAACCATCCCGGCAACGACGTTTACCGATGGCGTGGCAGTACGCGCCAGTGGGAGCGCGCCGCATTGCCCAGTGAAATTGTCCGCGATGCTTCCGGCAACCTGACGGCAATCGATGGTCCGGACGCGGCCCCTGCCGCAGCGCACACCTACGACAACAACATCTTTCTTCCCGTGGTCGACCGGTTCCTGACCTTTGGCGGCGCGGCCTACAACAACGGCGGTGCCTACCGGCGTGCCACATCGGGCGGGCAAAGTCGCAACACCGGACCTTACCTGTGGGACCCTGCCAAGGCCGATCCGAACAAGGTTGGGGGTGCCACGGGCTCGCATGTCAAGCGGGTCAGCCCACACGCCGAAATTGTCGGTGGACAGATGTGGCAGAACCGGGACTTTGCACTCAATCTGGCGGGCAACGCCAGTCTGCCGGCGCTGCATCTGGAGGGTTGCACCGGCTACGCCAACGAAGGCGGTCTGGATGTCGTGTATGCCGGCGCGCGTTTGGGGTATGGCACCGCGACGCAGTTGTTCCGCTACGTGCTGCGTGACCTCAATAGACCACAATTGGATACGTGGACGCAATTGGGCGGCTATTGGGATGCACCCCAGGGCCAGACGGCCTGCACCTTTGATCCGGTGCAAAAAGTTTTTGTCCGACTGGGCAACGCGGCAACACCCTTTAGCTATTGGGACACAGCCGCTCCGGGGGGGAACAGCAACTACGAAAAGAGGATTGTCTTTGCCGAGCCTACCGGGGATTTTCAGGCGCGACTGAACGATGGACGGATCAACATCCGGTACTGTGGTTTCGACTTTGACCCGCAACGCCGCCAGTACGCGCTGTGGTGTGGTGGTGCAGACGTGTGGCTGCTCACGCCGCCTGCTTCCGTGTCCCCCACGGGATGGACACTGCAGAAGCAGGCACTGGGGATTGGCGGCGGCGCTACCCCCACCAGCGACACGGGCACCGGCATCCTGGGCAAGTGGAAGTACATCCCCAATCTGGATGCTTTCATGGCGCTGCAAGACAGCATTGCGGGCAACATCTGGATCTATAAGCCGTTCGGCTGGGTCCCCCCGGACGGAGGCACTCCATCCAATCAGCTGCCCACCGTGAGCTGGGTATCGCCCACCGCTGGTCAGCAGTTCACCGCCGGCCAAGTGGTCCCGCTGCAAGTCAATGCAACCGATGCCGATGGCAGCGTGGCGGCGGTGGACTTTTACGATGGAGCCAACCTGCTCGCGCACGTGAGCGCAGCCCCCTGGCGCTTTGACTGGCCCAACGCCGCGCCGGGGTCGCACACGCTGAGCGCCATTGCGTACGACAACCAGGGAGCCAACCAAAGCGCACCCGCGATCAGCATTGCAGTGGTGCAGGCCAGCGGTGGAGTCCTGGTGTTGCAGGATGGCCTCAACGGCTATGCCGGCACACGCGACGCTAACCTGGCCAGCAATGCGGTGAACATCAACTATGGCACGCTACCCACCATGATGGACATCTACCGTTACAGCGCGATGGTGGTGCGCTTTGCCGTTTTCCAGCGCGAGGGAGGCCCGGTGCCGGACAACGCCATTGTCAGTGCGGCAGAACTCGAGCTCTATAAGTCCACCAGCTACAGCGTCACGATGTCTGCCTACCGCATGCTGTGTGACTGGCAGGAGCTGCAGGTCACCTGGAGTTCATGTCGCACCGGAACTGCGTGGTCGGTCCCGGGGGCATTTGGTGCGGGATCGGACTATCAAGCGGTGGCCGACGGCGCCGGTCTTGCCACATGGAGCCCCGGTTGGCTAAAAATCAATGTGACCGCCGGCCTGGTTGCCATGCAGAGTGGTGCGCCAAACTATGGCTGGCGCCTGCGCCGCACGGCAGGAGACGACATCAATATCAAACGCTACTACGCGCGCGAGTACATGGACAACACAAGCCTGCGACCACGGCTGGTGGTGCATTACACGCGACCCTGAGTGTGCGTATGTCCATGTGACGCATACGCACCGTGGATGCTGTTTGTCAATATTTCGACTATTGCTATTGTTATGATAGCGCGTCGCGCATGTTGCGCGGGGGCTAGAAGGCATTTTGGCTAGAAATTTCCGATCGGCTGACCACTTCAGTTAGGCTCTTTCCACTTGCCTTGAAGTTGTAGCTGCTCACGCAGCATCGGCTGGGGAAATCCTTGGGCGTAGGCCTTGTGCGCGTGGATCAGGGCCTGGGCGTAGTTTTGCCGCTCCAAGTAGAGCAGGCCGATGTTGTAGTGGGTGAACGGGTTGCCACCTGCGGCGACGGCCGCCAGCTCCAACTGTTGGTTCGCCTGTGCGTCCCGCTGGTCCTTGAACAGGTAGCTGGCATAGATCATTCTGACCGTGCTGTCTTTGGGGCGAAAGCGCAGCGCACGTTCGAAGTAGCACTCCACCGAGTATCCCAGACCCACCGGCTGTGACGAGCGCTTTTTTTCGGCCAGCCGCACCAGCGACAGTAGTGCGCGGTGGTGGTTGGGGAAGGCCCTGAGCGTGTAGTCAATATCTTCACTGGCAGAGACCGATGTCGCACCTTTGATAAGTGCCTCGACCTGCGGTGTGAAGTGGTGCTGCTCAACCACCCCCAGGCGACTCTTCTGGGTCACATAGTCAAACGGGCCGTACTGATTCTCCAATGGGCCACAGGAGGCAGCCGCCGCCGGTGCCCAGCTTGCACTGCTGATCAATGCGGCCGCCAATGTGTGTTTTAAGACCGGTAGAGGGGTTCGCCGTGGGCGCATAGCGGGACTCTTGGTTGCGTTCATGGATCTCCATTTGATTCACTGGCGGGGCTTTACACCTTGCGAAAAAGCAAGGCTGAATGTGCGGTAAAAAAATAGACTGCGCCTCGCACCATGACGATCAAACCCCTGCAACGACTACAGCTTCTTGTGCGGGAGTTGGGTGCCTTGACCGCGATACTGTATGCAACCGACCAGTTGCTGCGCCGCATCAGTCCGCGCTGCAAGCTGGTCTACTACCGCTTTGTGGCGCAGCCCGTGCGCGACCAACCCCGGCTGGCGCCGCACAGGGGCAAGGGCTTCGAGTTTCAGCTGCTACGTCGGGCTGAACCTACCCTGGCAGCCCTGGATAGGCCACCCGAGGTGATTCAACGGCGCTTTGCACAGGGTGCTCACTGTTTGATGTCGACCAAGCAGCAGACCGTTGTCGGCTGCATCTGGTTCATGCAACAGGCCTATCTTGAAGATGAAGTGCGGGTGGAGTACGTACTCCCGTCAGATGGACGATGCGTGTGGGACTTTGATGTGTTTGTGCAGCCCAGCGAGCGGCTGGGGTGGCTTTTTGCCAAGCAGTGGGATGCCTTTGACCGGCTCCTGCAGCCGCTTGGGGTGCGTTACTCGGTCAGCCGCATAAGCGCTTTTAATCAGCGCTCTCTGGCGTCGCACGTGGGTCTGGGCGCACACCACTGCGGGCGGGCACTGTTTCTGTGCCTGGGGCCGATGCAGTGGATGGTTTCCAGCGTGTACCCCTACCTCGCATGGGGCGGGCGTCCCCGGCTGTCCATCCGCCCGTAAAGCAACGGGTGACCTATCAGACCTCATCGCGCGGATGGTACAGGCCGTGTTTCAGGGTGAGTTCGGCCACCCGCGCACGAAGAGCGGCACTGGAGAAAGTGTGGTCTGCGCCGGGTTCATCATGGCGCACCAGGCGCGGGTGGGCCAGTGCACTCTTCCATGCGCTGTCATGGGCCGCGTGTTCCAGGAACTCCTTGGAAACATAGTCATCGGCACTCAAAAGCAGAAAAACGCGCCCTGAAAACGCATCCCATGCGGCTGCCATACGCTGCTGGAATGTAGACCTTGGTGGGGGTTGACGATCGCCCCGCAGCGCGATCCAGGCACTGCGACCCAGCCCGCCGATGGCATCAAGCTTCACACCCCCGCGCAGCAATTTGACCCAGAAGCCCGCGCGCATCAGCCGGTTCAGGTAGTAGTGCTTGACACGGGTGCGCGCCAGACTCGACTCTGATCGTACCCATGGATTGATCAGGCACAGGGCACTGACTCTGGAATCCAGCGTGTCAAAGCAGTAGAGCAGCGCCGCAGATGCCCCGTCACACAGGCCCCACAAGGCAACCTGCCTGGCGCTGGGCACGGCACGCTGCAAGGCGGTGATGGCAGCGGCAATGTCGGTGCTGGTCGACAGGAAGTCGCGCGGCTCCCCTTCGCTGTCGCCCATGCCCCTGACATCAAAGCGCAGCACGGCGTACCCTGCGTTGGCCAGTTCGCGGGACAACAGCACAAACTGCCGGTGGCTGCCGACCCGGTACTGCGGTCCTCCGACGATGACAAGAACACCCGTTTGTGCCGGCACATCAGGGCGTGCCAGAATGCCCAGCAGCCTGTCGTGCGCGCAGTCAAAGGACACGGCCTCTTCGGTGTAGGTCATGTACCAGCCCGTGGTGAGAAGGCAGCGGTAGTTGCGGCGATCAGACCCGGGATGTCGCATATTTCGCTGGTCTGCCAGAACGAAGGGCCGGCAATGGCATGGCGCTCCAGACGGTAGCCGGATTGCTGCCACGCCATCAAGGCATCGGTCGCCAGTGGATGCAGGCATGGGGGCTCGAGGTCAGAGACTTCAAACCACTGCACCTGCCGCGGCACGCTGGAAGCTACCGGTGGTGCAAGGCGCGCACCTTGCAGGCCCAACGCAAGATCCGGTGCGAGGGTGTAACCGGCAATTTCTACCGCTGCTCCGCTTTCCAGGGCCTTGCGCAGACCGCCCATGGCACCACTCTGCCGCCCCCCCAGCAAGTCGCTGGCGAGTTTGAGGCGCAGGAACTGTTGTAGCAGGGTACTGCCGGACATCGGTGGCTGCCAAAATAGGAAGTTGCACGGCTCGTCGATCCGCGGGGCTGCTTGAACGCCGAGCAGGCAACCCGCACGCAGGCCCCACAACCACAAGGGCGCGCTCGCAGGGCTTGCACCATGGCTACTGCCACGCCCGCGCAGCCAGAGAGCGGCTTGCACCACATCGTCCACCCAGATTTTCCATCGCGCATCGCCAAAATCTCCACAACTGTCACCGCAACCCATCAGGTCGACTTGCAGAACCCCATAACCCGCGTGTGCGAGTGCGCGGGATTGCACCGCAGCCATGTGGCGGGATTTGTTCATCTCTTCCGCAAACGGGTGGACGTAGAGCACCAGACCACGCAACGTGGATGTCTTTGCCGGGTGAAACAGGCAGAAGCGCTGCCCTTGCGTGACCGGCAGAAAGAAGGCCTCGACCGGCATGGGTCCTGCGGAGTCAGACCGCCAACTTGGCGCGGACAAAGTCGGAAAGAGAACCCACCGTGGTGAAGGTGGAGGCGTCGATGTCGTCGTCATCGATCACCATGTCAAAGCGGTTTTCGAGTGCGGTGATCAGGGACACGACCGCCATCGAATCCAACTCGGGTACGGCGCCCAAAAGTAATGTTTCCCGACCAAAGGTGGCTGTGCGACCGGCCAGCCCCAAAACGGTGTCAAGGACCTGCAATACTGCTTGCGATAGGTTCAATTTTCTCTCCTGCCGGGCTCACTTGCCCGGGCACATTTATTCTAGATTTAGGAACCCGAGGAGTCACGCGTCAGCTGCGTGCGGTGTGCGTTTTGTCAATCGCTGCAAAGTGCGGTCTGCACGCGGTGGTAGTCCCGGTACCACGCAACGAACCGACTGACGCCGCGTTCCATGGGAGTGTCGGGCACGAAGCCGACCCAATCATGCAGCGCCTGCGTGCTGGCGTAGGTGGCCGGTACGTCTCCGGGCTGCAGCGGCAAAAAGTTCATCTTTGCCGGCATTTCCAAAGCCTTCTCGACACAAGCGATGAAGTGGAGCAACAGTGCCGGGCGGTTGTTGCCAATATTGAAGATCCGGTAGGGTACGCTGCCGGATTGCGGCGTCGCGATTCGGTCCGTCACACGAACGACGCCTTCAACGATGTCATCCACATAGGTGAAGTCGCGCTGCATGTGCCCATTGTTGAATACGTCGATCGGACGCCCTTCCAGTATGGCCTTGGTGAACAGGAACAGCGCCATGTCGGGTCGCCCCCATGGCCCGTAGACGGTAAAGAAGCGCAGCCCGGTTGTCGGCAAACCATACAGGTGGCTGTAGGTGTGCGCCATCAGTTCGTTGGCTTTTTTGGTCGCGGCATACAGGCTCACTGGATGGTCTACGCGGTCGTCCTCCGCGAACGGCATTTTGGTGTTGCCCCCATACACGCTGGAGCTTGAGGCATAGACCAGATGCTGCACGGCGGTATGGCGGCAGCCTTCCAGGATGTTCAGAAAGCCCGAAATATTGCTGTCGACATAAGCGTGCGGATTTTGCAGGGAATAGCGAACGCCAGCCTGAGCGGCGAGGTGAATCACACGGTCAAACCGTTCAGTCTCGAACAGGCTTTGCACCGCCGCCCGATCACCGATATCCATTTTGAAGAAGCGGAAACGTGGGTGCGTGGTCAGCCGCGCAAGCCGGTCCTGTTTGAGGCGCACATCGTAGTAGTCGTTGAGGTTGTCCAGGCCAACAACTTCATCTGCGCGCGCCAGCAGACGCAATGCCGTGGTCATGCCGATGAAGCCTGCGGCCCCCGTCACTAGTATTTTCATTTATGGAAATTCGATGCACGTTGAGTTGGACGATGCCCAATGTCTCCCAAGCGTTGGGCCGGTCGCTTGATAAATAACAAATGCGCCCGCGCTGCCTCCACTAACCTGTCTTACGAAGGGTTGAAGGCAGTCACTTTCGGCTGGACCTTATTCCCGTGGGAGTACGCATGGACTTGGAGGCTGCCATCCAACAATGGCGCAGTCTGTTGGGTGAGGCACATGTTTTGCGCCAAGGCGCCGCCGAAGCCGCGTATGGGCGAGACACGGGCAGTGTGCGCAGGGACATCGCAGCTGCCCTGCGCATTGTTGAGGCCACCGTGATACCGGCGGTTATGCGTATTGCGCACAGGAACCTGGTTCCTGTGTACCCCATCAGCACGGGCAATAACTGGGGGTATGGCAGTTCGTTGCCCGTTCGCGATGGGTGTGTTCTTCTGGATCTGTCTGGGCTGCAGCAGATACTGGACTTTGATCCAGAGCTGGGTGTCGTGACGGTGGAGCCTGGTGTGACACAACAAATGCTGGCCGACTTTTTGGATGCGGGTGCGCACCCCTATCTGGTGCCTGTCACCGGGGCCGGCCCACACTGCAGCCTGATGGGCAACGCGCTGGAGCGCGGCTACGGGATCACGCCGAACGCAGACCACTTTGGCGCAGTGACTGACTTGCAGGCGGTTTTGCCGGACGGCAGCATATATCGCACGGCACTGCATGAAGCGGGCGGGGCAGAGTTGGCACGGCTCTTTAAATGGGGTATTGGTCCGTACAGCGCCGGCTTGTTTACGCAAGGCGGTTTTGGTGTCGTGACACACATGAGCATTGTGCTTGAGCGACGCCCCGAGTGCGTCCAGGCCTGCCTGTTCGCTCTGCGTGACGACGCGTTGTTGGAGCCTGCGGTGTTGGCGGTGCGCGGCTTGCTGACCCGACTTCCCGGCATCCTGGGTGCGGTGAATCTGATGAACCAGCACCGCGTGCTGGGCATGTCTGTACCGTATCCCCATGGGCAACTGGATGCAGACGGCGTGATAGGCGCCGCTTTGCTTGCCCAACTGGGCCAACAGCATGACGTGGCCCCGTGGACCGGGTTTGCCACCCTGTATGGAACCCGGCCGGTGGTCGCCGCGGCAAGGAAAGAAATTCGCAGGGCGTTGTCTGGTGTGGTCAGTCGTTTGATGTTTGTAAGCCAGCAACGCGCCAACATGTTTGGCCGCGTGGCTCAGTGGGTCCCTGGTGCACCGGGGCGGCGTTTGGTAGGGCTGACGGACATGCTGCGCAGTTCGCTGCAACTGGTCGCCGGTCGCCCCAACGACATGGCGTTGGCGCTTGCCTATTGGCGCAACCCCAAGCCGCGGAGTGAGCCCTTCAAGAATCCGGCCCGCGATGGCTGCGGTCTTTTGTGGTACTCACCGCTGGTGCCCATGCGCCCAGAGCGCGTTCGCGCCTACGTCGACATGGTCACGCAACTCACGCGCGTGCGGGCCATGGAGCCACTGATCACGCTAACCTCGCTCAACGACCGGCTCTTCGATAGTACCGTTCCGCTGCTGTTTGATCGCGAGGACCCCTCGGCTGCAGCCGACGCACAGGCGTGCTATCAGGAACTGCTGGTAGCAGGACGCTTGCAGGGCTGCTTTCCATACCGGGTTGGTGTTGAAGGCATGGGCCATCTGGCAGCACTGCAATCCGATTCCAGTGCGTTTGCCAGCCGTCTGCGCCAGGGCATTGACCCGGAGGGATTGATGGCACCAGGACGATACAGCTAGGCCACCGCTTTTTGGTTTGATCATGTCCTGCTAATGCCGTCAGGATTCTTTACAACTGTTCTGGAACACATTTGAAATTGTGCTGCGAAAAATGGAAAACGTATTTGATTTCAATGACTTACGGTGTGAAGCCGAATCTGGCACGGAAGATGCCTTGTCTTGGAACGTCGGCCGAAATATCCGACTACGTTGATATCTGCTACACATTTCTTCTAAGGAGAACGTAATGAAATTGAAACTTCTTTCCCTGGTCATTGGTGCGGCATTCGGTGCGGGGGCAATTGCGTCACCGATCACATTGCCAGAGGGCCCGCTATTCTTCCAGTTCACCAACCTTGAGCAAACCGCCCTGGGCGTGGACGCGGCCACAGGCACACCCCTGAATAACGCCAATAATTGCATGGGATGCAGTGGCACAGCCGAAGGCAACTGGGGCGTCGCGCAGGTCAGCATCATGCGTGCTGGAACGCCCAACCCGGCGGGCGCGGTGGGTGGCGACATTGGCAACGATGTCGATAGCCTGGGCTCGGTACCGTTCTTCTCTGACCAGTTGTTCCCTGTGGCTGGCGGGCAAGTGACGGCGATGTTCCATGGAGCCGTGCAAACCAGCATCACCAACGTGGGGTCGCTGTACAGCCTGCAGTCGACAGGCGGTTACATTGACCTGTATTGGGATGACCCCACCTTGGCCAATACGATTGTCAACATTGGAACATTGAGCCCAACCGGTCGCACCGGTGATGCGTCGTTTGCCGGAGTGACCGATGGTTCCTTTCTGGCGCGTCTCGGCTTTGCCAGTGGCATCAATCCCCTTGACGCCACAACGGGCATTCAAGGCACGATTGACATTGCGTTGGCCAACCAGGCCGGTAATGCGGACTCGTATGCAAACGTGATGGACTTTGATGGCGACGGATTGATCAATGCAACTGATGGTCTCTGGGCTTCGTCGCTGAACACCGACTGGTTTGGAACGGTCTTTGGTACGCGCGACATTCGCTTCAGCAACAAGATTGACAACAATTCCGACTGGAATGATCCCAACGTGGCTCAGAACGCCGTGTATGGTCAAACCAGCAACGACCCTGGTCGTGGCTACGTGCCGGAGCCCGCCAGTCTGGCCTTGGTGAGTCTTGGCTTGTTGGGCCTGGGCGCCTCACGTCGCCGTCGCAATAGTTGATTGCCAGCGCACGGTAAAGCGTTTTCATAGGGCGGCGAATATGAATCGGGCTTGGGCAGTGAAGCAGATTGCGAAGATGGCACCTGTCCTTTGTCCTTGCACGGCTCAGAAACACGATCCTGTTGCAAGCGCTTTGATCGTTTCATGGCCCGCTCGACTTGTCAGTCGCCGGGCCTGATGGTGACACAGTGCTTGCGCCCAATACTCGGAGTTTTAGCGTGCATCCGCGCCTTGTTCTTCTGTTGCAAGTTCCCGCTTCCTTGCTGATTGTTGCCGCCTTCCCCGGCAATTGGGCCAAACTGGCGGCGCTGCTGGTACTGTGGGCCTTGACATTTCGAGCGTTGACAAAGCCAGAGTGGATTCTCTATGCAGCAGCGTGTTGCTTCTTTAGCGTGATGAACACACTCTCGTTGCGCCAGGGTATCTTTGCGTTCACCGCACCTGACGCACTGGGTATGCCCGTATACGAGTTCTTTATGTGGGGGTTTTACCTTCTGCATGTCAAGCGCGTGCTGAATGGAGCCGCCCCGCAAGGCACCCTCCGGCAGACCGGGCTGGTATGGATGCTGGCCCTGCTATATGCTGGCGCATTTGCTGCGCTTGCGAATCCAAATATCTTGCTGGCGGCGACCAGCGTGTTGTTGGTCGTTGGCTTGCTCCTCTTTCATGAACGCTTGGACTTGGCCTATGTTGGCTACATGGTTCTACTAGGCGCAGCATTCGAGTACACCGGGGTGCTCAGCGACCAATGGGCGTATCCGGGCCATCCACCGGGGGGGGTTCCATTGTGGTTCGTTACGCTGTGGGGCGGCGTGGGTCTTTTTTTGCGACGGCTGGTATTGCCGCTGTTGAGTCGCGAGTCACAGGTGTCTTTGTCTTGAGAATCCGCAACGGTAGGGGTTAACCGGTACGCCAGACTCGGCCTCGTGAGTTGCAACCTATTCAACTACGAGGCCATTGGGCATGACGACGATCGAATCAACACTATTGGCCGAGTTGGTGGCAGTGAGCGCCGCACGCAACCCCCATGGCATCGCGCTCACACACGGTGACACCTTTGTCGACTATGCTGAGTTGCATCGTCGCGTGGAGCAGTTTTGCTGCGGCATAGTGGGGCTGGGCATTGCTCGCACCGAAAGGGTTGCCATTTACCTGGACAAGTGCGTGGAGACGGTGGTTGCCAGCTTTGGATGTGCGGCGGCGGGTGCCGTATTTGTGCCCGTGAATCCTCTGCTCAAACCGGAACAGGTTGCGTTCATTTTGCATGACTGCAATGTGCGCCTGCTGGTGACGTCGTCACAGCGCCTGGCCATGCTTCAGGACGCGCTGGCTATGTGCCATGATCTGCGCCACATTGTGCTGATTGACTCCACAGCAGAGGCTGTTGGGGCTATTGAGCATGCGTCCGGTCCGGTGGAAGTAGTGCCGTGGAACGCATTAGCGCTGCATCCAGAAGGCACTCGACACCGCGTGATTGACACCGATATGGCAGCTATTCTCTACACCTCAGGTAGCTCCGGCAAACCCAAGGGGGTGGTACTGTCCCACCGCAACATGGTGGCTGGGGCCAAAAGCGTTGCATCGTACCTGGAGAATACAGCGCAAGACACGTTGCTGGCCGCACTGCCCCTGTCGTTTGACGCCGGCTTCAGCCAGTTGACCACCGCGTTTCATGTCGGCGCGAGCGTGGTGCTGCTGAACTACCTGATGCCGCGTGACGTGCTCAAGGCCCTGGACCACTATGGTGTCACCGGTCTGACTGCGGTGCCGCCCTTGTATATTCAATTGGCGCAAACTGACTGGCCACAAGGCGTCGGCAGCACGTTGCGCTACTTTGCCAATACCGGAGGGCGGATGCCGCGCGAGACGTTGGCCGCATTGCGCACACGCATCCCCAGCGCCAAGCCATTTCTTATGTATGGCCTCACCGAAGCTTTTCGCTCCACCTATCTGCCGCCTGATGAGGTCGATCGACGACCAGACTCCATTGGCCGGGCAATACCCAATGCGGAGATTCTGGTGCTGCGTGCCGATGGCACCGCCTGTAGCCCGGATGAACCCGGTGAACTGGTGCACCGAGGTGCATTGGTGGGTATGGGGTACTGGAACGATGCAGCCAAGACCGCTGAACGCTACCGGCCCCTGGCTTCAGACGCTCCCGGGCGACAAGCCGGCTTGATGCTGCCGGAGTATGCAGTCTTCTCGGGAGACACGGTGCGCATGGACGCGCAAGGCTTCTTGTACTTCATCGGGCGAAGTGATGAAATGATGAAGACGTCAGGCTACCGGGTCAGCCCCACCGAGGTAGAAGAGGTGCTCTATGGCACGCAACTGGTCGGGGAGTGTGTGGTCTTTGGTGTGGAGCACCCTGCACTAGGACAAACCATTCAGGCCATCGCCACACCGCTTGATCAATCCGGCGCGCTGGATGCAGAAACTTTGTTAGGTGCCTGCCGCGCCCGCATGCCGGCCTATATGGTTCCGGCAGGAATCGAGATGGTCGACGGACCCCTGCCACGAAACCCCAACGGCAAGATCGATCGTCCTTTGCTTTCAGCCCAGTGGAGGGCGCGCCATGCTGGTTGACAACCACCCTCCCGTCCATGCAACGATGGACCAGTTCGCCTACTCTGGTGGGGAGTTGACTGTCGGCAACGTGCCGTTGACGCAGCTTGCTGCACGCGTCGGACAGACCCCCTTCTATGCCTACGACAGGGCGCTTTTGCGGGGGAGGGTGGCGCAATTGCGCCACGTGCTGCCGCCCGCCGTCAAGTTGCACTATGCATTGAAGGCCAATCCGCTGCCTGCGCTGGTTGGCCTGATGGCATCCCTTGTCGATGGCATGGATGTGGCCTCATCTGGTGAGTTGAAGGTGGCTCTTGACGCCGGCGTCAATCCGGCGGAAGTGAGCTTTGCCGGCCCTGGCAAGCGCGGTACAGAACTGCGCCAGGCCGTCGCATCGGGGGTCTTGATCAATATTGAATCGGTGCGCGAGGTTCCGGCATTGGAGCGGGTGTCGATGGAGCTGGGTCTTGCGGCGCGCGTCGCGGTCCGGGTTAATCCAGACTTTGAACTCAAAGGCTCAGGAATGAAAATGGGTGGTGGCCCCAAGCCGTTTGGTGTCGACGTCGAACAGGTTCCATCGCTGCTTGCCAGCATTGGCCGTGCCGGCCTGGCCTTTGAAGGATTTCACCTCTTCGCGGGCTCACAAAATCTGCGAGCAGAGTCGATTTGCGAAGCGCAGCAAAAGTCATTCGCTCTGGCCGAGCGCCTGTCGCAGGACGCGCCAAGCGCGGTGCGCAGCGTCAATCTGGGCGGTGGCTTTGGAATCCCCTACTTTCCCGGAGAGCAGCGGCTCGATGTCGTGCCCATTGGCCAGAATCTGGCGCAGCTGGCCGATAGGGCGCGCCGCGCAATGCCAGAGGCCGCCCTGGTCATAGAGCTGGGTCGGTATTTGGTCGGCGAGGCGGGGGTCTACGTCACCCGCATTCTCGACCGCAAGACATCGCGCGATCAGACGTTCCTGGTGTGTGACGGGGGCCTTCACCACCACCTTGCAGCGTCCGGCAATTTCGGGCAGATACTGAGAAAAAACTATCCCGTGACCATTGGCAATAAGGCGCTCGGAGGACCAACAGAAATTGTCTCATTGGCAGGCCCTTTGTGCACGCCGCTGGACTTGCTGGCTGACCGCATGACCCTACCCGTGGCGCAGGAGGGTGATTTCGCAGTGGTCTTCCAGTCGGGGGCGTATGGCGCCAGTGCCAGTCCACAAAACTTCTTGGGGCATCCGGCATGTATCGAGGTGCTGGTTTGAGGGATTCGCGCTGAGCCGTCTGCTTGCGTTGCTGGCTGCAATGACCTGCCTGTGCGCTGGCTTGGCACTGGCCGTGCACCACCCCCTGTGGCCCACGGCGGCCGTAGTCCTCTTCGCACTATGGATTGCCGCAGTCACATGGCGCGGGTATCTGTGGCTGTTGATGGTTCCGGCCGGTGTGGCGTTCATGAGCTTTTCGCCCTGGACCGGGTGGATTGTGTTTGACGAGTTCGACATTCTTCTGTTGGGTACATTGACCGGAGCCTATGCACAACAGGCGTGGGCAGGACGTGCGCCCTCGCAAGCGCCGCTGCCAACTGGCGTACAGGTCGCGTTGCTCTTGCTGGGTGGCATGGCGTTGTGGTCTCTGTGGCGTGCATTGGCGGATGCAGGGGGCTTATCCCTTGACTGGTTTGCGGGCTATACCGATGCGCTGAACAGCGTGCGTGTACTCAAGAGTGAAGGCTATGCAGTGCTGTTCGTGCCGATGCTGCATCGGGAGTTGGCCCGCGGGTCTGCACGGGCTCACCAGCGCATGGCCACGGGTATGGTGATGGGTCTCAGTGTGGTCGTGTTGGCTGCGCTGTGGGAGCGACTGGCGTTTGCAGGGTTGTTTGACTTTTCTAAGCCATACCGAACGGTGGCGCTCTTTTGGGAGATGCATGTCGGTGGTGAAGCCATTGACGCGTATCTGGCGCTGGTAACACCCTATGCTGCATGGGCAGTCCTGTCCGCGCGGCGTCCGCTGGCATGGGTGGGCTCTGCTGCATTGGTGGTTTTAACGGCCTATACAGTGCTCACCACATTCTCACGCGGACTCTACTTTTCCCTCGCGGCGTCACTTCTCTTGCTGACGGCTCTGTTGCTGGTCCAGCGCAAGAATAGGCCTCAGGTCGCTTTGCTGCGAAACCGACGCCAGGTCGATTGGCGCGCGAAGGCTACCGTCATGCTGTGGCTGGTGCTCGCCGTCGAGGTGCTCATGGTTCTTGGAGTTGGCACATTCATGCTTGAGCGTCTGGCGAGATCACCAGTTGACCTCGGCAGTCGCGCCATGCATTGGCAGAACGGCATCGCTTTGCTCCAAAGCGGCGCTGATTGGTGGCTGGGCAAGGGCCCCGGCCGCCTGCCCACACATTACGCCAGGCTGGGACCGGAGGGTGAATTCTCAGGGCAAGTTCAGCTTCGCCATGAGCAAAATGGCGAGCACGATATAAATCGCTTTGTCACGGTATCTGGGCCGAAAACACAGAAGCGCCTTGCCGGGCAGTTCGCGCTGACGCAGCGCGTGCGCAAACAACCGGAAGGGCTTCACCTGGTTCGACTGGATGTGCGCGCTGGCACAGCCACTGATCTGCAACTGGAGTGGTGCGCCCGCCATCTGCTGTACGACGCCGACTGCCACACAGCGACCTTGCATGTTGAGGCTGATCCCGCATGGCAATCGGTCGAGCTACCGCTCGTGGGTGTTGATGCCAAGAAAGACTCCTGGCACGCACCGGGATTGGTCATGTTTGCGCTGTCTGTCATGGATGCGGGTCGACAGGTGGATGTCGACAATCTCCATCTGATCGGACCTCCGATGGAGGATCTTTTGGCGAACGGCGATTTCTCCGATGGAATGGCTCGCTGGCTGGGATCCGCGCAGTCCTATTTTTTGCCATGGCATATCGACAACCTGTTTCTGGAGTTGCTAATTGAGCGCGGTCTGGTCGGCCTGCTTGTGTTCTGCGTGTTGGCAGGTATGGCGCTGTGGCACCTTACTTTGGCGTGCGCACGCCATGGAGAGTTGCATCCCTATGTGCTATCGGCGTTGACGGGCGCGCTGTGCGTCGGGTTCACAGGTAGTCTGCTGGATGTGCCCCGCGTGATGTTTCTGTTCTACCTTATGGCGCTTGAAGGTGCGCTGCTTGTGTCCTCGAGCGGAGCGCGTTTCACTCATATGCGAAAAATCAACGACGAAAAAGACAGGCCATTCAGACTAGACCTTCAATAGGGAATGAGGGGAATCGCAGCATGATCAGGATTTTCAATCACTATTTCTACAAGCCAACGGTCTACCAAATTTCGTTTGACATGGGCTTGGTGATTTGTGTGGTGGTGACATGCTTTTTATACCAAGCTGCCGAGCCTCTGGCTGCATCGAACACCGTTTTAAGCGGTGCATTTTTGATGGCCACGGGGGTGTCGACCATCAATACCGGACTGGGCTTCTATCAACGGGTGCAGAACCGGACAAAAGAACAGATGCGCAGGCGTGCGCTTTTCGCACTGTGTCTTTCACTACCTTTGGCGTACGCAGTGTTCCTGCTCTCTCCATTGCCACCACACGACGAAAAGTCTTTCGCAATGGCTTTGTTAGTTGCAATGGGACTCATGCTGGTTCATCGAACCTATATGGCACGCACGCTGTCCGAGAAAATGAATCACACACGTGTATTGGTATACGGTGCGGGCCCCAATGCCGTCCGGTTGGGTGACATGCTGAGGACAGCCGACCCTCATGTCGACCTGGTTGGCTACTACGCAAATTCTGGAGAGTCGCTGGAAGAAGGAGAGCCTCCCGGCCGGACTCCATCTGGCAAGTCGCTGACGGAGATTGTGCGAGCGCAGCGTGTTCAGGAAATTGTGGTGGCGGTTGGCGAGCGGCGCGGCGGGAGCATGCCACTGCGTGAGCTTCTCGACTGCAAGCTTCACGGTGTGCGCGTGTTGGACAGTGCCACCTATTTCGAAAAGGCAATGGGACAAATACGACGTGACTCGGTTTCTGCCGGCTGGCTAATTTTTGGCGATGGATTTGACAAGGGTCCGTTTCACAGTGCTCTCAAGCGTCTGTTCGATATCATTTTTGCGACTTTTCTGCTGGTTCTGACGCTTCCCCTAACCGTGGTTACTGCGGTGCTAATTTTTTTGGAAGGCGGAGTGCCGGTTCTGTACCGCCAGGAGCGCGTGGGGCTGTACGGCAGGACGTTCAACGTGGTGAAGTTCAGAAGTATGCGAACGGACGCAGAGAAAGATGGAACCCCCCGGTGGGCCAGTACAGTGGACGACCGGGTGACGCGGGTTGGACGGATCATCCGCAAGCTTCGCATTGATGAACTGCCTCAACTATTCAATGTTCTGGCTGGCGATATGAGTATGGTCGGCCCACGCCCCGAGCGACCCTTTTTCGTGAACAAGTTGACCCATGAATTGCCTTACTATGCGGTGCGCCACAGCATCAAGCCTGGCATCACAGGATGGGCCCAGGTTCGCTACCACTACGGTGCCTCGGTGGAGGACGCTGCAGAAAAGCTCCAGTACGACCTTTACTACGTGAAAAACCACACCATTTTTCTCGATCTGGTGGTGCTAATTGAAACGGTTGGGGTAGTGCTAACCGGAAAGGGCGCGCAGTAGCATGCCTCTGACCGCATGGAGCAGTGCCCTGTCGGGCCTGGTTTACACAGCCTTTGCGCTAAAGCTGCTTGGCCTGGGGTATGCGCGCCCGGTGCGAAATTGGCCCCGCAGCACCGTTTTGGCTGCGGTATGGATGAGCGCTCTGTGGGGGTGGTTTGGGGCAGCGCAGGCGCTCACTGGCGCATATTCTGCAGGGCTCGCCAATACGCTGTTTGACATGCTTCGTTACGCCTGCTGGTACGCATTTTTGCTCGCGCTCTTGCAGCCGGGCAGGGCTGCCAAGGGGCAAACCGGATTGGCCTGGATGGTGCCAGTCGCTCTTGTTTTAGTCGCTCTTCACACCATGGCCGTCATTGCTTTCGAATTCCAGGTCGCTGGACCTGAAGGTGCGGTGCGTGCGTTGTTGCTCACACACATGGCACTGTCGATTTTTGCACTGATATCGGTAGAACAGGTGTTCCGAAACGTGCAGGAGGATGCGCGCTGGAGCATCAAACCACTGTGTCTGGGCTTGTCGGGAATTTTTCTATTTGACCTCTACCTTCACGCCCAAGCGGTTCTCTTCAATCGCCCGGATCTTGACGCACTCAGCATCCGGGGCGTTGTGCATGCGATGGTGGTGCCACTGATGGCACTGACAGTCATGCGCCGCAACGACTGGGTGACCGGCGTGCGCCTCTCGCCCAAGGCAGCATTCCACACGACGGCGTTGTTGGGCGCAGGCACCTATTTGATGTTCCTGGCCGGCGTTGGCTACTATGTGCGCTATTTTGGCGGGGAGTGGGGCCGCGCCTTGCAGCAGGGCCTCGTGTTTATGGGGCTGGCGGTTCTGGTGGTTCTGGCCTTCTCGGGGTCGGCGCGCGCCAGCTTGCGCGTATTGTTGGGAAAACATTTCTTTCACTACCGTTTCGACTACCGCGAGGAGTGGCTGAAGTTTACCCATACGCTGTCCTCCAGGGATGCGTCACAGGAAGTGGGTCAGCAGGTCGTTCGGGGTCTTGCGGACATGCTGGAGAGTCCAGCAGGAGCGTTGTGGACCAGAGCGCGGGGAGATGATTCCTTTAGCCAGACAGCGCGTTGGAATATGGCGCCAACGTTGACACGTGAAAGCGTCAATTCCCGATTTTGTCAGTTCGTCGAGCATAGCGGATGGGTGATCAACCTGGAGGAGTATCGCGATAGCTCCCATCGTTACGGATCGCTCATCCTGCCGCAATGGCTATCACAAATGGAGCAGGCGTGGCTGGTGATTCCGCTGATGGTTGACGATGCCATGATCGGCTTTTGTGTGCTGGACAGTGCGCGCACGCGTATGGATGTGAACTGGGAAGTCAACGACCTTCTCAAGACCGCAGGGCAGCAGGCCGCAGGATTTTTGGCTCAGATGCAGGCCACCGAGGCGCTGCTGGAAGCACGCAAATTCGATGCCTTTAACCGCATGTCGGCGTTTGTTGTGCATGACCTCAAGAACATCGTCACCCAACTCTCACTGATGCTGAAAAACGCAAAGCGCCTGGGTGAAAACCCCGAGTTTCAGAAAGACATGCTGATGACCATCGAGAATTCTCTGGAACGAATGCGGCACATGCTGCTCCAGTTGCGCCAGGGTGCAACGCCGCCCGGTCCCGCGCTGGGTGTCAATCTTGCCAGGCTCATTGAGCGTCTGGCCGCATACAGCGCAGGTCGGGGCCAGCGGCTTGATATGCAGTGCTGTGAGGTTCTGCACGCTCGTGGGCATGAGGAGCGGCTTGAGCGCGTGCTGGGGCACATGGTGCAGAACGGGTTTGACGCAATCGACGGTGGCGGGCGCGTGTGGATTCGGATGGAACGATGCGGTGCGTCAGCCAGGGTGGTCGTTGGCGACACCGGGCATGGCATGTCGGCAAGCTTCATTCAGAGCCGCTTGTTCAAGCCATTTCAGACAACAAAGCCGACGGGCATGGGCATTGGTGCATACGAGAGCCTGCAGTATGTGCGTGATTTGGGCGGCTCCATTGAAGTGCAAAGTACGGAAGGAAAAGGAACGTTGGTAACGCTGCTGTTGCCACTTTTTGAGCAATCCAACGAGTCGGGCCTTACCACCCTGAAATATGCATGATGCCCGATACGTCCCGTTCGCTGCTGATCGTCGAGGATGACCTTGCACTGCAAAAGCAGATTCAGTGGTCTCTCGATCAGTTGGATTCTGCTACCGCTCACGACCGTGAGAGTGCACTGGTGCAAATGCGCAGATGCGGGCCGGCCGTGGTGACGATGGATCTGGGTCTTCCGCCGGAACCAGACTCGGTCACAGAGGGTTTCCGGTTACTCGAGCAACTCATTGCGTTCGATCCGGATGTCAAGGTGATCGTGCTAACCGGTCAGAACGACCAGGCCAACGCACTGCGTGCCGTTGCCATGGGTGCCTACGATTTTTTCGCCAAGCCATTCACTCCTGAACTCCTCACTTTGACCATTGATCGGGCCTTCCGCCTAACCGATCTGCAACGCGAGAATCGTCGTCTGCAGACCATGTACCAGCCCGACGCGCTGTCGGGCTTGATCACGCGTGATCCGGATATGCTGCGCATTTGCCGAATGGTGGAGAAAGTTGCGCCCAGCAATGCCAGCGTCATGCTGCTGGGTGATAGCGGAACCGGCAAGGAGGTGCTGGCTCGAGCCCTGCACCAGTCGTCCTCGCGCAAGTCCGGAAAGTTCGTGGCGATCAATTGCGCAGCGATTCCTGACAATCTACTGGAGAGCGAATTATTCGGCTTTGAGCGAGGGGCATTTACGGGTGCCGCCAAGACCACACAAGGAAAAATTGAACTTGCCAACGGGGGTACCCTGATGCTCGACGAGATCGGTGACCTTCCGTTTGCGCTGCAGGCCAAGCTGCTGCGCTTTCTGCAGGAACGCACCATAGAGCGAGTCGGAGGCCGCCAGGAAATCGCGGTTGACGTGCGCATCGTGTGTGCTACCCATCAGGACCTGAATGCGCTCAGCAAGGAGGGACGCTTCCGCGAAGATTTGTACTACCGTTTGGCGGAGGTGGTGGTCAATATTCCCCCGTTGCGCCAACGCGTGGGGGATGCGGCGCTACTGGCACATGCTCTGCTGCGCCGTTATGCACATGAATACAAACGTCCCGCTCTCCGACTGAGTGAAGACGCAGTTCGGGCGGTTGAGAGCTATGCGTGGCCGGGGAACATCCGTGAATTGGAGAATCGCATCAAGCGCGCTGCAATCATGGCCGACGGCAGCCAGATTTCCTGTAGCGACATGGACCTCAACAATGCCGTGCCAGACATCCTGGATACATCACTGGATTTGCGCCAGGCACGCGACCGTGCGGAGAAGGCGGCCATTATTGCGGCCCTTGGCCGCGTCAACGGCAACATCGTCAGGGCGGCGGAATTGCTCGGTGTGAGTCGGCCCACCTTGTACGACTTGATGCACCGACTAAGCCTGAAGTAGTCAGCCGATTTCTATTCATCTTTCCAGAAGCACACAAAGGAGTGACCAGGATGCCTAACGACTTGATTCGCACAAAGGTTGCGCATACCGCAATGTGGGTTGCTTGCGCGCTGGTGGCATGTACAGAGAACCCGGAGGCCCTATTGGAATCGGCCCGACTCTATCTGGAGAAAGGTGACCACAAAGCGGCAATCATCCAGATCAAGAATGCACTGCAGGCAAGTCCGAATGTGCCGGAAGCACGCTTCCTGTTGGGTAGCGCACTATTGGAAACTGGTGACGCGGTCGGAGCCGAAGCAGAGTTGCGCAAGTCTATGGAGCTGCAACACTCGCTGGATGCTGTAGTTCCCGAACTTGCCAAGTCGTTGTTGGCGCAAGGTCAGCCAAAAGCGGTAAAGGACGAGTTCTCAAACACGCAGTTGGGCCAAGCGCAGGCGCAGGCAAGCCTGCACAATTCTTTGGCAACGGCGTACGCGATGCTGGGGTTGACTGACCGATCCGAGGCTTCGCTGGACGCGGCGCTGCAGGCCGATCCGGGGTTTGGCCCCGCCCTGTTGGAGCGCGCGCGCAAGATGGCACGACAGAATGATTTTGAGGCCGCGCTATCGCTCATTGATTCGATCCTACTTAAGTCACCCAAGAGCTATGAGGCCTGGAAGCTGAAAGGCGATATCTATTGGACAGCACAAAACAAAGCCACTGAGGCCTTGGAGGCGTATCGAAAAGCCATCGCGATCAAACCGGACTTCTTTCCCGCTCAGAGCGCACTGGTGATGGTCTTGTTGCAACAGGAAAATCCGCAGGCCGCTGGTGCACAGTTGGATGCGTTGAAGAAGTTAGCCCCGAGTCACCCGCAGACACAATATCTCACAGCCCTTCTGGCGTACCAGAAGAAAGACTTCAAGACGGCCCTGTTGGAACTGCAAGCGACCCTGAAGGTCGCCCCTAGCCATATTGCCGCGCTGCAATTGGCGGGGGCGACGGAACTCCAGCTTAACCACCTGCAACAAGCCAAGGTGTTCTTGAATCAGGCACTGGAGTTGCAGCCCTCAACGCAAACCGCCCGCAGACTGCTGATCGTGGCATACCTGCGCTCAAATCAGCCCGCCAAGGCGATGGAGACTCTGCTGCCGGCGCAGCATCAAATTGACGATGATCCTGCATTGGCGTCACTGGCTGGCAATGTCTATCTTCAAAATGGCAATCTTGCCAGGGCAAAAGAGTATTTCTCAAAGGCAAGCGCGCATGACCCTCAGAATGGAAAGAAGAGGACCTCGCTGGCGCTGGTTCACCTGTTGAGTGGTTCCGCTGAAAATGCATTTGAAGAGCTGCGAGACATCGCGTTGTCGGACACTGGCACCACTGCAGATCTTGCGTTGTTCAGTGTCCATATGCGACGCAAGGAATTTGACAAGGCCCTTGGTGCTATCGGCACGCTGGAGAAAAAGCAACCCGGCCGAGCGCTGCCGCACTATCTTAGGTCGCAGGTCTTTCTGAGCAAGCATGACGCCAAGAGTGCAAGGACACACCTGGAACGCGCTGCCTCCTTGGAGCCGACATTTTTCCCCACCGCTACTGCGTTGGTCGCACTAGACCTGGCCGATAGAAGACCGGGTGATGCGCGTGGACGCTATGACGCACTGCTGATGAAAGACCCTAAGAACGGACGAGCACTGCTGGCGTTGGCCGATCTGGCGGCCAAGACCGGTGCACCCGCGGAAGAGGTGGCGAAACTGATTGGAAACGCGGTCGTCGCCAATCCGTCGGACGTGGATGCGCGCTTGCTCTTGATTGACTTTCATTTGCGCAACAAGGACTTGAAGGCCGCAAGTTCTGCAGCCCAGAATGCGGCGGCTGTGCTACCCAATGAGCCCCGAATTCTGGATGCAACGGGACGTACCGAGCAAGCCGCAGGTGAC
This sequence comes from Rhodoferax sp., assembly GCA_021737865.1. Classification (GTDB taxonomy): domain Bacteria; phylum Pseudomonadota; class Gammaproteobacteria; order Burkholderiales; family Burkholderiaceae_C; genus Allorhodoferax. Next base: position 62,169 of record JAIPDC010000001.1, read on the forward strand.
TTGAATCAGGCGCTCTCCACATACCGGAAGATGGTGGACTTGCTACCGAATTCACCGATTGCATATTGGCGGATGGCCCAAACACAATTGGCACTGGAAGACAAGGACGCTTCGATTGGCAGTTTGCGCAAGGCACTCATTATTCAACCCGACTTTTTGGAAGGGCAGCGCGCCCTGATCGCTCTGTATGTGTCCAAGAAGAAGCATTCTGATGCGTTGGATGTCGCCCGTTCGGTTCAGAAGCAGCGCTTAAAGGAGGACGTTGGCTACATACTTGAGGGCGACATCCATGCCTCTGTCAGTCAGTGGGAGGCAGCAGCGCAGGCACTTCGTTCGGGTCTCCTGCACGTCAGTACCACTACACTGGCAATGAAGTTGCATGCGGTGTTACAGGCCGGTGGCAAAGGCCCCGAGTCTGATCGCTTCGCCACGAGCTGGAAAAAGGACCACCCGAAGGATGCCGCGTTTGAGTTCTATCTGGGTGATCGAGCCACTGCGCGCAAGGAGTACAAAAGCGCTGAAAGTCACTACGCAGCCGTGGTCAAACAGCAGCCCAACAACGCAGTGGCTTTGAACAATCTTGCCTGGGTCAGCGCTAAACTTAAAAGGGAGGGGGCCATTTCCCTTGCCGAGAAGGCTGTCGAGTTGGCACCAAATCAACCGATGTTTATGGACACACTGGCGACACTGCGCTCCGAGAAGGGGGACTACGCCGGCGCGTTGGACCTTCAGACACGGGCGCTGGCACTGCAGCCACAAAACACCTTGCTCAAGCTCAACCTTGCCAGAATTCACCTCAAGGCAGGCAAGCGTGAACTTGCCAAGAAATGGCTGGATGATCTCGCGAGCTTGGGCAAAGCATTTGCAGGGCAGAGCGAGGTTGCTGCTCTGCAGAAAGAAATGGGCGCGCTACCGGATGTCACCCCTGCGCGCTGACTGGTTTGCCTAACCTTCAACTGCGTCACTCCGCAAAGAACTGGCTGGCATGGTCAAGATCTTCGTGGGTCGAACCTGACTGCAGAGCTCCTACCAGCTTCCGCCATGGCACGTCCGGTTGTGCCACCTTGAAGCCATAAATCCCAAATGCCAGCTTGTGCTTGCCTCGGACAACCATGGCGTTGATGACCGAGGTTTCTTTGCGGCCCAACCGTATGCGCGCTTCGCCCCACAAGTTGAGCGGCAAGGGGTCTTTCGAATAAGCCAGGAACCCATCATCAGAGAATTCAACGACCTGAATCTGGTGCACTTCCATTGTGTCCATTTGGGTCAGACAAAAACTGCCAGGGCACTTGAGTGAATATCGGGCATGGGAGCGCTGGTGCTGGCGAAAGTCCGATTCGGAGAATACCGTTGGAAGCACTGCCTGGTACTCCGGGAGGTCATAGATCGAGTGCAGGAGACCCCGCTCGCGGTCACCCATGCGCGCAAAAACATCGGTACAGTGGTTAAAGAAGTGGTCCAGCAGATCAGGTGTCATGACCGGGTCGTTGGTTGTGAAGTAGCGCCGGTTGGGCATAGCGATGTTGGCTAGCCTGGTATGCACGAAGTACTGGTACAGGTTCTTGCGCGGCTGCTTTTTCCGGTACAGGTTCCTTAGCCTCCCCGGCGCTGCATGCAGGTCCAGTGATGCCCCGACGGCAGGCGCGCCATTGGCAAATTCGTAGTTTTCAACCTGTGTCTCCGTCATGCGTTCAAACAGCAGCAATGACTCATACATCTCAATGCGATTGGGATTGACGGCGATCACCAGGTGGCGGGTATCAAAGAATGTCACACAGTATTCATACATGAACTTCATGAGCGGGAACAAGATCGAGCCACCGGTGTTCCTGAAACGTGGGTGAACCGCCAGTGCGGAAACTTCGGCGATGCGACCCTTTTTTTCACGGATGTTATGCAGGTCAAAAATGGACTGCAAGGGGAATCCAAAGACGCTTTCCCGGATCAGTGAAATCGTCCCCACCACCTCGTCATCAAATTTTGCGCAGAGTGTCGTAGTGGTGGGAAGCGCGTGGTAGACATTGATGCGCATACCGCTTGGGTGCGGGCGCATGAAGCCGCTGCTGACATAGGCGCCGTGCAGCAATCTGAAGCAGGCCTCCAATTCTTCCTGGGTTTGCGCGATCTTGAGTGTCAAGCGCGGGTCAGGGTTGGTATCGCAGTCTACAAATGATCGGTACAAAGCGAACCGCAAGGACCGCGGAAGCAGAGTCAGTGCCGCGCGCAGTCGTTGATGGAAGAATCGTTTAGCTGACACCGCGACGGCGAGTCCCGTGTTGGCTTACACCCGATGGCCGTCGGTCGCCTGCGTGCCCAACGCAGCGTCAGTCGCACCCGGGCATGCAGGAACATTGAGTTCTTTTGGAAAATTCGATGTGGACATCGATGCCACTCCTCCAGCAATGGGTTGTTGATCAAAGGGGTTTCCGATTTGCATCCATCCCTCTCGAAATGACTGGATGCAGGATTCATACCAAATTGACATGTAGTACGTCGCTTTCGTAGGTGTTTGATTTTTATGAAGTTAATGTGACTTGATGGTGGTCAATGCGCCGCGACACAAAAAGTGTGTAAGGTTTTTCGACATGACGTCTGCTTTGAACCAGCCTGTATTTGTGACATATCTCAAACCGGTGAGTACTTTTTGAATAAGACTTGAGCACTTCAGATCCAGGGGCAGAGTCAGTCTGCTGGCTCGCTTTCATGGGGATATTTCCCGTTTCGACAGGATTGGCGCGTGCTAAGTCGGTGTAGCAAACTCATGAGAACCAACTACGGTACGCTGCGCGGGTGGGTTCGCTCGCTGCTGGGGCACTGGGCCTACGTGGCTGGAAGACTGGAGCCGCACCTGACCCCGGCGTCGCTGTCGGTCAGCAGGCTGGTGTTTGTCTGTCTTGGCAACATCAATCGGAGTGCTTTCGCAGCGGAAGTGGCCCGTACGCTGGGCGTCGATGTTTGCTCCATTGGGCTGGCCACATCCACCGGTGCCCCCGCGTCTGAGACAGCAGTCAGCACCGCGCACCGGTTTGGCATGGACCTGTCATCGCATACCGCAACCGACATCTCGGACTACTCCTATCAAACCGGTGACCTGCTTCTGACCATGGAGGTGCGCCATATCACGCAACTGCTTGGGCACGGCATACCTGCGCACGCAATCGCGCCGCTGGGCCACTGGGGGGCGCCACGGCGCATCCATCTTCATGATCCGGCCACACTGTCGGACGACTACTTTCGGACCTGTTTCGCCCTGATCCATTGCGCGGTTATCAACCTCACGGCAGAACTGCGGGCGTCGGGCAGCCCGTGCGCGACGTGATGAACGTACATTTGACCTTCGACATCGAAGTCTGGTGCGATGGATGGGATGCACTGGATGCGACTTTCCCCGCCAGTTTCGAGCGCTATGTGTATGCAAAGTCCGCCCATGGTAGCTACGCCTTGCCAATGACACTGGAAATACTCGAGCGCCATGGGCTCACCGGCGTCTTTTTTGTGGAGCCCCTGTTCGCAGCGCGCTTTGGTCTCGAATACCTGAGGACCGTCGTTCAACTGATACGTGTTGCTGGGCACAGCGTGCAGTTGCATCTGCACCCGGAATGGGTGGACGAGATCCGCCCGGCGCTGATCGCGAATAATGCGACCAAGCGGCAGCACCTGACTTACTACACCGTGCAGGAGCAAACGGCGCTGATCGCCTATGGCCGCAGTCTGCTCGAGCAAGCCGGCAGCGGGTCGATCAGTGTCTTCCGCGCCGGCAGTTTTGCAGCCAACCGCGGCACCTTTGAGGCCTTGCGCTGCAATGGCATCCTGATCGACAGCAGCCTGAATTCTTGCTACAGCGTCAGCGGCGCTGACATTCGGGACCAGCATGCATTGAATGCACCGTTCACCATCCACGGTGTACGCACCTATCCCGTTACGGTGTTTAGCGATGGATTTGGTCGCAGCAGACCTGCCCACGTCGGGGCTTGCAGTTTCTTGGAAATGCGAGATGCCATGCGCACCGCTGCCCAATCCGGTGCCAGCGATTTTGTTGTGGTTTCTCACAACTTCGAGATGCTCAAGCCAGGTGGCGTTCAGCCGTCCAGAATTGTTGTGCGGCGTTTCCAGCAACTCTGTGCCTACCTCGCCTTGCACCGCGATGAACTGCCGGTAACGGGCTTCGAGGCCTCCACCGAGCCATTGCCATCGGTAATGGGTCTACCCGTGAAGACGGCATCGGCCATGGTTCGCTCCACTCTGCGAAGGCATGTGGAGCAATTGCTATGCCGCATAGGCTGAGCGTCGACCAGCGAAGGCTTGCTGTCTGATGAATCCGGCTTCAAATTCACAATCAACACCACCCTGCATCGTGCTGGGCCTTGAAACCCAGATCGGACTCGGCATTGTCCGCGAGCTCGGGCGCGCGGGCGTCCGCGTCATCGGCATTGCGCAGGAAGCGCACGCCATTGGCCTGGCCTCAAGCTACCTTGCGCGCGCTCTGGTGGTGACCGAACCGCGCAGCGCGAAGCTCATCACCATGATCCACGCACTGGGCGAGGAACTTGGCGATTGCTGCCTGATTGCAGTTTCAGAAACCAACCTGGTTTGGCTGGCCGCCAACCGCAACCGACTTGGACGCGTGCGCCCCATCACGCCCTCAATAGCAGCGATGGAGATCGTTCTGGACAAGCAACGGACCTTGCGTGTGGCGCGCGCCCTGGGCATCCGCACACCAGAGTCCAGCGAGCCGACCTCCCTGGATGACGTGCTGCACCTGGCCGCCAGTGTGCGCTTTCCCGTGGTGCTCAAGTGGAGTGACCCGGTGAAGGTGGCGCATAGCCTGGATGCGGCCGCGCTGGACTCCATTAAGGCGGAGTACATCTATTCGGCCGCTGAACTGGTGGCAGTAGGGCGGCGTTATGCACCGATTGGCAAATGGCCCCTAGTTCAGACGTACTGCCCTGGCTATGGCCTTGGCCAATTCTTCTACATGCATCAAGGCGAGTGCCTGCGTCGCTTTCAGCATCGCAGGATTGCAGAATGGCCCCCAGAAGGTGGCTTCTCCAGCGTGTGTGATGCCGTGTCACTGGGCGAACACGTCGCATTGCAGGCTCAGTCCATAGCCCTTCTTCAGGCTATTGGCTGGGAGGGGGTTGCCATGGTCGAATACCGGTTCGACCCCGTCAATGGGAAGGCCGTACTGATGGAAATCAACGGTCGATACTGGGGTAGCTACCCGCTGGCCGTTGCCTGTGACGCCGGCTTCGCGGTGATCGCCTACTGCTTGCACAGCCATGTGCCTCTGCCCCCATTGCCACCTGTGCGTCAGGATGTTCGATGTCGGATGGTCGCCACGGAGCTCAAGCGGTTGGTGCGCATCTGTTTGCAACCACAGCGGATCGTTGACCGTGCGTTCAAAATCCGCAAGGGGACTGAACTAACCAGATTCATTGCGGACTTCTTCAGCCCCCGGGTGTGCTATTACGTCTGGTCTGTGGCGGACCCGCGCCCGTTCCTCGCGGACATCGCCAATGTGGTGCGCAAGGCCATCCATCGTGATGAAGCGGCGCCTCCCGTTCAGAAGAGCCGTTAAATTTCATTCAGAGTAGAAAGTATGCAATCCAATGCATGGTTCTTGATCGATTATTGGTATAAAAATGGAGATAGTGACCGTGGAATATGCGTACGCAGCTATCAAAATCATAGTGCTTGCTTGCACCCGCTGGCCGACGCTCTGCCCGACCTCGTCCATTTCTACGGCCGATAGGCGACCACCGCGGAGGTGCTGCTCGCCATCCAGATGAACGACTGCAGCGCCGGCACGTAGCTCCAGCGCTTGCCGATGACCCGGGCGCTGGGGATTGCCGCAGCGGCCAGGGGGCGTCGCACCACGGACCATGCCGAGCCCAGAGCCGCGGGCGGGGTAATGTCGTAGAGGGTTGAATTGTCCGCATCGGTCAGCAGCACGAACTTGCCAGACTCGGGCACCCAATCAAAGCCGTGCGCCGAGCCAGCGTTTGCCGCAATGGTCTGAGACAGCGGGGCCAGCGTCCAACCCTGCTCGGCTTGCCCACAGCGCAGGAACGCCAGCACCACCTTCTGCTGCACTGTGCAGGTCAAAACCAGGATGTCGAGCCGGGCATGATGGCGCAGGGTGGTGCTATCCGGGTCCGCTGCCGGAGCAAGGCCCGAAGCGCTGGCAAAACCAATCTCGCGTTGCTGTCGGGTGGCAACATCGAGATAGCGGACAAACGGTGGGGCAGACGACAGTCCAGCGATCCACCATATCCGCTTGCGAATGGAGTCGTAGGCCGAGCAGGCTCCTGGGAACAGGTAGTTCGACGGCCCATTCACTGACCAACGCGTCCACTGGCCCTCACGCATGGTGGTCGAAGTAAAGTCAAAGCGGTGCGCCCATCCGGTGTTGGCCGATGCATTGACGTGCACCGCGAAACTGGCCACCCGGACCAGCGAGCCCAAAGCCGCGCCGCCATCCGACGGTGGCACGATGGACAGGGTGTCGTAGCTGTGTCCGGCACCCGGCTGCCCGTTACCATATTCGCAATGCAGCGAATCGAACGCGGGGTCAAGCCCTTGCGTCTCCCCGGTTGTAAAGAGCCAGTTCTTGCCTTCCTTGCTGGGCGTCGGGTCGGACAGGCGCTTGAACGTCAGATCATTCATGTCCAGGATCACCACACTGTTGTCAAACGTGGCCGCATGGCCCCCGCCGTGGAAAACCATTGCGCCCATGGGTCCCCAGTAGGGATTGAAGACGCCGCCAGAAAAGTCGTCCACAATTTTTCCAAAAGACTGCTCCCACCCCGGTAGATTGCCGTTTTGTGAAAGAAAGGAATTCTTGGTTGCAACCGCCCTGATCGCGTCATCTCTTGCCGGAACCCAAAGTGGCAGCGGCAGCGGCACGGGCTCAGGGGTCGTGGCGACGGCAGCACCGACCGTGATGCTGGCAGCACCACCACAGCCGCCCATCAGCGCACAGGTACCCACGCCGGTGAGGGAAGACCGCAGAAACTGGCGCCTATCGAATGCATATGTCATCGCAAGGTCTGTTCGTTCAAAGACTGAACTGTATTTTCTTGCGGACGGCACGGGTTTGCGATTTCGCAAGCGCACTGAATCGTTGGTGTTCTGTAATTGTCCGTTGGGCCGCTCGGTACATCCGGGCGGATTGTGCATCTTCTGGCGGGAGGCGCAGCATGGACAGACGCGCATTTGTGATTCAAGGCTTCGTAGGCGCAGGCAGTCTGGCAACTGCCCGATCCGAGGCAAGGGCCCGTCGCCCCGCTTCGGTGGTATCAAAGGCGTTCGCCGAGCCGTTGCCGTACTATCCACCGGATCCAAAGCAATTCCTGACCTGGGACGGTGGAAGCGGGCCCAATCGCGCGTATTGGAGCCAAAAGCTGCTGTTACCGTGGGCCAATCCGGGGATTGGCGACTGGCTGGACGCGCGCCAAATTGCACAAGGGTCCATCCCCTTTGCAAGCGCAACGGTGACGGGGGGATCGATCGCGCTCAACGTTACCGATCTGGTGAGCCGCTGGCTCGCTTCCGGATTGAATCGCGGCTTCTACCTGCGATCCACCCAGGTGTGGCCTTTTGAATTTGCCGGTCGAACCCATGCGACGGTCACAGCGCGTCCGCGACTCCAGGTCGTTACCGACCAGGGAACCACGGACGTCGAGTGTTCCTGCAACGCGAGCTGGACACCGAGTTCCTACCTGTCCAAAGACAGCCGCAATACCTTCCGCGTGGCACAAGGTAACCAGTTTGCCGGACTGCAATTCGACCTTTCGGTAATTAAAGGGGCGATACGCAGTGCCATGCTGGTCCTGAACTGCCTGTCATTGAAATACCCCGGTACCCTTGAGGTGTTTGAGCTGCACCCGCCTGAATTCCGTATTGGCAAGGGGGAGCACAAGCCACAGCTTGGCTTGGCAAACGCATACTCCTATGACCGCGGAATCGCAGCCCATCCCAGCGTTGTCTTTGCAAGCGATTTCTCAGACCTGTCCAAGCGGCGTTGGCAATCGGGTGTGGTCGCTGCCGGCAGCATGCAGCTAACCGACCCCCGAACCGGACTGACCCAGTTGCGTGGGCTAATCCCCAAGGGCCAGTTGCTGGGGTGTGACCTGGAGCGCAACCTGGTCAAGGGCACAGCTTCGGGGACGACCGAAAGCGTGGAAAACGAACTGTATGCCCGCTATTACGTTCTTCTGGAAGACAACTGGGGCTCGGAGGTTGATGGCAACAAGATGCCGGGATGGGATGCTCGGCTTGGCTGGTGGAACAACATGGGCTATTGGCAAGCCACAACCGGCAACGGTGGCCTGCGTCCTACTGGATTGAAGGTGCGCAATGCTGCCTTGAATCGATGGGAGTACCAAGGGGCGTCGATTCGGGGGCACGGTGGAACGCGGGCAAACGATGGCAATCCGTACGATCACTTGTTCTGGATTGGCAGCTATGTATACCATCTGGACCAACCGACCAGCTATGGCGATTCCGTTACCTGGACCGGAACGGTACTGGGCAAGGGGCGGTGGTACTGCATTGAGCAATACATCAAAATGAACTCCATCGTGGGTCCCTTCGATGCCAACGGCAACGGGGTTGCGGTGAAGGATGGTCACCTGAAAGTCTGGGTCGACGGTGTCGAGGCCTATGAACGCACCGACTTCCGCTGGCGTCGGAATCCAGAGATGGGCATCCAGGGTTTCTGGCTGAACTGGTACCACGGCGGCACCGCGCCGTCTCCACGGGATATGTATTTCAGAATGGATTCAGTGGTGATTGCGCGTTCTTACATCGGACCGCGCAACGAAAGCATCTGATGCGGTTCTGTTCTTCAGGTGGCGGGACGCATGGCCAGTTCCAGTTGCTGGCGTCGGGCATGCAGTTCGCGGTATCGCACCAGTGCGGCAGGGTCGAGTGTCGACTCTTCGATAGCTCTGGTCTCTTGCTCCTTGATGCGGTCGACCAGCATGCGGTTGAGCAAGTCGCGCAACTCGGCGCCCGAGTCGGACGATATTTCAGCCGTTGCGCCGTTAGACACCACCGGGTCTGCCATGAGGCGTACCGCCAATTCTTGCGCTTCGTGGGATTGCAGTTCCTCGCGCAGCGCGCCCCAGACCAGTGGGCCGTGTTCGTGTAATTGGGCTTCCAGCCAAGTCATGAGTGGGCCGTGGGGGGCGGGCAGTTCGCACAGCAAGCCATGGTCTTCGTCTGTGAGCGTCTCCCAGAGTTCACTGTGACCCAGCAAAATTCGCACTGCGTGGTCGGCGCGGCTGGCGGGTTGGGCGCGCAGGGCTGTCCGTGGGCGCTGCGAGCGGTAGCTGCCACTGTCATCCCGGGTGCCTGATCGCGTCGGCTGCGCACCCGCATCCGGGCCTCTGCCTTTGCGCCAGCCATCGGCATCCGTTCTGGTTTCAGCCGCTGCCGGCGCCCACAGCACGTTGAGTTGTTCACTGTCCAGTTGCGCCTGCACTGCCAACTCTGTCAGCAATTGCATTTTTAATGCTCCCTCGGGCAGTGCCGTCCACAAGGGCTTTGCATTGGCTGCCATATGGGCGCGGCCCTCGGCGCTGGCCAGGTCGCAGCCCTCGCGCGCGGCCTCGATCAAAAAGCGGCTCAGTGGCGTTGCATCACTCACGTATTGCGCAAACGCTTCCGGGCCGTTGGCACGGATGAAGCTATCGGGGTCGTGCTCGTCGGGGAGAAATAAAAATTTGATGCTGCGCACGTCGGTCGCATAGGGCAGTGCGGCGTCCAGCGCCTTGCGCGCGGCGCGTCGACCCGCGCTGTCCCCATCAAAGCTGAACACCACCGCGTCCGTGAACCGAAACAGCTTGTGCACATGCTCGGCAGTGCAGGCGGTGCCCAGCGTAGCCACAGCGTTCGGGAAGCCCAATTGCGCCAGGGCCACCACGTCCATGTAGCCCTCGGTTACCAGAACGTAGCCCTGTTCACGCAATGCGTTGCGCGCCTCAAAAAGGCCATACAACTCGCGGCCTTTGCTGAAGACTGGCGTCTCCGGCGAGTTAAGGTATTTGGGCTTGTCGTCCCCCAGCACGCGTCCGCCAAAGCCAATGCATTCGCCCTTGATGTTGCGAATCGGGAACATCACCCGGTCGCGGAAGCGGTCGTAGCGCTTTTCCTCGGTGCTGCCTTCTTCGGTATTGGCAATCACCAGCCCGCTCTCCACCAGCAGCGGATCGTCGTAATGGGGGAAGACGCTGGCCAGTGACCGCCAGCCTTCCGGTGCATAGCCTAGCCCGAACTGCCTGGCGATCTCGCCTGACAGCCCACGACCTTTGAAGTAGGCAATGGCGCGCGGCGAGTCTTTCAACTGGCGGCGGTAGGCCTCTCCTGCCTTCTCCAACACGTCGGTCAGCGTGTGCTGCTTTTGCCGTTGCTCGAGTGCACGGGCGCGGTCTTCGGGCGAGGCTTCATCTTCGGGGATCTGCATGCCGTATTGCTGGGCCAGGTCTTTTACCGCTTCGATGAAGGTCATGCCCGCGTGGTCCATCAGGAAACTGATGGCATTGCCGTTCTTGCCACAACCAAAGCAGTGGTAGAACTGCTTGGCGGGACTCACCGAGAACGATGGTGACTTCTCTCCGTGAAACGGGCACAAGCCCATGAAATTGGCACCACCCTTCTTGAGCTGGACGTAGCGACCCACAATCTCGACCACGTCAGCACGTGTGAGCAACTCCTGCAAAAAGGTTTGGGGTATGGCCATGCGAGGGCTAACAACAAGGATCTGGGCCGCCTACTTTTGTCTAGGCAGGCACCCGATTCGATAAAACTCGGGGCTAGGCAACCGCGTCTCCACCGTTTTGGCCTGAGTGCTGGGAGGCAAGTTGCTGCGCTGGAGCATGGGGTAGCGGGTCATTGCGTGTTTCCTGTGGGCTGCTTTGAAACCATTATCCTTCCTGCTTCAATCACTTTCACCGGAATATCCATGACCACAACGTATGAAAATGGGCTGGCCACCCGCAAGGCCGTGATGGGCGAAGACTTTGTCGCCGCAGCCTTTGCCAACGCCACGGCGTTTACCGCACCGATTCAGGAGCACATCACGCGCGCGGCCTGGGGCGATGTCTGGCAGCGCCCGGGACTGGATCTCAAAACCCGCAGCCTGATCACCGTGGCCATGCTTACAGCCCTGGGCAAGCAACACGAGCTAAAAGGCCATGTGCGTGGAGCGCTGAACAATGGCGTCACCGCAGAGGAAATTCAGGAAGTGCTGCTACATGCAGCGATTTATTGCGGGGTGCCGACTGCGGTTGAAGCTTTTCGCACCGCCAACGAGGTAGTTGGCGCTTGACTAGGGGCGAAGGTCGTGAATCTGTGTGGCGGCAAAGCCCTGGTCGTCATCTTCATCCTCTTCCGCAGCAGCCTCATTCCAGAAGGTCGGGGCCGGCATTTGCGTATGAGGGCATCCGCAGTCCGGCGAAAATTTCCAGCTAATAAGGTAGCGTGTGCTGTCTGATTGCTGGTCAAATCGCTTGAGCCCCTCCAGCAGTTCATGCTGCAGGATCGGCGCATGCAGGATCAGAGCATCGTGCCAATGCATGATTTCAAGTTGTAGCAACAGGGCTTCGCCCTGACCAGGAATGTGAAGGGGTATGACCTCACCCGCAATCCAGTTTGCCGGAATACCATTCATCTTGAGCACGCCATGCAGTGTCATGCGCACCATCTCAAGCTTTGTGGCGCTGAGTGGCATCGCTTGCGGCATCGTTGAAGGGCCGGTGTCTGCAGCGGCTTTGTCGGCTCGGTGTTTGCCGCGACCTAGAAAATCAAACATCCACTATCCCCCTTTGAGTTCGCTGAAGCGGGTCGATTCAGTGTAACTGGCGCTGACGCAGCTTTCCAACCCACTGACCCACATCATCGATGTAGGTAAAAACGGCCGGAATCACCAAAAGGCTCAGCAGTGTGGATGTCATGAGCCCGCCGATCACGGCAATAGCCATGGGTGCGCGAAAACTGGTGTCCGCAGCGCCAAAGCCGATCGCAATCGGCAGCATGCCTGCTGCCATGGCCAGCGTGGTCATGATGATGGGCCGTGCGCGCTTGTGGCATGCATCCAGCAGGGCGTCAAAACGGCTCATGCCATGTTCACGGCGCGCCAGGATGGCGTACTCGACCAACAGAATGGAGTTCTTGGTGGCCACACCCATCAGCATGATCAGGCCGATCAGCGAGGGCATTGAAAAGCTCTTGTCGGCGAGCAGCAAGCCCACAAAGGCCCCACCCAGCGACAGCGGCAGTGCTGTCAAAATGGTGACCGGGTGCAGGAAGCTCTTGAACAATAGCACCAGCACAATGTAGATACACATGACGCCCGTCAGCATGGCCAACCCGAAGCTGGCGAAGAGTTCACCCATCACTTCAGCGTCACCCACTTCCACCACTTTCACGCCAGGTGGCAGGTTTTTGATGGCGTTCAGGTTCTGCACGGCGGTCGTCACGTCACCCAGGGGCAGTCCAGAAAGCTCGATCTCAAAAGTGATGTTGCGCGACCGGTCATAACGGTCGATCACAGCCGGACCCCCCGCCACTTCCAGTGTTGCGACCTGACTGAGCATGACTGGCCCCTTGACTCCCGGTACGGTGAGCCGTCCCAGCAGGTCCAGATCGGTGCGCGCCGCCGTGTCGAGCATGACCACGATCGGAATCTGCCGCTGGCTCAGGTTCAGTTTGGGCAGGGCAGCGTCGTAATCACCCACGGTGGCGATGCGCAGTGTGTCACCAATGGCGGCGCTGGTGACGCCCATGTCAGCGGCACGGGCAAAGTCGGGTCGCAC
>JAIPDC010000072.1 GCA_021737865.1 Rhodoferax sp.
AAGCCAAGCAGGCGGGAAAGTCTACCTACCGGGCCTATAAAGCAGCCTGAGGGGCCAGCGTCTCGCCCTTGCGCTGGGTTATGAGACCGTAGGCATGGGGCTGGCGATGCAGGTCGAAGTTGAAGGTGGTGCGTTTGTAGACGGCGCAGAAGTCCAGGTCGCAGCGTGCAATCGCCATCTCGTCGCCCTTGGTCAGGCAGCGCGCCACCACCTCACCCGACGGGGCGATGATGCAACTGCCGCCGATGCTGTCCACGCCCTCTTCGACGCCGGCCTTGGCCACGCCCACCACCCAGGCACCGTTCTGGTAGGCGCCTGCCTGCATGGACAACTGGTTGTGGAACAGGGACAGGTCGTCATGCTCTGGCGCGGGTGCGTTGTGCACGGGGGTGTTGTAGCCGATCAGCACCATCTCCACGCCTTGCAGACCCATCACGCGGTAGGTTTCGGCCCAGCGCCGGTCGTTGCATATGGCCATACCCATGATGCCGCCGAATGCCTGCGTTACCTCCCAGCCGGTGCCGGGTGTGAAGTAACGTTTCTCCAGATGCTGGAAGCGCCGCCACGGCTCGTGTTCCTTATGGCCGGGCAGATGCACCTTGCGGTACTTGGCCACAATCTGGCCGCTGCGCTCCATGGATGGAGCTGTTGTATCGCACCGCCCCGGTGGCCTCTTGGGCAAGCTCGGCGTAGCCCAGATAGAAGCCCACCCCCAACTCCTTTGACAAATCGAACAGGGGTTGTGTGGCAGGGCTGGGCATCGACTGCTCGAAAAAACTGTTGATCTCGGCTTCGTCCTCCATATACCAGCGCGGGAAAAACGTGGTCAGGGCCAGCTCGGGAAAAACGATGAGCTGCGCGCCCACTGCGTGAGCCTGGCGCATGAGTTCGCACAGGCGTGCAACCACTTGGGCGCGTGAGTCGGAGCGCTGGATGGGGCCGAGTTGGCCGAGGGCGACGTTGAGATAGCGTGGCATAGGTTGATGTGTAAAGAATTTGGGTCAAGAGGGGCGATTGGCCAGTGCCAGCACCACTTGCAGCAGCACCTGGGCACCGCGCCGCAGGTCGGCAGGCTCGGTGTGTTCGCGCACGTTGTGGCTCAGGCCGCCCACACTGGGCACAAATATCATGGCACTGGGGCACACGCGGGCCAGCATTTGCGCATCGTGCCCGGCGCCGCTGGGCATGCGCTGGTGGCTGCAGCCCAGGGCTTGTGCCTGCTGCTCGACCAGATTCACCACCATGGGGTCAAAGGCGACCGGCTCAAAGCGCGCCAATGCGCGGGAAGTAATGCGGGCGCCCTCCGCCTGCGCCGCCTGCAGGGCATAGGCGTGCAGGTTGCGTTCTGCCTGTGCCAAGGCGGCGCTGTCGGTGTTGCGCAGGTCCACTGTGAAAACAGCCTTTTGTGCGATGACGTTAACCAGATTGGGGCTAAGCCGCACGGCACCCACCGTGGCCAGTTGTCGCCCGCCCATGCGCACGCTCAGTTCACGCACAAAAACCGCCACCTGCGCCGCCACCAGCGCGGCATCGTGGCGCAGGGCCATGGGGGTGGTGCCGGCGTGGTTGGACTGGCCTTCCACGGTGAACTCGGTCCAGGAGATGCCTTGCACGCCTTCGACAACTCCGATTTGCAGGCCCAATTGCTCCAGCACCGGGCCTTGTTCGATGTGCAGTTCGACATAGCTGTCCACCACAGGCGCTCCGATAGAGGCCGCACCCTGGTAGCCAATGCGCTGCAGTTCGGCCTGCACCGACACGCCATCGGTATCACAGGTCGCCAGCGCGTCTTGCAGCGGCAGGCCGCCCACATAGACCAGGCTGCCCATCATGTCGGGCTGGAAGCGCGCCCCTTCTTCGTTGGTGAATGCGGTCACGGCCAGAGGGCGTTGCGTTTGCAGGCCGGCCTCGTTCAGTGTTGCCACCACCTCCAGGCCGGCCAGCACACCGTAATTGCCGTCGTACAAACCGCCGGTGCGTACGGTGTCGATGTGGGAGCCCATCATGACCGGTGGCACATCACACGTGCCTGGGTAGGTGCCGACGATATTGCCGATGGCATCGACCTCGACCTGCATGCCCAACTCGCGCATGCGCGCCACCGTCCAGTCGCGGCCCATGCGGTCGGCATCGGTCAGTGCCAGGCGGTTGACTCCGCCACCCGGCAGTGCACCGATTCGACCCAGCGTCTGCAGGCTGTCAAGCAGGCGTGCACCGTTGATCTGTGGAAATGTCATGCAGAAGCTCCGTCCCGCAGCACCTCTGCGGCGCTGCGGCCCACCAGTTGCGCGTACAGCGCGGGGTCGGTATCGCCCTCGCTGCCGAACAGCAGAACACGGCTGTCAGGCCCCAGGCCCAGCGCTGCACGGGCGGAACTGTCTTGCGCAGCCAGCAATGCGGCGGGGAGTCCGGCCACGGCGGACTCGCCGCCCACGATAACCGGGTCACCGCCGGTCGGGCTGGCTAACAGGCGCATACCATCCACCGCGGCAGCATCGGGGATGGTACAAAAAGCATTGGCGCCGGTGGCCAGAATGTCCCAGGCCAGCAAGGAGACTTCGCCACAGGCCAGGCCGGCCATCAGTGTGTCCAGATCGCCCTTCACCGCGACCACGGCACCCGTGCGTGCGCTTTGCAGCAGGCAGTCGGCGCGCTCCGGTTCCACCACCACGAACACCGGGCGCTGCTGCGCATTGCGTTCCCAGAAATAGGCGCACACCGCCGCCGCAAAGCCACCCACGCCGGCCTGCACAAACACGTGCGTTGGCCACTGCGGCAGGGCATTGACGGTTTCGTGCACCATCAGCTGGTAGCCCTGCATCACATCACGTGGAATGTCCATATAGCCGGGGTATGAGGTATCGGAAATCACGAACCAGCCATTTGCCCTGGCGTCGCGGTCGGCCTCTTGCACCGAGTCGTCGTAGTTGCCAGTTGTGCGCACCACTTGCGCGCCATAGCGGGCAATCGCCTCTTTGCGCCCTTCGCTGACCGTGGCGTGGATGTAGATGACGCAGCGGCAGCCCAGCATCTGTGCTCCCCATGCGACCGAGCGGCCGTGATTGCCGTCCGTGGCGCAGGTGACCGTGATGTCGGCACAGGCCTGGCGCAGCGCGGGGTCGCTCTGCAGGTCGGCATGGCTCACCACGCGCCCCAGTTGCTGACCCAGTTCACGGCACAGCAAGCGTGCCACGGCATAGGCACCGCCCAGCGCCTTGAAACTGCCCAGGCCAAATCGCGAGCCCTCGTCCTTGTAGTGGATGCTGGCCACACCGGCGCTTCGTGCCAGTGCCGGCAGGGAGCACAGAGGTGTTTGCGCGTAGCCGGGCCAGGTTGTGATGACGGACTGGGCCCGCGCCAGCGCGCCCGCATTGAGCAGGGTGCTGCGGTGCTCACCATAGGTCTCGGACGGTCGGAAGCGGCTATTGCTGAGTAGGGTAAAGGGATGTTGGGCAAGTTGTGTCATGGGAGTGTGAGCCATGGGTGCGTGGGATTAAAGAGGTGGTTCCAGATCGTCGAGTCGCGCATGTATTTGTTCGATCGCGGCCATGCGGGCGCGGGCTTTTCTGGGCAGATGGGCCAGGGTTGCGGTGGCCAGGTAATTGATCAGGCTGATGGCGCCCACATACGAGTCAAATATGGCTTCGCCCTGGTGTGGACAGATGAACTGGGCCTGGGCGCGCGCCGTCAGCGCCGAGACGCGTGCGTCGCTGATCAGCACCAGCGCGGCACCGGCATCGCAGGCAATATCCACCACTTGACTCAGGCGGCGCGTGCGGCGGCGAAAGTCCATGGCGAGCAGCACGTCGCCGCGCTGAATTTCAGCCAATAGCTCGGCATCTTCACCCGAACCCTCGTTGAGCAGGTGGACTTCGGCGCGCAACTGTGACAGCAGCGCTTGCGCATAGAACGCCGCCATGTACCCGTTGCGGTAACCCACCACCCATATGCGCCGCGCGCCCAGCAGCAGCTTGGCTGCCTGCTGCACGCTGGCATCGCTCAGGCTGTCGGCCAGCGCTTTCAGTTGCTGGGCGTCTTGCGCAATGTGATGCTGCACGCGGCTGGCGCGCATGCCGCGCTGCGCCACGCGGCTCAGCGGAGAGGGCTGAAGCGCGCCCTGGCGTTGGTGCTGGCGGAAGGCCTGAAAGTCGGCAAAACCCAGGCGCTTGAAGAAACGCGCCGTGCTGGCCTTGGAGACGCCAGCCAACGCGGCCAGCTCCGTGGCACTGTAGGCCAGCAGGTCCTTTTCACGGGCTAGCACCACGTCGGCCAGTTTGCGGTCGGCGCCCGACAGTGCGCCATATTGATCCTGAATACGGTCGCGCAAAGTAAGTGCAGATGTCACGGTCAAAAGTTTGTTGATTTTTGGTGCCACTATCCCCAAACCAGGGCAGTTGGCGCACCAATTTGGAACATAAGTATCATGCACTTTAGCATATGAAACAATTGTTTCACACTGTTCATCATCTGTTTGCAAGGCTGATGCCAGGTGTCGCAAGTGGCATGCATCTTGCGAAAGTGGCATGTGTTCTGACTTCAAACTCACCGGCGTGGACGTAGCCACGGCGCAGTTGATCGCCGACAAACTGGGCGTCAAGGCGGAGTTCGTCCCGGTGAGCACGCCCAACCGCATCCCCTACCTGCAAGCCAAGAAAATTGACCTGATCGTGTCGGCCCTGGGCAAGAATCCTGAGCGCAAGAAGGTCATTGACTTTACCGTGGCCTATGCGCCATTTTTCCAGGCCGTGTTCGGCCCCAAGGCACTGAACATCAAAAGTTTTGATGATCTGACCGGCAAGAGCATTGCTGTGACACGCGGCACCATCCAGGACGACGTGCTGCAAAAGGTGGCCCGGCCGACACTGAAGATTCAGCGCTTTGAGGACGACTCAACCACGGTGGCGGCATTCATTTCACAGCAAATCCGGTCACGCACGAGATGGCCTTTGCCCGAAAAGTCAGTGACCGCGTGGTGTTCATGCACCAGGGGCTGATCCATGAGTCGGGCACGCCCGACGAGATATTCAACCGGCCGCAGACCCCGGAGTTGCGGCAGTTTTTGTCGGCAGTGCGAGAGTGATCTGGCGTGGCGGGCTCGGTGCCATCAACTCCAGATGGCCCCGATACTTTTTGCCAGACCCGACGATGTGACCGACCCACCAGAGGGAGAGGAACCTCTGGAGTTCGATTTTTTCAAAGTTCTCTGTTGTGATGATTTCGTTTGCCAGATAGTCGAATTCGTCATGCTCGTTTTGATGCTCCTCCAGCATCGGATACCCACTTTGGGTCAGCAACGCCTCCTCAGTGGCGAAGTGCTCCGCTGCCTGGGCCATAAGTGTGTTGAAGGTTTGCTGGAACGTCTGGTCGCTCTCCTGTGCGGCATCAGAAATGCAGTCGGCCAGAACGTTGCACTGCGCCAGGATATTCTGGTGCTCACGGTCGAGGGTTTCATGGCCCATGTTGTAGCCTGGACTCCATTGCACACGATTCGGCATAGCTTGTCTCTCTCTGGAAAAACTGAACTTAAAAGCCCAGTGACTCGACGATGGCCACCAGGTCAGCGAAACTTGCCTGTTCGAGCCTTGCCGCCAACGCGCCTTTGTCCAATCCGGCGCACTCGAACTTGGTCATGGTGACCTCAAAGGACAGTTCCTCGATTTCCAGTGGCGACATGAAGCCGATGTGGCAGATGTGTGCAAGACAACTGCGCTCCGCCTCGGTGAGTTCGAGCCCGTGGTGTTTCAGTATTTCCAGATAGCGTTCGGCGGTGCGGTTCAGTTTGCCGCTGATCTCCAGGGTGTTCTTTTGTCCGTCCGCCAGAATCGCAAGCGGGGGACCAAAAAAGACGTTGGTTTTTCCGACATGGCGCGTCTTCTCGGACGCCGTCAGGGCGGGTGCAATCCAGCTCGGGTCGCCCCGCTCGCCGATGGGCCCGGGCGGCAACACGGGGTCGTCCGGGCTCGCGCCGTCGTCAGTGTTGTGCAACGCCATGGAGCAGTTCGTGTTTGGCGTCTTTCATCCCCTTGGGTAGCTGGGGTGGAGTTTCGGGTGCAATCTGAATGAAGCCCCTGTTGCGTGCGCCATCTTGCACGTTGTGCGGGTTGTGGCATTCGGTGCAGGTAAACCAGCGCTTCTTGCCGGTGCTGGCCCATTCGCCGATGCGCTTGCCGTGAATGCCGTCACGCCAGTCGCGCATCTTGTCGCCGTGGCACTTGCCGCATAGCAATTGGGGCTGGTCAAAGCTGACTGGGTCACCGAAGTTATCCACCAGCTTGTTGCGCTGTGTGGTGTGGTGACAATCCAGGCACCAGATGCGGCCACGCCCGTGCTGCAGGTTCTGCAGGTCGGGCACCATGGCTGCCATCGTCGGCACCGGGGCTGGCTTTTTGCTCGTCGGTAGTTTGGGCGGGTTGAACTTGGGACCCACACCGTTATGGCACGCGACGCCGCACAGCGGCATCAGGGCGAGCTTCTCGGACCGTGGCTTGACGACCGCATGACCCGGTGGTATTTTTTCCAGAAGGGGCATGTCGCCCATGGGAACGGTGCCGTCAAACGGGTCGCCCCACCACAGCACTGCACCGGTTACAGGGGAGCATTTGACGTTGGGCCAGCCAGGCTGAAGGTCGCGCTTGACGACTTCGGATGCGCCCTTGCGGCTTTCAAAGCAGGTTGTTTCGGGCGCTGGTGCTGGCTGGGCAACCGCGGCAGAAATAAGCCCGCAGCAGAGGGCCAGAATCATTGCGCTGAATGTAATCTTTTTCATGGTGCGTGCCTCATCGTGATGCGCTGGTGGCCGTGCGACCAGCGTATTTGACCTCGCCCATCAGGATGCCGATGGCACCCTTGAGCAAAATGGTCAGGATGAAAAAGCCTATCGCCCAGTTTCCCAGGCTCATCACCACTTCGATAAAGGTGGGGTAGTACTCGGTGACTTCTCCGATCGGGGTTGGAATGAAGCCGGGAACGATCAGCCCCATGCCTTTTTCGATCCAGATGCCGACAAAAGCCAGCACGCAGGCAATGGGCAGCAACTTGTAGTTGGTGCGCACACTGGGAATCAGAAACATCACGAAGGCGATGACCATGAA
The DNA here is from genome assembly GCA_021737865.1 of Rhodoferax sp. Classification (GTDB taxonomy): domain Bacteria; phylum Pseudomonadota; class Gammaproteobacteria; order Burkholderiales; family Burkholderiaceae_C; genus Allorhodoferax. Next base: position 7,092 of record JAIPDC010000072.1, read on the forward strand.
CGCCAGAGAACTCCAGAACCAGGGCACGAGGCTGGTCAGGCCGTGCAAACCGAACATCAGGTAGTACAGGCCGTTCGCATGCTCGGTGCGTGCATACAGCTCAACCACGATTTCCGACATGGTCAGGAACAGGGCGAGGCCCAGGCACCAGGTGACGATGACTGCCAGCAGGTTGATGGCGCTGTCCTGAATCCACATGGTGGTGTTCTTGCGGATGATCATGAAGGCCAGGATGATCAGGCACGGACCCGCCGCAAACGCCGTGGTGATGAAGCGAATCGGCATCATGCTGTGGAACCACATCGGGCGTGCGGGCATGGTCGAGATCAGGAAGGCGGTGACGGTATGGATGCTCAGTGCCCAGACGATCGAGATGTAGACCAGGGGCATGAAGATTTTGTTGTTAACCGGAACACCGGTGTATTTCGCATAGAGGTAGTAGAACCCGCAGGCGAAATTGAGCATGAGGTAGCCGGTGAGCGCAAGCACGTCCCACGCCAGCATCGAGCCCGGTAAATTGAAGATGCCGACAAACGGAAGCATGTGCCAGAGCCGGTCGGGGCGCCCCATGTGGGCAAAGACGAACAGCATGACCATGCATACCGCCGATATGGCCAGCATTTCACCCAGCACGGTCACCTCATGCATGCCCTTGTGGTGGTAGACGTAGGCGGGAAAGACAATGGTCACCGCACCGGCGGCCACGCCGACCAGAAACACCAGGTTGGCGAAATAGAGGCCGTCGTGAATCTGGCTGGTCATTCCGGTGACGATCAGGCCTTCGGTGTTTTGCAGGTAAAACGCGTACAGAGCACCTGCGGTCAGGACGACCAAAAAGCCCATCCAGGCATAGAACTTGGTTCCGCCCTTGAGGACATAGCGGGTGTAGTCGGTGGTGAAGTTGATGAGTTTTTCCACAATCGCGCTCCTCAATCGTAGAAGTAAAAGAACTTCGGAAAGGTGTTGAGCTCCGCCTTGAGCCGGAACACGTTCTTGCGGGCCAGAATCATGCTCACTTCGCTCTCGGGGTCCAGCAGGTTGCCGAACTTGCGTGCACCCACCGGGCACACTTCGACGCAGGCCGGGTAACGGCCTTGGCGCGTGCGTTGCAGGCACCAGTGGCATTTTTCAACCACGCCGCGCATGCGTGGACGATTGCCCAGGTAGTGCGTGACCGGGTTCATCTCGTCCTTGGGCAGAACCGGGGTGGTGAGGTTGATGCGGCGCGCCCAGTAGGGGCAGGCACCCATGCACATGCGGCAACCGATGCACCAGTTGTAGTCAATCACCACCGGACCGTCGGCCTCGCGGTAGGTGGTTCGCACCGGACATACTTTGACACAGGGTGGCTTTTCGCACTGCATGCAGGCAATCGGCATGTAGGTGGCGTCTTTTTCGGGAACGGCCTCGGGCTCAAAGTGGTACTGGCCCTCCAGCACCTGACCGGCCGGGGTGTAGGCATTACCACCGACCTGAATGCCCAGGCCCTCGGGGTAGCCCTGGTTCATCTTGTCTTGTGCGAATTCGCCGCGCTCCATTCTGAGCACCTGGATCCACTCAATGCGCTCCCCGGGGCTCTTGCCTCGGGTCTGGTTGTTTTCTTCGACGCAGGCCTTCACGCAGCGCCGGCAGCCTATGCATTTGCGGATGTTCAGTGCGTACCCCATCAGCACACCCGGCAGCGCTTCGGTGGTGTCAACCGTCACTTTCTTGCTGTACTGGGCGGAATAGCGTCGCTCCAGACGTGCGCGCGACTCGGCCTTTTCTTCCGGTGTCATCAGCCGGTAATTGGTCTGGAAATGCTCAGCCCATTCGGTTGTGGCCTTGGGTTCGTCGGTCTGTGTCATCAACGCCGCGGCGCCCATCAGCGAGGACATGCTCAGCATACCGCCTGCAGCCAGAAAGTTGCGGCGCGAGCTTGCGGGAGTCGTCCCACATGGCTCTGCCGCCCCGGGGCAGGCCGAGCACGCACGCAACGGCGCTGGTTGGGAATCGGGTGTCGGGTTCTTTTTGGGATTCACAAGCGTTCTCCAGTAACTGGATTCCCATGGTAGGGCGCATCAATGAACTGGTTGTGATATGGATCAACTGATCACCGATCATTGAACTCATTGGTGCAGATCGAGCGATCTTCCGTGGCGGTTGATGACCCACACACTCATCGCCGGCGGCACCAGCAGTGCCAGGGGCTCGCCCGGTTAGGGTGCCAGGCGCTCGCGCAGCCACTGGCCATCGGCGACAAGGGTATATCGCAAGCGGTCGTGCAGACGGCTCTTGCGCCCTTGCCAGAATTGCCAGTTGTCGGGCCTGAGCCGGTAACCGCCCCAATGCGGCGGGCGCGGCGGCTGCAACAAAAATTGTGCGGCGTACCTGGCGGCATTGGCTACCAACACGCCGCGCCCCGGGATGACTTCGCTTTGTGGTGATGCCCAGGCGCCCAGACGCGAGTCCAGCGGGCGGGTTTGATAGTAGGCGTCGCTTTCAGCAGCGCTTACTTTTTCAACAATACCCTCGATGCGCACTACGCGCTCCAGCTCTACCCAGTGAAATTGAAGCGCGGCAAAGGGGTTGCCCGCCAGTTCCTGCCCCTTGCGGCTCTCGTAATTGGTGTACCAGGTGATGCCTTGCGCGTCATATCCTTTGATCAGCACCACGCGGGTGGAAGGGCGCAGATTGCCGGCCACGGTGGCCACGGTCATGGCATTGGGCTCTGGCACTTCGCTGGCAATGGCTTCCTTGAGCCATTGGTCGAATTGCTGCAATGGGTCGGCGTGGGAGGCGGCCTCGTCGAGTTCGGCACGTTCGTAGCTTTTGCGGAGGTCGGCGATGTGGGTCATGGCCTCAGTATAGAAGTGGCTGTCTCGGTCGGCACGTGCGACAGTTCCAAACTTGTACCACGCTGGTAACTCTGGACACCCCGGCATGCATCCATCCAAGTTACCATGGAAGATGTAATCTTGTTACATCACACCATGCCACATTCTGTACCCGTCCATCCCGTTGTTCTCGCGGTTACCCGCCGTATCGTGGAGCGCAGTGCGCCCACGCGCAGCGCCTACCTGGGGCGACTGGAAGAGGCAGCCAACCGCAAACCCGGTGCCGAGCGGATGGGATGTGCCAATGTGGCACATGCTTTTGCGGCCATGCCGGACAACGACAAAGCCCGCATGACCGGCATCGGCAAGCTCCGCGTGGTGGCTGAAAAGGGCCCCAACATCGCAATTGTTACGGCTTATAACGACCTGCTGTCGGCCCACGCTCCGTTGCAGCATTACCCCGATCTGGTCAAGGTCGAAGCGCGCAAGCACGGTGCCACGGCGCAGGTAGCCGGCGGTGTGCCGGCAATGTGTGATGGGGTCACGCAGGGCACACCGGGCATGGAGCTCAGCTTGTTCAGTCGCGATGCGATCGCCATGGCGACCGCCATATCGTTGAGTCACGATGTGTTTGACTGCGCCCTGATGCTGGGCGTGTGCGACAAGATCGTCCCGGGCTTGCTGATTGGCGCCCTGCATTTTGGCCATTTGCCCACCGTGTTTGTTCCGGCTGGTCCGATGACTTCGGGCCTCTCCAATAATGAAAAGGCCAAGGTGCGCGAGAAGGCCGCGCAGGGGTTTGTCGGTCGAGCCGAGTTGCTCGAAGCCGAGTCGGCCGCTTACCACGCGCAGGGCACCTGCACCTTTTATGGAACCGCCAACAGCAACCAGATGTTGCTCGAAGCCATGGGTTTGCATGTGCCGGGAACGGCCTTCATCAACCCGGGTGCCGACATACGCCAGGAATTGACGCGTGAAGCCGTTCGCACCGTATTGGGCATCACCCAGGCGAAGCGCTTCGCCCCCATTGGCAAGTTGGTAGACGAGCGGTGCATCGTCAACGCCATGGTCGCCCTGCTGGCCACGGGTGGTTCCACGAATCACCTGATCCATTGGGTGGCGGTGGCGCGCGCGGCGGGCATCGTGATTGACTGGAATGATTTTTCTGACCTGTCCGACGTGGTGCCGTTGCTGACCCGGGTCTACCCCAACGGCAGTGCGGACGTCAACCAGTTTCAGGCGGCCGGGGGGGCGGGCTATGTCATACGCGAGTTGCTTGATGCCGGTTACCTGCATCCGGATGTGCTGACCGTGCGCCCCGGCGGGTTGAGCGAGTACACCCGCATTCCCGCTGCCGGTGCAGGCGGCAAGCTGGAGTGGATAGATGCCGGTGCCAGCAAGGACGAGACGGTGGTGCGTCCGGCCGGCAATCCCTTTAGCCTGAGCGGTGGGCTGAAATTGTTGCAGGGCAACCTGGGGCGCAGCGTGATCAAGGTATCCGCCGTTCCGCAGGAGTGCCATGTCATTGAAGCGCCGTGCCGGGTGTTTGACTCGCAGGATGAGTTGCACCAGGCCTTTGCAGCCAACGAGATGAATCAGGACATGGTTTGTGTGGTGCGCTGGCAGGGCCCGCGGGCCAACGGCATGCCCGAGTTGCACAAGCTCACGCCTCCCATGGCGGTGCTGCAGGGCAAGGGTTTCAAGGTGGCGCTGGTGACCGATGGACGCATGAGCGGTGCCTCGGGCAAGGTGCCGGCCGCCATTCATGTTTCACCCGAAGCTGCGGCCGGCGGGCCGCTGGCCAAGGTTCGCACGGGCGATCGAATACGGCTGGATGCGGTTGCGGGTACTTTGCAGGTGCTGCTGGATGCCGCCGCGTGGGACGCCCGCGAGGCAGTTGCCATGCCCGAGGGCCTGCGTGCTGCCAACGGCGTGGGCATGGGCCGTGAATTGTTTGCCGGTATGCGTCGCAATGCGCTCACGGCGGAAGAGGGTGCCTGCAGCTGGCTGTAGGGTCCACGCCTTTCACACGGATCGTCTCGTTTGTTTTTGGAAAACACCATGTCCTCATCACCGCCTTTGACCGCCTTGCAAGTCATGCAGGATGCACCGGTCATTCCTGTCATCGTGCTCAACGATGTTGCACACGCCGTGCCGATGGCGCGCGCGCTGGTGGCCGGCGGCGTTCGCATGCTTGAGGTCACGCTGCGCACGCCCCAGGCACTGGCCTGCATGGAAGCCATCGCCCGGGAAGTGCCCGAGGCCGTGGTGGGCGCTGGCACCGTGCGCACGCCGGCAGATGCCCTGGCGGCGGCACGGGCCGGAGCCCGCTTCGCGGTCAGTCCGGGATACACGCACGCGGTCGGGCAGGCGTGTCGCGATGCAGGTCTGGCGCTATTACCCGGCGTGGCTACAGGGAGCGAAATCATGATGGCGCAGGAGGATGGATTGACTGAGCTGAAGTTCTTTCCGGCGCTGCAGGCGGGTGGCCCAGCCATGCTCAAGGCCTGGAGTGGCCCGTTTTTTGATGTGCGGTTTTGCCCGACGGGCGGTGTCACGCTGGCCAACGCCCCCGACTTTCTGGCGCTGCCCAACGTGGTGTGCGTTGGCGGCTCATGGCTGGTACCCGCGGACGCATTGGCACAGGGCGACTGGGCGCGCATCACACAACTGGCTCGCGATACCAAATTATTGCTCAAATAGGGCTCTAGCCCCCGAATAATGTGCGTAGAGTGCTATTGAATATGTAGCTAATGAATGGTGCGACAGCACCGATGGTGCGGGTGATTTTGGCCTGTATCATGGGCACGATGACTCCGACCTACCTCGATCTCGACACCTGGCCGCGCCGCTCGGCGTTTGAATTTTTTCGCGGCTTTGACATTCCCAGTTTCAACATCTGCACGCGACTCGATGTGACGCTCCTCAAGCAGGCAGTCAAGGCGTCGGGCGTGGGCAGCTTGTCACTGGCATATCATTTCATTGCCATTCGCCTTGCCAATGAAATAGCACCATTTCGTTACCGTCTGGAGGGTGAGCGGGTGCGCGTGCATGCCGCCGTGCATGGCAGCACGACGGTACTGCGCGACGATGAGTCGTTCGGCTTTGTAACGCTGGAACACCAGCGCGACTTTGCCGCCTTTGCCGCGCAGGGTGCCGCCGCCATCGCACTGGCCAGTCAGCCAGGAGCCTCATTTAATCCGACCGAATATGGAACCGCCACCGTCCATTTGACGACGCTGCCGTGGATGCACTTCAGCAGCTATTCCAATGCCCGCCAGTGGGGCGCGCATGATTCCATTCCCAAGATCGCATTCGGACGAATTGACGCGCAGGGCGGTCATCTGTGGATGCCCCTTTCTGTGGAGGTGCACCACGCGTTGATGGATGGTTTGCATGTAGGACGATTTGTTGAGGGATTTGAGGCCGCACTGTGTGAACCGGAGGCATGGTTGGGTGGATGTGGTGCGATGCCATAGCCGCTGGGCTACTTTTGACCGGTGTTTGACCTATGGCAAGGTCTGCGCATGATGTGGGGCTAGCATGGCTTTCACATTTGCATAAGGTGAGCGCATGTTTGATTTACCGGTTAAAAGTCTGATGGAATCGAAGAAGCTGGTCATGGTTTCTTCGGAGACGACCGTTAGTGAGGCAGCTCGGCTGATGGCCGGCAAGAATACGGGTGTAGTTCTGGTTGTCGACGACCAGCAACTTGTCGGCATCTTTACCGAGCGCGATGCGGTGTTTAGAGTACTGGCCAATGGACAGGATGCCCTGACTACGCGGTTGCGCGAGGTGATGACCACAGCGCCGTCTACGCTGGCACCAGATACCTCGTATGGCCACGCACTGTTGTTGATGCAGGAGAACGGGTTTCGCCATGTGCCGGTGGTGGACGGCGACCGTGTTCTTGGCGTCATCGCGGCTCGCAATGCTATGGATCCCCAGTTGGAAGAGTTTGTGTCAGAGGCGCGTCGGCGCGAGCATTACCGATGACTCCGGGCGCAGCGGTGCGCCGGCCGGTCGGGTCACGCGCGCTGAATTAACTCGATCTTGTAGCCGTCCGGATCGGTCACAAAGGCAATCACGGTGCTACCGCCCTTGACCGGGCCGGCTTGGCGTGTCACGTTGCCACCGGCGGCATGGATTTTTTCGCAAGCCGCATAGGCGTCAGGTACTCCCAGCGCAATGTGTCCATAGGCGGTGCCCATGTCATACGATTCCACACCCCAGTTGTAGGTGAGCTCAATCTCGGCGTGTTCGGGGTTGTTGCCGTAACCGACAAAGGCGAGAGAGTACTTGTACTCGGGATTTTCCGACTTGCGGATCAGTCTCATGCCTAAGACGTCTGTGTAAAACCGGATCGAGCGTTCCAAATTGCCGACGCGCAGCATGGTGTGGAGGAGGCGCATGGTCAGTTCCTTCGGTTGCGGAAATAGTTCGGGCGGCACCCTGATTGTGGCTCAATCAGGGGCTGTGCATTGCCCGTCTGGATTGCGCACGGAGATAATTCATGGAATTGCATTCCTGCGGACCTGCCATGACCCACTTCACCCAAGTTGTCCTGTTCACCGATACCGATGGCCGAGCGCGCTTTCGTGAGGCCTCCATTGCGCTGGATCATGGCACACCTCAGTCCATGCTGTCCGAGGTGTTTGCCAGTGGCGGCTACCAGTTGCGCACCAGCCCGGTGGGTTTTCGCAGTCAGTTCCATTGCACAACGGTGCCGCAATGGTGTTTTATTTTGGGTGGTCAGATGGAAATCGGAATTCAGGGCGGGATTTCACGCATTTTCAAGCCCGGTGAGCATTTTTACTCGGCTGACTTGTTGCCGCAGGGTGTCCCCTTCGACCCCGCCATTCATGGTCACTGGAGCCGCCAGGTAGGTGATGATCCGCTGGTAACGCTGTTTGTGCGTGGTTAACCTGCCGAGGCAGCGGATGGGGGCTCAGCCGCCCTGCATCTCGCCGGACATCAGTGTCACTACGCCAGGGGTTGCGGTCTTGACCGCACGGATCAGCGCGTGTGAGATGTCGCTGGCCTTGATGGAACGGTAGTTGGTCGGGAGCAGGGGGCGCAGTCCGCGCGCCAGTAACAGGCCAATGCCCTCGCTTGCGCGTTCGAGTTGGCCCAATGCTGCGCGGTCTCCATCGATCAGGGAAGGACGTGCGATCACCAGACTTTTGAATCCCATTCGCGCCAGCGACACTTCCATTTCGCCCTTCACACGGTTGTAGAAAACCGAAGACTGGCTGTTGGCGCCCATGGCGCTGACTACTCCTAATCTTGTAGCGCCTGACGTACGAACGGCCAGGGCTACCGCCTCAACTGCTTTCAGGTCGATGGCTCGAAATGCATCCTTGCCGCCCGCCGCCTTGATGGTTGTTCCCAGCGCAATGAAGCAGTCGTCCACCTTGGGCATAGCCGCCAGCGCGGCAAAGTCCACCACGTGCGAGGTGAGTT
>JAIPDC010000073.1 GCA_021737865.1 Rhodoferax sp.
ATGTGGGCCGCTCCATCAACCCAGCCATCGACATTGGGCAGTTTGAAGGCGGCTTTGTGCAGGGCATGGGTTGGCTCACCACCGAACAACTGGTTTGGAACGACAAAGGTTACCTGAGCACACACGCCCCCAGCACCTACAAAATTCCCACGGCAGGCGACGTGCCGGAACACTTCAGGGTCGACCTGTGGCCTGAACCCAACCGCGAGGACAACGTATTTGGTTCCAAGGCCGTGGGCGAACCGCCGTTCATGCTGGCCATCAGCGTCTACGAGGCGCTGCGCGACGCCATTGGCTCCGTAGGCCACGGGTCCGCCGTTCGACTGACAGCACCGGCAACGGCTGAAAACGTACTGACCGCCCTGCAAACTGCCCGGCAGTCGGCGTAACGCGCTGCGCACTAGGCAGGCCCATTGCCGTCGGCTGGAATGGCGATAGGGCGAGTTTCGGCCCAAGAGCGCTCAGGTGTTTCCATGGGCGAATTCAGGTACTAACCTGATACCGCGCGAAAGTCACCCGGTCTAGAGTGAGAAAAGTGCGCCTCAGGTAGGCGCACTGCGGCCAACCCTATCCTGACACCTATGAAAATCCAAAAGCGGTTGCTGTTGTTGACCATGTCAATGACCCTCCTTGTCGCCACCATTACTTTGGTCGTTTCAACCTATGTGATGCGCGACGCGCTGGAGTCGGACGCCAAAGACACGCTGGTTGCGGTATTGGAAGGTCGCCACAGCGCGCTGATCCGGCGCTTCGGCGCCATTGAATCCGAACTTCAGGTGCTCTCGGTATCGGGCGGCACCCATAGCCGGCTCGCTGCCCTGAGTGATACGTTCGCCAAGCTGGGCAAGAGCGCCCAGACAGTTTTGCAACAAAACTACCTGCCAGACACGGGTGATAGCGACAAAACCGCGCAGCAAGCGCACATGTCCGCGACACCCTACGGGAATGCCAACCGGTCGGCCATAGCCCACTTCCAAAGCCATTCAAAGGCTTACGGGTGGTTGGACATCTTATTGATCGATGCCCACGGCAATGTTGTGTTCAGCTTGCTCAAGAATCCGGACCTCGCGATCAACCTGAACAGCGCAGCCTCCAGGGACTCGGGGCTGGCGCGCGCGGTGCTGCCCATATTGCAGCACGCCACACCAGGATCACTGGGGTTTGCCGATTTTGCCCCCTACGCGCCAAACGCGAACGAGGTAGTCAGCTTCCTCGCCAAGCCTGTCTTCGACCCGGTCCGACAGGTTTTCCTGGGAGCGATAGCGATTCAAATCAAGAACGACCAACTTGAAAGAATCATGAACGACCAGACCGGCTTGGGCGAGTCGGGTGAGGTCTTCATGATCGGCAAGGACAGCTGGTTGCTAACCAATTCGCGCTTTTCAAAGGGGGCCACCGCCTTCAAGCAGCAGATTGACACGCAGGCATCGCGCATGGTCTTGTCCAAGAAGACAGGTGTGGTACTTGCGGCCGATTACCGCGGCCTTGAATCCATCGTGGCGGTCAAACCTTATGAGCCATTTCCCGACGCCCTGGGCGACAAGGCAACGTGGGGTGTGATTGCCAAGGTCTCCCAGACGGAGGTTTTGGAGGACTATTTCCGGCTGCGACAAGTCCTGCTGCTTGCGGGTGGCGCATTGACCTTCCTGTCCCTGCTGCTCGGCTATTTTGGAGCACGCAGCATTACCCGCCCGTTGATGGGCATCAAGGATTCACTGGTTGGCCTCGCAAGGGGCGAAGCGGTCACCATTCAAAGCTTGGAAAGAAATGATGAAATTGGAGAAATTGCCAAGGCCGCCGAGAGCTTTCGGCGCATGGCGCAGCAGGTCCAACACGATCACTGGCTGACGGAGAACGTTGCGGCGCTGACCAGCACCGCGTCGGTGGCGACTTCCGTCAGACTGGCAGCCGATGGCGTTTTACAGCAAGTTTGCGAACAGTTGGGTGTCCCGGTGGGTGCGATCTATCTGCGCGAAGAGGACCATTTTCAGCGCATTGGTTCGCGCGGCTTGGTGCGGCGCAGCCAGGTCGACAACACTTTCGAGCTTGAGAATGGCCTGATTGGACAATGCGCCAAGGACGGCCAGCCCATCGTCTTGTCGCCGGTACCGACTGGGTTGTCAATTATCGGCACTGGGCTGGTCGAGTTTCCCCCGCAGGAACTTGTGCTGTATCCGATTCGGCACAAAACCGAAGTATTCGCGGTGCTGGAACTGGCGGCCACCCAATCACTTGACCCTGGTCAGCACGAATTTCTCAAGGTCGCCTGCCAGTCACTGGGCTTGCATTTTTCGAACTTGCATGTCTCCGAACACAACCTGAAGTTGCTTGGGGAAACACGCAAACAAGCCGATGCGCTGCACACCAGTTCCCAATACGCACGCAGTCTGCTCGAGGCCAGCCTGGACCCCTTGGTGACCATCAGCGCGGAAGGCAAGATCACCGATGTCAATTCCGCCACCGAAGAGGTCACCGGGCATGCCAGAGCGAACTTGATCGGCAGTGATTTTGCCGACTACTTCACGGAAAAAGAGAAGGCCCGGGAAGGCTATCGGGAGGTTTTTTTAAAAGGTTCTGTGACGGATTTTCCATTGGCGATCCGCCATACGACAGGGAGAATCACGGACGTCCTGTACAACGCCAGCGTGTACCGTGATCACGACGGCAAGGTGCTGGGGGTGTTCGCCGCCGCACGCGACGTTACCGAACGAAAAAAGACCGAGCGACGGCTAAAAGAACAACAGGACGCACTGCTTCGCAGCAACGAAGAGATGAAAGCCATGAACGAAGAGATGCGCAGCCAGTCAGAGGAAATGAAGGCGCAGAACGAGGAGCTAAGGGCCAACCAGGAGGAATTGCGCGCGCAGCAGGAGGACTCGAAGCATAAAAACGATTTACTTGAGGCCCAAAGTCAACAACTGGAAGCCGCGATACAGGAGGCACAGACCAAGGCAAGTGACTTGCAACTGGCCAACCAATACAAGTCGGAATTTCTGGCCAACATGTCGCACGAACTGCGTACCCCCCTCAACAGCGTGCTGATTCTGTCCCGCAGTCTTGCAGAAAACGAAGAGAAAAATCTCAACGCCGATCAAGTGGAGTCAGCCGCCGTCATCAGCGAAAGCGGTGCCCAGCTGCTCACCCTGATCAACGACATTCTGGACCTGTCAAAGATTGAAGCCGGCAAGATGGAGTTGCACAACGAAGTCTTTCCGCTGAGCGAAATGACCACCTACTTGAGTCGCGTGTTTTCGCCGCAGGCCGACAAAAAGGAAATCAAGCTCCACATCGACGTCGAACCTTCGGTGGCGCCCACCTTGACCACCGACCGGCAGCGCCTGACCCAGGTATTGACCAACCTCCTCTCCAACGCGATCAAGTTCACGGATACCGGTGGAACGGTGGGACTGCGGGTCAGTACGGTGCCGGATGGGCTGCAGTGGGAGGTGATAGACAACGGCATTGGTATTCCACTGAGCAAGCAGGAACACATATTCGGTGCGTTTCAGCAAGTCGACGGCTCGACCAGTCGGAAGTACGGTGGCTCGGGCCTGGGCTTGGCAATCAGCCGGCACCTGGTTCGATTGCTCGGCGGCGATATTTCAGTTGATAGCGCGCCGGGGAAAGGAAGCCGCTTCATGGTTCGCCTGCCGCACCAGGCCAACGTTTCCGACACTCTGGATGGAGCAAGGGGCGGTGCGCCTGCTGAGGCCGGTTCGTCCACAGCGCCTGCCTTGGTGACTGCAGCGGCATCGGCGCCCACGGAAAAGCACATTCTGATCGTCGAGGATGATCCTCGCCTGCCTGTCATCCTGAAGAAGATGGTCAACGGCCTGGGGTTCAAGGCCATCTGTGTTGAATCTGCCGAACTCGCCATGACCTCGATTGCCACCGAGCCCCCAGCGGGCATATTGTTGGATCTGGGGCTGCCAAAAATGAGTGGGATGGAGTTGTTGCAACGTCTGCGTGCAGATGGTTTAAACGCGCAGATTCCGGTGTTCATCATGTCCGGCGCGTCAGACACCGGTGAGGCCAAGACACTCGGAGCGATGGGCTTTCTCAGAAAGCCGATCACCCGTGAAAAAATCGCGACCTCGATCAGAATGATGGTTGAAGCGAAGCCAGCTACGGGACAAAAGCGTGTCCTTGTGGTGGACGCGAATCCGGAAAACATTCAGTTGATCAGGGGGTTGTTCCTGCATGATCCCCTTGCACTGATCGTCGCTGAGACGGGTGAGGCCGCCTCGCGGCAGTTGCATGACCAGACCTTTGACGCGATTATCCTGGGTCTCAATCTGCCTGATATTTCGGGCCAGGAGTGGATTAAAAATGCCTGTAGCAGCCTGAACCCGCCACCCGTTATCGTCTTCTCGGAACACGAATTGACGGAGGACGAGGTCTTTGAATTGCGCGAGGCAACCGAAAGCATCATCAGCAAGGGACTGGCCAACGATCGATTGCGCGACGAGGTGCTGCTCGCCCTGCGCAGAGAACAACACTCCAGTGGCCCTGCCGTCACGCAGGGCACAGCAACCGGAAAGAAACTGCTGGTGGTCGACGATGACGCGCGCAACCTCTTTGCCCTGACCAAATTTTTGCGCAAAAGGCACTACTCCATTGACGTGGCACCCAACGGTGCCAAGGCGCTTGATATGCTGCCACAGGGTCAGTACGACGCGATTCTGACCGACATCATGATGCCGGAAATTGACGGCTATATGCTGATCCGGCAGATCCGCAAATTGGGCTACAGCGATATTCCGATCATCGCGATCACCGCCAAGGCCATGCAAGGTGACGAAAGCGCGTGCATTGAAGCGGGTGCCAACGCGTATCTGGCCAAACCGGTAGACATCGACAACTTAACGGCCCTGCTCAAGACCTTCGGACTCTAACAACATGATCCTTGGAAAATCAGAAAAGCGACGTATCGAATCGGTCGAGGTTGACTTGTTGTTGCGCGCCCTCAAGGAGGGCTACGGGTACGACTTCAGCGGGTATGCACCGGCATCATTGAAACGCCGGTTGACATCGCTGCAGCACTATTTCGATGTTGCCCATTTGACAGATCTGATCTCCTCCATACTGTATGACCGTGCGGTCGCACAGACGGTGATCAACAACATTTCGGTTCCGGCGTCAGACTTCTTTCGAGATGCCACCGTATGGCGGACCGTGCGCGATATCGTTGTGCCCCAGTTGTCCAGCTTTCCGCGCATCAACATCTGGCAGGCCGGTTGTGGCTATGGCGAAGAGACTTACACATTGGCCATCCTGATGCACGAGGCAAAGCTCGAAACACGCATGCGAATCTTCACAACCGACATCAACTCCACGTTCCTGAAAGAGGCACGCAGAGGGAGTTGGGCCCGGCACCGCATGGAGGCGTGGCGCGAAAACTATGTAAAGGCTGGCGGCGAAGGCGACTTCGACAGCTACTTTGTGGTGCGCGGGGATGAAGTCGCGATCAAGGACGAACTAAAGCAATCCATCGAGTTCGTGACACACAATCTTGTCATGGACGACGTTTTCAAGGAAGTGCAGTGGGCGGTTTGCCGAAACGTGCTGATTTATTTCAATAGCGAGCTGCAGGAAAGAGTCGTCAATCTCCTGTCACGCAGCATGGAGCGCGGTGCCTATCTTTTGCTGGGACGTTCCGAAAAGATCATGGATGTGGCGGAGAAGCATACGGAACTTGAAGAGATCGACGACCGGGTGCAGTTGTATCGCAGGGCCATTGGCCCCATCCGGAGCACACGCCATGCATAGACTGGTCGCCATTGGACTGTCGGCTGGCAGCTTTGCGCTTATTGTGCGAATCTTGGGCGCCCTCCCACGCAGCTACCCCTTGCCAGTCGTGGTGGTGGCCCACATCCCCGAGCGGGAGGACAGCACGTTGGCTGAATTACTCGCAGCGCATTCGAAATTGCCTGTGGGCATGGCCACGGACAAGGAAATCATCAAGGGCGGGCGGGTCTATCTGGCGCCGCCGGGCTATCATCTCCTGATCGAAGGCGGACCCGACTCTGCGCTGAATTTTTCTCTTTCTGTCGACGAACCGGTCCAGTCGGTGCGACCCAGCATCGACGTGCTGTTTGAAAGCGCTGCCGAAGCAGTGGAATCAGCCTTGATCGGAATCTTGCTGAGTGGCGCCAATTCCGATGGCGCCGATGGCATGGTCGCGGTAAAGAAGTATGGAGGACTTGGTATCGTGCTGGACCCACAAATCAGCGAGTTCAGTTGCATGCCTGAAGCCGCAATCAAGCGGTGCGAGGTCGACTACGTGGTCGGAGTGGACGAGATCGTCAGCCTGCTGCTTTCCGTGGATGAGAAATGATGAGCCATCTGCCCAAGATCCTGCTGGTTGATGACAACCCCAACAATCGACTTGCACTGCGCACCGTCCTGAAGGGAGTAGAGGCGCAATTGCATGAGGCGGCGAATGGGCTTGATGCCTTGAGCATGGCAGTTGAAGAAGACTACGCCCTGATTCTTCTCGATGTGCAAATGCCTGAAATGGATGGCTACGAGGTCTGCGAGCACCTGCGCTCGGACACCAAAACCGCCAACACCCCGGTGATTTTTTTGACTGCGGCTTTCAAGGATGACGTTGACAAGGTACGCGGCTACGTGGCTGGCGCAACGGACTACCTCGCCAAACCGATTGATGACCACATTTTGCGATCAAAAGTCGTCGTTTTCCTTAAGCTGTACACGCAAAGCCAATTGCTCAAAGAAAACGAGTCACGCATACGCGCGATTCTGGACAATGCGCTGGACGCGGTTGTCGGGATCAACGCGGACGGGCAAATCGAACGATGGAACCGCCGCGCGCAAGCCATTTTCGGGTGGACCGAAGGCGAGGCACTGGGGCAGCCGATCGATGAAATGATTGTCCCGCAGCAGCATCGCGAAGCGCATCGCCATGGCCTGGCGCACTTTCTGGCGACCAGGCAAGAGCGGGTACTCAACCGCCGGATAGAAATCACGGCAGTACGTCGCAGTGGCGAGGAGTTTCCAATAGAACTCGCCATCACACCTTTCCAGGTTGGCAACACCCACCACTTCACTGCCTTCATCGCGGACATCAGTCTGCGCAAGGCCGCTGAAGAACGGGTCGGATTTCTCGCCAATCATGACCGGCTGACCGATTTACCCAATCGGGAACTCTTCTTTGACCGTCTCTCGCAATCGATTTCTTTGTCAAGACGCAGAAGAAGCCACCTTGCCGTCTTGTTTCTTGACCTTGATGGTTTCAAGAAAGTCAACGATACGCATGGCCATGAAGTTGGCGATGCAACCCTGCGAACCGTGGCCAGGCGATTGAAAGCATGTGTGAGAGACATGGACTCGGTCGCGCGTCTGGGAGGCGACGAGTTCGCCGTTCTGTTGGGAGATATTCAGGAGCCCGCAGATATCACCGCCATCGCAGACAAGATTATCAAGACCATAGCCGAGACGATGTATCTGTCGAATGGAGACCCATACTGCATTGGTGTCAGCATTGGAGTCGCGATCTACCCCGAAAACGGAGCCGAGATTGACACCCTCATGAAGGGTGCGGACAACGCCATGTACCAGAGCAAGGCGCGGGGAAAGAACCAAAGCACATTCTGCGGTCAGTTCGCAAGTGAGATGACACCTTTTGCGCAATGGGTGTACCTCGCAGAATCTCACCGCTTGGGTATCGAAGCAATTGACGAGCAGCACCACAAAATAGCCGCTATGCTGAATCGTCTGAACTCTTCATTGAAGAACAATGAGTCGCAAGACAATGTTGCCTTTTTGCTGGATGAACTGGTGTCCTATACGGTCTTTCATTTCGCAACCGAAGAACGCCTGATGGCCGAGCACAACTACCCGGATGCAGGCGGCCACAACGCCGCCCACCAACACCTGATCAATGAGGTCGGCTACTTGAAGCAACGGCTTGAGCAGGGGGGTGAATTGCTGCTATTGCAGTGGCTCAAGGATTGGTTTCTCGCCCATGTGACCAGCTCCGATATGGCGCTGGGTGATTACCTGCATTTACGCGGTGTGAAATAGGCCAGCAAAACAGGCCCGCAGTACAAGCCGCGGGCCCGTGGTTATACACTGCAGCTTTTGTTTGAGTGACGCGCACAAACGCGGTCCGAACCAAAGTTTAGCCATGCCCATTTCCCGCAACCCGACCCGCCGCGCCCTGCTGGGAGCCGCAGCGGCGCTGACCGCATTCACCCCAACCGCCTGGGCACAAGTCAAGACCGTGCTGCGCATCTCCACGCCTGCAGTGCCGGATGCCTGGCACGCGAAGATGTGGACCGTATTCAAGGACGCGCTGGAGAAAAGCGCACCCGGCGAGTTTGAGGTCCAGATCAATCTGAATGCCTCGCTGTTCAAACAGGGTGCCGAGCCCACCGCCATGGCGCGGGGCAACCTGGAACTGACGTCCATGTCTCCAGCGGACATTGCCAAGCTGGTTCCGGAGTTCTCGGTGTTCACCGCCGGCTATATGCTGCGTGACCCGGCACACCAGCAAAAGGTGTTCAATGGGCCTCTCGGCAAGGAGTTATTCAAGACGGTGTCTGACAAACTGGACGTGACGGTGTTGTCCACCTGCTACCTGGGCACGCGCCAGGTCAACCTGCGCGAGGCCCGCAGCGTGAAGACACCGACCGACCTCAAGGGCATCAAGCTGCGTATGCCGGGCTCCAAGGACTGGCTGTTTCTGGGCAATGCGCTGGGCGCAACAGCAACGCCGTTGGCCTTTGGCGAGGTCTATCTGGGCCTCAAGACCGGCACGATTGACGGGCAGGACAACCCGTTGCCCAGTGTGCGTGCGGCCAAGTTTTACGAAGTAACCAAGCAGATCGTCCTGACCAGCCATCTGGTGGACAGCCTGTTTATTGCGATTTCCAACAAGGCCTTCAATGCGCTCACTGCATCGCAAAAGCAGAAAGTCAGCGCCGCCGCACAGACCGCAGCCGCGTACAACAACGACAACACCCTGCAGGAAGAATCCCAGCTGGTGGAGTTCTTCAAAAAGGAAGGCCTACAGGTCACCACACCGGACGTGGCAGCTTTTCGCAAGGCAGTGCAGGCCACTTACCAAAACTCGGACTATGCCAAGGTGTGGCCGAAGGGCCTGGTTGAACGCATCAACGCGACCCAGTAAATGAGCCCGGAGTCGAACAAGCCAGGCGGCTGTGCGGCAGCGCGCTCTGCGCAGGTCAAGGAGGAGCCCGCGCAGCGGGCGGGGGACACGGAGCAGAGCGCCCTGGCGCACAGCCGCCTTGCGCGCTGGCTACAACGCAGTGCCAACGCCGTTGGCGGGGGTCTCTTCCTGACGTTGTTTGTCGTATTCATCATCCAGATTGGTGCGCGCTTCGGCTTCAACCGGCCGCTGCCCTGGACCGACGAAGCCGCTGTCATTTTGTATATCTGGGTCATCCTGTGGGCCGCCGCCTTTGTCGTCCCGCGGCGTGAACACGTGGTATTCGATCTGGTGTGGAACAGCGTGGGGCCCAAAACACGCCAGGTCATGGCCGTCACGGGCAACGTCCTCGTTGGCGGCCTGGCACTGGTGGGCTTGCCTGCCACCTGGGACTATGTTCACTTCATGCAGCGCGAGGGAACGCCGGTTCTGGAAATACCCCTGATGTGGGTGTATTTGCCGCTTGTGCTGCTCATGGCGGCCCTGGTGGTGCGCAGCGCGTGGGCCATCTGGCAGGCGGCCCAGGGCATCGGCCTGGACAGTGAGTTGCGCCCGTGAACACCGCGTTGCTGGCCCTGGTCGGTGTGCTGGTCACTGGCATGCTGCTGCGTATGCCCATTGGTTTCTCCATGCTGGTCTCGGGCTTTGCCTACCTGCTGGCCAAGCGGCAGGATCTCGGTCTGGTGGCAGAACAGGTGGGCAATGGTCTGTACAACAGTTACGTGCTACTGGCCGTGCCACTTTTCGTGTTTGCTGCCAACATCATGAATGCCGGCACCGTGAGCGAGCGCATTTTCGACTTCTGCCGCATTCTGGTGGGGCGCATGCGCGGCGGTCTGGCGCAGGTTGACATTCTGGTGAGCGTGATCTTTTCGGGCATGAGCGGCAGTGCCATTGCAGACGCAGCCGGTCCCGGCTTGGTGACCATCCGTCAGATGCTCAAAAAGCCCGAATACTCGCGTGGCTTTGCCGGTGCCGTGGTGGTGGCCAGCGCCACACTGGGTCCCATCATTCCGCCCAGTATCCCGATGGTGATCTATGCGCTGGTTTCGGGTGCATCGGTGGGTGCGTTATTTCTGGGCGGCGTGGTGCCTGGTTTCTTGATGGCACTGTTGATGATGGTGGTGGTGCACATCATTGCCGTCAAGCGCAACATGCCGCGCGAGGCCCCGGTGCCGCTGCGCGAGTGGCCCGCCATTCTGTTCCGCGGTGCCCTGCCCCTCTCCATGCCCATCGTGCTATTGGGCGGCATTTACTCGGGCGCATTTACCCCCACCGAAGCAGCGGCGGTTGCGGCGTTGCATGCGCTCATTCTGGCGGGGGTGGTCTACCGTGCCTTGAGTTGGCACTCGTTCTGGGGCGTGGTCATGGAGTCCGCGCGGGGTAGCGCCGTCATCACGCTGATTCTGGCCGGCTCCTTCATGCTGAACTACGCCTTCACGGCGGAGGGTGTGCCACAGGCGATGGCGCAGTGGGTGGACAGCATGCAACTCAGCCAGATCAAGTTCCTGCTATTGGTGAACGTGATGTTTCTGGTGCTGGGCTGCTTTCTCGATGTGTCGGTGCTGCTGCTGGTGTTTGTTCCCATGCTGCTGCCTGCGGCAAAGCTGCTCGGCGTAGACCTGGTTCACTTTGGTGTGCTGGTGGTGCTCAACATGATGATAGGGTTGATTCACCCCCCTTTTGGCATGCTGCTGTTTGTAACCAAGGCGCTGACTGGCATTCCGATTGGCGAAATGATGAAGGAGGGCTGGCCCTTCCTGGCGATGCTGCTGGTATTGCTGGTCGCGATAACTTTATTCCCGCAGATCGTGTTGTGGCTGCCGCAAACGATGGGTTACAAGACCATCTGACACGACCCCCGACCCGTCAAAGGCCTCAGACTGCCCCGCATTGGCACGGCGCACTGGGCCCGGCCAGGGTTCGCAGTCCAATCGGATCCACCAGATCGACGATGCGGCCCGATCCGCTGATCAGTCTGAGCTCGCGCAAATGACGCAACACCCTCGAGAGCGTTTCAGGCGCAATGCCCAATTGGGCCGCGATGGCCCGCTTGCGCTGTTGCAAGTGGACCGAACAGCCCCCCTTGTCACTCGCCTCGGCGTGGCTCAACAACCACTCGGCACAGCGGGCTTCAGCATCTTTTGCCAGCCGGCTCACGGTGAGCTCTGTCTGCTGTCGGTGGGCCTTGGCCATGTCGAGCAAAATTGACTGCAACGCTGGCTCGCG
The DNA here is from genome assembly GCA_021737865.1 of Rhodoferax sp. Classification (GTDB taxonomy): domain Bacteria; phylum Pseudomonadota; class Gammaproteobacteria; order Burkholderiales; family Burkholderiaceae_C; genus Allorhodoferax. The sequence goes on from JAIPDC010000073.1 coordinate 11,423, forward strand.
AATTTCCAGACAGGCCCTGAATTCTGGCAAGGGGACGCGTCTGAACTGAACCGGAGTCTGCGCCACTGCATCCAGGGCACCCGGGAGATTGAGAACCCCGGCAGTGGCCTCAAGCCAAGCCGGACCGTCCACTAATCCCACCTGATGCTCCACCGACCCATTGGCTGCCCCGGACCCGAGAACGCCGAGCACAACCCGCCCAGTCTCAACGTAAATGACGGATTCAGTCGGTCCGGAACGCTGCAACAAGAGGGCACCGGTCATTGCAGTCTCGACGGGGTGAGCAGAAAGAAGGGTTTCAACGGCAAGCATGTGAGGGACTTTGCCGCCCTAACCGGGACGCCATATTGAGCAAGATCAAACTTCCGCACCATAGCGCAGGAATTAGTCCTACAGAACTACGCCGTTGTCTTTCAGGCTCAAAGCACCAGAATTGCCCGAAAATCGTTGACGTTGGTGTAGGTTGGGCCGGTGATGAATAAATCACCCAGCCCTGAGAAAAAACCATAGGCATCGTTTCGATCGAGAAAATCGTCGATTTTTAAACCCAGGTGCTGCGCCCGCGCCAGGGAGTCAGGCACCACCCAGGAACCTGCGTTGTCCTCCACTCCGTCAATGCCATCGGTGTCCGCTGCCAGCGCATAAATGCCGGACTGCCCCTGCAGGGCCTGCGCCAATCCCATGCAAAACTCTCCGGCCCGACCACCGCGCCCGGCACCTCCGCCAAGTGCCTGCGCCCGCAGGGTGACGGTGGTCTCACCACCGCTCAAAATCACGCAAGGCCTGGCAAAGGGTTGCCCCCGTAACGCCACCGCCCGTGCCAATGCAGCGTGCACACGACCGACCTCGCGCGACTCACCCTCCATTTGGTCGCTCAAAATAAAGGCCTCCAGGCCTGCCGCACGCGCTGCGCTGGCGGCCGCCTCCAGGGACTGTTGCGGTGTAGCCACCAGATGCACGGAACTGCTTGCAAAACCCGGTGCACTAGGCTTGGGCGTTTCCAGCAAACCACTGCGCAGTCGCTCAATCAACTCAACCGGAATCTCAATCGCGTAGCGCTGCAAAATCTGCAGGGCCTGCTGACAGGTTGTGGGGTCCGCCACGGTCGGCCCACTGGCAATCACCGTGGGGTCATCCCCCGGCACATCACTGATCAGCAGCGTGACCACCTTGGCCGGGACACACGCCGCTGCCAGGCGGCCACCCTTGATCGCAGACAGGTGCTTGCGCACGCAGTTGATCTCGCCAATGGTGGCGCCACTGGCCAGCAAGGCACGGTTGATGCGCTGCTTGTCCGCCAGCGAGACACCGCCGCCCGGCCACTGTGCCGGCAACGTCAACAACGACGACCCACCACCCGAGATCAGACAAATCACCAGGTCGTGTTCGGTCAGGCCACGGGTCAATGCCAACATGCGCTGTGCCGCTTCCAACCCGGCGGCATCCGGAACAGGATGCGAGGCCTCCACCACCTCAATGCGGGGCAGTGCAGCACCCGCACTGAGCGGCGGAACATGGCCATAGCGTGTCACCACCAACCCCTGCAGCGGGGCATCTGCGGGCCAAGCCCTTTCAAGCGCCTGCGCCATGGAGCCCCCTGCCTTGCCCGCCCCCAACACCAGCGTGCGTGCACCGGGATGGGTCGGTGGACTGGGCAGGTGCGCGCCCAGTGTGTGCATCGGCAGAGCCTGGCGCACGGCCGTGCGGTAAAGCATTTCAAGAAATTCGCGCGGTTCGGCGCGATAGTCTGGTTGGGTCATGTTGAAATGCTTCCTGCTGTTGTGCGTTTAACCCTATTTTGACCGTGTATCCATGTCAACCCTGCTGATTCAAAATGCCCGCTGCGTGGCCACGCTGGACCACGCCAACCCGACCATGGCACGGGAACTCAAGGCTGTGTCCATTTTTATCCGCGACCAGCGCATCGTGTCGATCGCGCCGGAAAACGAGTTGCCTGACGATGCGCGGGCTGCCGATGAAACGATTGACGCCCGCCGCCACCTCGTAACACCCGGTCTGGTGAACACCCATCACCACATGTACCAAAGCCTGACACGGGCTATTCCCGCAGTGCAAGACGCCGAGTTGTTCAGCTGGTTGCGCGGCCTCTACCCGATCTGGTCCGGGTTGACGCCCGAAATGGTGCAGGTCAGTACCCAGGTCGCAATGGCCGAATTACTGCTCAGTGGTTGCACCACCAGCAGCGACCACCTTTACCTGTACCCCAACGGCGTGCGACTGGACGACAGCATAGAAGCGGCACGGGAGATCGGCATGCGCTTCTGTGCAACGCGAGGCAGCATGAGCGTAGGACAAAGCCAGGGTGGCTTGCCGCCGGACCGCGTGGTGGAGCGCGAAGACTTCATCCTGAAAGACACCCAGCGCCTGATCGAGCGCTACCACGATGCCTCTTTCGGCTCCATGCTCAACGTGGCCGTGGCACCCTGCTCCCCTTTCAGCGTCAGCCGCGACCTGATGCGCGAATCGGCCCTGCTCGCACGTGCCCATGGCGTGCGGTTGCACACCCACCTGGCCGAGAATGACCACGACCTGGCCTACTCGCGTGAGAAATTCAATTGCACACCCACCCAATACGCACAGGAACTGGGCTGGCTGGGCCCCGACGTCTGGCACGCGCACTGCGTGAAGCTGGACGATGAGGGCATCAGCCTGTTTGCCGCCACGCGCACCGGTATTGCGCACTGCCCCTGCAGCAATATGCGCCTGGCCAGCGGCATTGCGCCCGTGCGGCGCATGCTGGACGCGGGCATTCCGGTGGGACTCGGCGTAGACGGAAGCGCCAGCAACGATGCCGCCCATATGGTCAACGAGGCCCGGCAGGCCCTTTTGCTGGCGCGCGTGGGGCGTGCCATGCAACCGCCCGAAATGCGCGAAGGCCGCACCTTCTTCGGCTGCGACCTCGGTCCGGCGGAAATGACGGCGCGTGATGCGCTCGGTCTGGCGACGCGCGGCGGCGCACAGGTGTTGGGCCGCCCCGATATCGGCCACCTCGCCGTGGGCATGTGCGCCGATCTGGCACTCTTTGATCTGGACACACTGGGCTTTGCCGGAGGGGCGGTGCATGACCCGATCGGCGCCTTGCTGCTATGCGCCAGCCCGCAGGCGGCCTATACCATCGTCAACGGCCAGGTCGTGGTGCGTGATGGACAGATCACTACGGTTGATCTGGGGCCACTGCTGGAGCGGCACAACGCGCTCGCGCTGCAACTGGCGCTTAGTTCACCGCAGCGCCGCCCTCAAACCACTGTTTGATCAGCGCGCGCTCAACCTCGGTAATGCCCGTTGCATTGTTCAGCGGCATGACCTTTGTGACCACCGCCTGCTGGTAGATGTTTTGGGCATGGAGCTTGACGCCCTCGGGCGAATCCAGCCGCACGTTCTTCATCTGCACCTGTGCGCCGTGGCACAGGTGACAGCGCTGCTCCAGCACGGCCTGCACCGTTTTATAGGCAATTGGGCCTCCAGCCCCCGTAGACGCTGCGTTGACAGCTCCTGAAGTAATAGCACCAGAATCAACCACTGGTGCCGGCTTGAGCCAGACCATGACACCCATGATTGCCACCACACCCGCCAGCGCGTAGGGCCAAGGATGGCCGTTGCGGCCGAGCTTGAAACCATGGCGCAACACAAAGAACTGGCGAATGGCGGCCCCGGCAAACATCATCAGCACCAGCACGATCCAGTTTTGCGGGTGCGTATAGGTAAAGCTGTAGTGCCCGCTGAGCATGGCAAACAGCACCGGTAGCGTGAAGTAAGTGTTGTGCACACTGCGCTGCTTGCCGCGCTTGCCATGGATGGGGTCTACCGCACGCCCGGCCTTGATATCCGCCACCACGGTTCGCTGACC
>JAIPDC010000074.1 GCA_021737865.1 Rhodoferax sp.
CCTGGGGCATCTTGACAGTACTGGCTTTGCGACGCGGACTCTCCGAGGTGATACAGCATGTATATCAAGGCTGGCGTATCGCGATGCTTGGGGCATGTATGAGCATGGCCTCCTACGGGATCGTGTTGTGGGCCATGACCCAAACGTCAATTCCTGCTGTGGCTGCGTTGCGTGAAATGTCTGTGATCTTTGCCGCGCTACTGGGCACCTGGTTCTTGAAGGAGCGGTTGGGGCGGTGGCGCATTCTTGGCGCGACTTTTGTAGGTCTTGGAGCAGCCACTATTCGGTGGGGTTGATGTACTGATCATGCAGATTAGCGGAGCAGACTTGCAGTATCTACGCTTATTGGTAGAGCATGCGTGCCAGCCCTGGCCACCCGATTGGAAACCGTGGTTTTTGCATAGTTTTGATCAAGTCCTGGGTCTGTTGCCACTCGAACACGCGGTGACTTTGTCCCTCGCCCTGCCTAAGAATATGCCACTGGTTGAACCTGCGGGTGGTTGGGTCTGGTATGCAGAAGCCTTTACGGCGGACGAGCGTAGCCGGGTGTTGCAGGCCATTGCGCACGATTTGTGCCAGCGGGGGCAACTGCACGGATGGCGCAATGAAACCTTTGTTTGCTGGGGCTGGCTTGAAGATGATTGGCCCTATACCGCAATAGAGCTGTTTCGCCTGGAGCGCGCTGCCTTTCGTTATTTCGGTTTGCGCAGCCATGCTGCGCATGTTCATGGAATGAGTCCAGATGGTCGAATGTGGTGTGGTCGACGATCCTTCAACAAAGCCACCGATCCCGGTCTACTCGACAACCTCGCTGCCTGTGCGATCGCTTCCTCGGCATTACGAGGTCAGCTGATAGCGGATCTGCTGATCTAATTTATGCTTTGAATGGTCTTAAGTACCCGTGGAATATGCGTATATAGCTATAAAAATAGTAGCAAATCGGCGATCCAATTGGTGAACCTAACATCCTATGACTTCCAGCGACCAGGGAGTTTTTTGCCAGGCTTGGGCTTCCTCGCGCAGCAAATAGGCTGATTGGGGAAATGCCTCTGCCCATCCGTTTCGGCAACGCAATTGCATCCCACGGCCGGTGGTGCCGGTTCGGCTCAAGGTCATACCGGCCAGGTCGGGGTCGCGTCGCGCATGACTCAAAATCACAGCCAGTCGCAGGGTAACGAGTTGGTGCGCCAGATCGGGCTCTTCCAGCGCCGCTTCGATCTTGCGCAGCTTGCCCCGGTGCCCCAGCACCAATAGGCTCAGGCGGTGCATTTCAGAGAGAGAAAACCCCATCGCATCCGCATGGTCCAGAATATAGGCACCGTGTTTGTGGTAGTCGCTGTGTGAAATGTGGCTGCCGATTTCATGCAGTTGCGCGGCCCACTTCAATTTGCGCAAATGGCGGCTGACTTGTTCAGACCCCGGGGCGCCGGGTGTTCCCATTAGCTGCCCGAACAGCTGTGCGGCTACCTTACCCACTCGCTCGCCGTGGATTGCGTCGACGCCAAATTTGCCAGCCAGACGCTGAACTGTTTTTGCCATCAAATCGTCGTCTTGACTGGATGCACCAAGCAAGTCACATATCAGCCCATGGCGCAAACCACCCGCGGCTTGGTGCAGGGTCTTGATACCCAGCAGACTGAATAGGGCACGCACAATGCTGATGCCGCCACCGATGATCGCTTTGCGGTCTTCGCGCATCCCGGGCAACTTCAACCGGTCGGCGCTTTGCGCCGAGAGCAGTTTGTCCATGAGCCAGTCCAGGCCTTCTTGCGTGACGGTTCCTGCAGGCCAGCCGCACGCAACCAAAACGTCAGCGATGGCGCTCACCGTTCCTGCTGAACCGTAGGCTGTGTCCCACAAACTGGGGTGGTAGGCGTCAAGCGCTTCGTCCAGCACTGCTTTTGCTGCAATTTCTGCAATGGAGAAAGACTTTTTTGTGAATTGGTTGTCAGGAAAATAACGGGTGGACCAGGCAATACTGCCCACCCGGAACGACTCCATGACTACGGGTGTTGGTCCCTTGCCCAAAATGAGTTCGGTGGAGCGTCCGCCAATGTCTATCACCACGCGGCGTTCGTCGGAATGCGGCAGCATCTGGGCCACGCCCTGGTAGATGAGCCGTGCTTCCTCGCGACCCGAGATGACGTTGATGGGAAAGCCCAGAATGGCATTGGCGCGTTGCAGGAAGGCATCGCGGTTGCGTGCTTCGCGCAGGGTTTGCGTGGCCACAGCGCGCACTTCACTGGGCTGAAAACCGGCGAGTCGCTCGCCAAATCGGGCCAGACAGTCCCAGCCATTTTGCATCGCGGTGGCGGTCAGGTTTCGTTCTTCGTCCAGACCGCCGCCCTGACGGACCGTCTCCTTCAGGTATTCGGTACGTTGAAAAGCACCGTGTTCGATGCGCCCAATTTCCAGACGAAAGCTATTGGATCCTAAATCCACAGCGGCCAGTCGAGTTCCCATTGGTGTTGGTTCTTTTTTTCTAGATGATGGAGAGATCGCCTGAGCATAGCACCGGCCGCCAGTCGTTCGCCGGGTCGTTGGTCGCTGTGTCACCCAACCAAGCGGCCATCGGTCGCTACCATACTTTGGGTGACAAAGGCTGTTCCCTGGCCCTTGGCGTCAGGCGTGATGCGAAATCCGCCCAGGTCGACTGGGCTGCGCCGCGTGAACGCCTGAAGCGCTGAATTGCGGGTCAGAGGGCCATCCACACTCTGCAGTACTTCATAGGTATAGCGGGCAGATATGTAGCCTGCCAGGCTGAGGGGGGTCGGGGGTTCGTCAAACAGTCGCCCCAGCGCGCTGCGGTAGGCTCGCACGACTGGCAGGCTGGAGTTGACCATGGGAACGACCTGGGTTGCAATCATGGGCGTGAAGCGCGAGGCGCCCAACTGCTGAATGCTTTGAAGGTTGACATCTGACATGGCAATCAGGTAGCGCTGGGTGGCCTGCTTTTCTACACCCTGTGCGAAGCGAGCCATTTCCGGCGTGCCACCCACAAACAGCAAAACGCGAGGGCTATCCGGTGTAAGTGTTTGGGCCAGGTCACGTAAATCGCCCGTGGTGTGGTAAGCCGAGATGTTCAGCTTCAGTGTTCGGGCGATTTGTTCCAGCTCGCCGCGATAGCTTGCGTGTTCCGAGGCTGACCCGTAGACAGCTCCGACATGCGTGATTCCCATAACCGACAGTGATTTGATCGCGTAGGTAATTTGCTCTTGGCGAGAGGCGAAAATTGGGAATGTGCTTGATGAGGCAGCGGGGTCCAGGTTTTGCAGCCACGGTGCAACATGGGGCAGGTCAGGCAATTCACGTCGCAACAGGGTGGTCAATTGGGATGCCGCCCGGTCCCCTGCGGTTCCAAATAGCGCTATGCAGTGGTGCTCGGTTTTCAAGGCATCGACGGACGTGCGCAGATTGGCTGCAGTGCCGTCTACTTCGAGAACCAGATGTTTGACGGGCATGCCCGACACCCCGCCTTTTGCGTTGATCTCGTGCCAGGCGGTGCGAGAACCGACCAGGAAATCTTTGGAGACGTCAATCTGGCTGGTTGACATATCGATAACTTGAGCGACCGTTATGGTGCGTGCGCCGCCAGCGCCCTTGGGCGACTGTGCCCAAGCCGGGATAGTGCTTGCCGCACTTAGCCCCAAGAGTGCGGCAAGGGATCGTCGTCGGCCGGGATTGTGTGGGTGGGTCATGGTTCAGGTCCTTGGCCGGGGAGACGCCTTGCCAGGCAAGGTCTGGATAACGCTATAAAAAATATAGCTCACAATTCAATGAATACTTGTGCGTAATGCACTTGATGTTCAAATTCCTTTGGCTCCAGGGCGTCCCCCTTGAGAGAAGTAGGGACGCCGACCCCGTAAGCAACTTACTTCTTGGGAGGCATCAACACAGTGTCGACCGTATGGATGACGCCGTTGGTCGCAACCATATTGGGAGTCACAACCGCTGCGCTTTCAATCGTCACGAAATCACCGGCCTTCGACAAGGCAACGTTGGCGCCATTGACCGTTTTTGCGTTGTTATTCTTGACATCTGCGGCCATGGTCTTGCCAGGGATCACGTGGTAGGTCAAAACGTTCTTCAACTTTTCTGGGTGTTTCGCCAAGTCCGCCAGGGTGGCAGCGGGCACTGCCTTGAATGCATCGTTAGTCGGTGCAAATACCGTGAACGGGCCGCCGGTCTTCAAAGTCTCTGTCAGTCCTGCTTGCGTAACCAGGGTATTCAGGGTGCTAAGCGATGGGGTGGCTGCAATGGTATCGGCCAAGCTGACGGGTCCGGAAGGCGTTGCGCATCCAGCCAGTGCCAGTGCGAGGCCAGCCACCAAGGCGGTACGGCGGGCGAGTGTAGAAACATTGAACTGTGACATGGGGTGTTCCATCGGGTTGGTTGAAAAGAGTGAAGCGTAAGAACCTCATGTGACAGGAATGTGACAAACGCATGAAGGCTTGAGTGGAATCAAAATTCCTTATTTGTCATGGTTTTGTCACATTACTTTCTTAAAGTCCTCGTATCCCTCAATCAACCGAACAAAGGTTACCCATGCGAATTGCTTTCAAATCTCCGCTTCTTTCCTTGGTAGTGGCTTCTACCTTGGGTTTTGCTGGCGTCGCCGGCGCTCAGGAAATTACGGGTGCCGGTGCTACGTTTCCCGCCCCCATCTACTCCAAATGGGCGGCGGATTACAACAAGGCGACAAAAGTCAAGGTCAATTATCAGTCGATTGGCTCTGGCGGTGGCATCAAGCAAATTGACTCCAAGACAGTGGACTTTGGTGCGTCAGACATGCCTCTTACCGACGAAGTTTTGAAAACCAAGGGCCAAATGCAGTTTCCAACAGTCATGGGCGGCGTGGTTCCGGTGATTAACGTTAAGGGCATTGAGCCTGGTCAGCTGAAGCTGACTGGCACCGTGTTGGCGGACATTTTTTTGGGCAAGATTTCACGTTGGAATGATCCGGCTCTCAAGGCGTTGAATCCAACTTTGCCATTGCCAGATGCAGCTATTGCGCAGGTTCGCCGTGCGGATGGTTCTGGTACCACCTTCATTTTTACCAACTATTTGAGCAAGATCAGTGCGGAGTGGAAGTCAAAGGTCGGTGAGGGCACTGCCGTCAACTGGCCAGTGGGCGCGGGTGGCAAGGGTAACGAGGGTGTTGCAGCCTTCGTTGGCCGCCTTCCCAACTCCATGGGCTATGTCGAATATTCTTACGTCAAGCAAAACAAAATGACGTATGCCGTAATGCAAAACTCTGCTGGCAGCTTCATCAAGCCGGAAGACGATTCATTTAAGGCGGCTGCAGCGGGTGCGGATTGGGCAAAGTCTTTTTATCAAATTCTGACCAACCAGCCTGGCAAAGACGCATGGCCAATTTCTGGTGCCACATTTATCCTGATGCACACCAAGCAAGACAAGCCCGCCAATGCGACCGAAGTCTTGAAGTTCTTTAGCTGGGCCTATGTCAACGGCGACAAGACTGCAGCTGACTTGGATTATGTGCCTATGCCAAAACCTGTGATTGCCGCCATTGAAAAGGCCTGGGGTGAAATCAAAGACGGCTCTGGAAAGCCAGTAGCGTTTAAGTAGGCTGGCAAGAAATCAATATTGGTTTGCACGTAAAGTCAACCATGTCATCTACACTGGCTAACGGCGACTTTTCGTCCAAACCATCTGCCACTCAGTCGGTTCGCGCAATGATCCAACCTCCACCCGTCAAGAGGCCCCGGTCGGGCCCAATGGCTGACCGCATTTTTGGCTGGGCGGCCAAGGGTGCGGCATTGTTTACTCTGGGAATGCTGCTTGCTATCCTGGCTTCGCTGACCATAAGCGCCTGGCCTGCGATAGATAGGTATGGGTTGGGCTTCCTGACCAGCACCACATGGGATCCCGTCAAAGAAGAGTTTGGCGGTTTGGTCATGATCTACGGGACGCTGGCGACATCGTTCATTGCTTTGTTGATCGCTGTACCTGTCAGCTTCGGTATTGCGTTGTTCTTGACCGAACTGTCCCCAGCGTGGCTCAAGCGGCCGCTGGGTACGGCCATCGAATTGCTTGCAGCGGTGCCTTCAATCGTCTATGGAATGTGGGGTCTGCTGGTTTTTGGACCGGTGTTAGCGACCTACGTACAGCAGCCGCTCCAGACCGCTTTTGCCGGTATTCCTTACCTGGGTGCATTTGTTTCCGGCCCACCGGTGGGTATAGGCATACTTTCGGCTGGCATTATTTTGGCGATCATGATCATTCCCTTTATCGCAGCAGTGATGCGCGATGTGTTTGAGGTGACGCCCCCCTTGCTCAAAGAATCTGCCTACGGGCTGGGTGCCACTACTTGGGAGGTTGTCACCAAGGTGGTTTTGCCCTACACCAAGGCTGGTGTCATTGGTGGGATCATGTTGGGGTTGGGTCGGGCCATTGGCGAGACCATGGCGGTCACGTTTGTCATCGGCAATTTCAATCAGCTCGATTCTTTGAGTTTGTTTCAGGCCGCCAACAGCATCACCTCTGCCTTGGCCAATGAATTTGCCGAAGCGGGCGAAGGGCTGCACCAGGCTTCATTGATGTACCTTGGGCTGGTCCTTTTCTTCATTACGTTTGTGATCTTGTCTTTGTCCAAGCTGCTGCTGGCAGAACTGCGCAAAAACGAGGGAGCCAAGACATGAGTGCAACCCCCTACGAATTGCGTGCGGCCAAATTCGCCTCGCGCAAACGTGTCAACCAATTGGCAACCGGCATGGCGCTGGCTGCCATGGCGTGTGCTTTGTTCTGGTTATTCTGGATTTTGTGGGAAACGATGCTGCTGGGTATTGGCGGGTTGTCGGTGGCCACCTTTACCCAGATGACGCCACCACCCAACGACGAAGGCGGTCTGGCGAATGCAATCTATGGCTCATTCCTGATGGTGATGCTGGCCACCGGACTGGGCACGCCTATTGGTGTGATGGCCGGTATTTATCTTGCGGAGTTCGACACCAAAAGCTGGCTTGCTTCCGTCACCCGGTTTGTCAATGACATCTTGCTGTCCGCGCCATCCATCGTGATCGGCCTGTTTGTGTACGCTGTGGTGGTCTCGCGGTTCAAGTCATTTTCCGGCTATGCCGGCGTCATTGCCTTGTCTTTGCTGGTGATTCCAGTCGTGATCCGTACCACCGAGAATATGCTGCAACTGGTTCCGCCGGGACTGCGCGAAGCAGCCTATGCTCTGGGTGCACCGAAGTGGAAGGTCATATTAAGCATCACGCTCAAGGCCGCCAGAACCGGCGTGATCACCGGCGTATTGCTTGCAGTAGCCCGGATTGCAGGTGAGACGGCGCCACTGCTGTTTACTGCGCTAAGCAACCAATTCTGGACCAGCAGTCTGAGCGAACCCATGGCCAGTCTGCCGGTTACGATTTTCAAGTTTGCCATGAGCCCCTACGAAAACTGGCAGAAGCTGGCGTGGGCTGGCGTCTTTATCATTACTGCAGCAGTGCTGGGCCTGAATATTTTGGCGCGGGTATTGACCCGCACGAAGATTTAACTCACCTTGCTGCCTCTATTTTGAACAACTTCCCATGCTGAATACTTCTACGGCTCCTGTCAAAACCAAGATCGCGGTCAAGGATTTGAATTTCTATTACGGCAAGTTCCATGCGCTCAAGGGGATCAATCTGGAGATCCCCGAGAACAAGGTGACCGCCTTTATCGGCCCGTCAGGTTGTGGCAAATCCACCCTGTTGCGGGTATTTAACCGAATGTTTGAGTTGTATCCGGAGCAGCGTGCTGAAGGACAAATCCTGCTGGATGGCGAAAATCTACTCACCAGCAAGGAGGACGTTGCGTTGCTTCGCGCAAAGGTGGGCATGGTGTTCCAGAAGCCGACACCGTTCCCGATGTCGATTTTCGACAATATTGCGTTTGGTGTGAAGTTGTTTGAGTCGCTCAACACAACGGACATGGAAGAGCGCGTTGAGTGGGCGCTGCGCAAGTCGGCGTTGTGGAACGAAGTCAAGGACAAATTGCACCAGAGCGGCTCCAGCTTGTCGGGTGGGCAGCAGCAGCGATTGTGTATTGCGCGTGGCATTGCGATCAAGCCTGAGGTGTTGTTGCTTGACGAACCCTGCTCGGCACTGGACCCCATCTCGACGGCCAAGGTTGAGGAATTGATCGTTGAGCTCAAGAGCGATTACACGGTGGTCATTGTGACCCACAACATGCAACAGGCAGCGCGCTGCAGTGACTACACGGCCTACATGTACCTCGGTGATTTGGTGGAGTTTGGCGCAACAGAACAGATGTTCTTCAAGCCCACACGCAAGGAAACTGAAGATTACATTACTGGCCGTTTCGGATAGAAAGAAATATATGGCAGACAAACATTTATCAACACAGTTTGACAGCGAGCTGACTTCGGTTTCCTCGCAAGTCATGGAACTTGGTGGGCTGGTGGAATCACAAATCCGCCGGGCCATTTACGCGCTGTCGCAGTTCAGTGTGGAGGTTGCCGATGAGGTGTCCGCGAATGAGGCACGGGTAAATGCCATGGAGATTGAGATTGATCGGGATCTCTCCTCCATCATTGCCCGGCGCCAACCGACTGCTCGTGACTTGCGACTCCTGATTGCAATTTCCAAGACCACGGCGAATCTGGAGCGGGTTGGTGATGAGGCAGAGAAGATTGCCCGCATGGTGCGCTCCATCATTCAAAGCGGATCGCCACGCGCGCTGCCATCGCTGGAGTTGCGGGTCGCGGCTGATTTGGCATCCGGTCTGCTTAATAAGGCTCTGGATGCCTTTGCACGATTGGACATCACGGCAGCCGTTGCGATTATGAAAGAAGACGACCTGATCGATGCGGAGTTTGATGGCTTTGTGCGCAAGCTCATCACGTACATGATGGAAGACCCGCGCATGATTTCGCCGAGTCTGGACCTGCTGTTCCTGGCCAAGGCCATTGAACGCATTGGCGACCATGCCAAAAATATTGCCGAGTTCATTATTTACGTGGTCAAAGGCGAGGACGTGCGTCACACCACGATGGAAAAAATCGAGTCAGTGGTCAAATGAGAACCATGCCTTCGGTCCTCGTCGTGGAGGATGAGTCCGCCATTGCAGAACTTATTGCGGTCAATCTGCGGCACAACGGTTTCAGACCAATCTGGGCCATGGACAGCGCCACCGCGCAGCGTGACCTGGACGCGGGCCTGCCGGACCTTATTCTTCTGGACTGGATGCTGCCAGGTGAAAGCGGTTTGACGCTAGCCAAGCGCTGGCGCGCAGACCCCCGAACACAGGCGGTTCCGATCATCATGCTGACGGCCCGCGGCGATGAAGCCGATCGCGTCGCCGGTTTGGATGCGGGTGCCGACGACTACATCGCCAAGCCGTTTTCTACCAAGGAACTGTTGGCCCGGGTGCGCGCCGTGCTGCGCCGCCGAACCCCTGAGCAGGCAGGCGAAGTATTGACCATAGGTGCTTTGATGTTGGACCCATCAACCCATCGTGCGTCGTTTGAAGACCGTCCGCTGAAGCTCGGTCCGACTGAATTCAAGTTGTTGCACTACTTCATGGGCCATGGGGAACGGGTTCATAGCCGGGCGCAGTTGCTGGACAAAGTATGGGGCGACCATGTTTACATCGAAGAGCGTACGGTGGATGTGCATGTCAAACGCCTGCGCGAAGCCATGGCCCAAGCCGGCGCTATGGTCGAGACTGTGCGCGGCGCTGGTTACCGGTTGACGGCTGCTCCTGCGCCAGCGGTTGCGTGCACAACTGCTGAAAAGAGCAACCCCTAGCGGGCAGCGATCCAACCGATGCTTTGGCGGTTCGTCACCCTCGTGCTGTGTCAGGTCTGTGTTGCGGCCCTGGGTTGGTTTGTAGCCACGCCCGGTGACGAATGGACGATGGCGCTGGCGTTCGCGCTGGCGGGGAGCTTTTTGTGGTTTGTGATGGACTGCATGCGCGGCCTGCGCTTGCTGCGTTGGCTTCGTGAAGGTGCGGTGTCTGATTTAAATTTGGGTAACGGTTTGTGGGGCGAGTCTTACGAACGCGTGCGCCGCATGCTACGGGCGGGTAGTCGTTTGGCGGTGGAAAGCGACAACCGTTTGGAGGACTTTTTGGCCGCCTTGCAGGCCTCTCCCAACGGAGTCGTGCTGCTGGATTCGGACGCACGCATCGAGTGGTTCAATCAGACTGCGGTTGAACATTTTGGATTTGACGCTCGGCGAGACATGCTCCAGCATATTGGAAATTTGGTTCGCGACCCGGGTTTCACGGCCTATCTGTCGGCGCGCAATTTTCTGCATGACATCAACATGCCAGGTCGTGACAGCAGCGCCTCAAAGCCAGTGAAGCTTTCGGTGCACCTTCACCCCTATGGCGAAGGGCGAGTGCTGCTCTTGTCACGCGACATCACGGCGGTCGAACAGGCTGAAGCCATGCGCAGGGATTTCGTCGCCAATGTTTCTCATGAGATACGGACGCCGCTCACAGTACTCGCCGGTTTTGTCGAGACCTTGCAGACACTGTCATTGAATGAGCAGGAGCGGCAACGCTACCTCGGTTTAATGTCGCAACAGGCTCAGCGCATGCAGTCCCTGGTCAACGACCTGTTGACGTTGTCACGGCTGGAAGGAAGTCCATTGCCATCAGTGCATGACTGGGTCTCGGTGGACTTGATGATGCGCCAATGTGAGCAGGACGCCATGGGTCTTTCACAGATATTGTGGGAGCAGCCCCATGACCTGGTATTCAAGCGGACACCAGGGTGTGAGATTGCTGGGTCTTCAACAGAAATTCACAGCGCTGTTTCGAATTTGATCAGCAATGCAATCCGGTACACACCAGTTGGTCGGCGTATTGAGGTGGAATTCAGCTTGCTGCCAGCGGGAAGTGCCGTATTTCATGTGCGTGACCAGGGCCCCGGTATCGCGTTGGAGCACATTCCGCGGTTAACCGAGCGTTTCTACCGTGTGGATCGCAGCCGGTCTCGTGATACCGGAGGCACCGGCCTGGGCCTGGCTATCGTCAAGCACGTGTCACAGCGGCATGGGGCCGAACTGAGCATTGAAAGCGTCCCCGGAAAAGGTTCTGTTTTCTCTATTTGTTTTCCGCCGCATCGGGTGCGGCAGTCTCCATCGGAACTGACTCTTGCACCGGTGGCGAAATCCGTTTGAACAGCAGCACCGATTCGTCAACGTTCGCCGAGTGTTGAATGACGCTCTTCAAGGTCCATTCCGTGAGGTTCACGCTGCTTGGTACTGACAGATTGAATTGAGGTTCAACCAACAGCCAGGGACAGCTTGGCATGTCTTGCATCGATTGAAGGTGAAGCTTGCCGTAGAACTGCAATGCAGCGATCTGGCCTTGGCTTAATCCCAGGGTCTCCACGCAACCGGACATGTTCATCTGCGCAGTCGTGCGGTTAACCAATGTGGTGTAGCTCTGCGCATAGTTGAGCAAGGGCATCCAAAGTGTCATCAGCAGCAGCCAGCTCAGGGCCGCGCCACCGGCTGGCAAGACCAGGCTTTTCCAAATAGCTGCGCGATGGCGCCCGACCCTCCACTTTACAAGCCAGGTCCAGGCCAGGGTCGCAAGGCAGGCAATGGCGAAACTGGCGAATGAAAAACTTGCTTCAAATCCAGGTGCAAGGCGGGCCACATTTGCAGCCGGTTGTGCTGGAACGCCGGTTTGCATGGCGATCCACACGACCCAGATGATGAAGGCGCAACCCGAGAAGAAAAGCAGGGTGAACCAGTCAATCAGTGCGGCAACCTGGCGTTTGAGTGTGGGTAACGCAAACGCAGCCAGCGCCGCCATGGCAGGCAAAGCCAGTAACAAACTGCGGTCCGAAGACCCTGTAGTCAATGTAGAGACCAGGCACACGCCGACGAACCAGGCTGGCAGTGCAACGTGCCGGCTGATGCGCCTGTTGAATAGCTGACGGCGCCAGCGCCACAAGGTCCACGCCGCCAGCGGCCAAGCAGGCCAGGTAAACCACACTAGCAGTTGAATGTAGCCACTCCAGTCGGCCCAGACAGCCCCTGGTAGTTCGATCTTCCAGCGCAGCAAATCCAGCGACAAGGCCAGAACGAGCGCCAACAGGCTTGCGAAAGCGATGGCAGCACTCTCCAGGTCGATTCTGCGCACTTGTGCAGCGTCTGGGGGCTCTTGTGGACGGTCGAGGTGATGCAGCATCGCACTGCCCGAGCCAAGCAATAGCGCCATGGTGGGCGCGCCAGACAGGGATAGGCCAATCAGGCCGACGCCGGCTGCAACGACAGGCCCTGGTCGCCGGTAGGGCAGTGCGGCCATGGCGTAAAAAAGCAGGGACGAAAACCCGAGCTGCGACAGTGCGGGAGTTGTTTCATGCGACAGCTGGGCCAGCCCGAGGCAGGCAATAAAGGCCAGCAACCCCCCATCCGCCATCGCCCGCGCGTAGTCGGCAGGCAGTGCTTCACCGCCAAAAGCAAAGGCAACGGGTTGCGCCAGTGGATTGCGCGCCAGGTAGTAGGTGCCATACCAGGTCGTGAACATGGCAAGTGCCAGCAGCATGCCGAACGGTATGCGAACCATGAAGTCGGTGTCGATCCATCCGGGAGACAGCTGAATTGCCAACGCACCCAGCCAATAGGGCAACACAGCCGGGTTGTCGGTCGGTGCACCCATCAAAGTGGGGCTGAACCAGTTGGAGCTGCCATAGGCAAGTTCTGCCATATAACCCAGTGCTGCCATGTCGGC
Source organism: Rhodoferax sp. (assembly GCA_021737865.1). Taxonomy (GTDB): domain Bacteria; phylum Pseudomonadota; class Gammaproteobacteria; order Burkholderiales; family Burkholderiaceae_C; genus Allorhodoferax. The sequence goes on from JAIPDC010000074.1 coordinate 12,718, forward strand.
GCTCTTCCACGCATCGCGGCCAATGAAGCCACTGAGCACATACGCGCAGCACAGCAGCAACAGTGCCCAGCGCGGAAAGCGCCGGGCGCCGGCTTGCGTCACGATGGCGGGGGTAGGAGTGATCACTGGGTGTGGGGCAATGAAAAAAGCAGCGCGGAAAACCGGGCTGCTTTTTTGTGACGGATCAGGCTAAAACCTGAATCCAGATTATTCGGCTGCTGCAGGCGCTACGGCCTTGCCTTTTCCGAAACGGTTGCGGAAGCGCTCCACGCGGCCGCCCATGTTGTCCACGGATTTTTGTGTGCCGGTGTAAAAAGGGTGTGATTCGCTGGTGGTGTCCAGCTTGTACAGAGGCAGCTTGCGGCCGTCTTCCATATCGATCATTTCCTTGGTGTTGGCGCATGAACGTGTCACAAACTTGAAGTTATTGGACATGTCCATGAAGCACACTTCACGGTAATTGGGGTGAATGCCTTCTTTCATACTATCTCCATCAGTAGCAATAGCCGCGCCGGCCAATCCAGCGTACTTTTCGCGTAAACCGTAAATTATAGCCTAGAAGGCCGGGCGGCAGCGGGTGCTGCGCAGGTAAAGGAGGAGCCCGAAGGGCGGGGGACACGGAGCAGAACCTGTTGCTGCCCGGCCTTCTAGCCCCCCCGGCGCATCATGTCGAAGAACTCGCCATTGGTCTTGGTGGCGCGCATCTGCTTGAGTACCATTTCCATGGCCTCTACTTCATCCATGTTGTAGAGGAACTGACGCAGAATGCGGGTCTTCTGCAAAATCTCCGGCTGCAACAACAATTCTTCACGGCGTGTGCCGCTGCGGTTGAGCTGGATGGATGGGAATACGCGCTTTTCGTACAGACGGCGATCCAGGTGAATCTCGGAGTTTCCGGTTCCCTTGAATTCCTCAAAAATAACTTCGTCCATGCGGCTGCCGGTATCGACCAACGCCGTTGCGATGATGGTGAGTGACCCACCTTCTTCCACGTTGCGGGCGGCGCCGAGGAAACGCTTGGGCCGTTGCAATGCGTTGGAGTCCACCCCGCCGGTCAGAACCTTGCCAGACGATGGCACCACGTTGTTATAGGCCCGGGCCAGGCGGGTAATCGAGTCCAAGAGGATCACTACGTCTTTTTTCAGTTCGACCAGTCGCTTGGCGCGTTCGATCACCATTTCGGCCACATGCACGTGGCGTGCGGCTGGCTCATCAAACGTGGATGCGATCACTTCGCCCTTGACCGTGCGCTGCATTTCGGTCACTTCTTCCGGACGCTCATCGATCAGCAGCACCATCAGGTAACTGTCGGGGTAATTGGTCGAAATGGCGTGTGCAATGTGTTGCATCATCACGGTTTTGCCGCTCTTGGGCTGTGCCACGATCAGGGCGCGCTGACCTTTACCAATCGGGGCGATGATGTCGATGACGCGTCCGGTGATGTTTTCGTCACCCTTGATTTCGCGCTCCAGCTTCATTTGCTCTTTGGGAAACAGTGGCGTCAGGTTCTCGAACATCACTTTGTGTTTGTTTTCTTCCGGGCCGCCGCCGTTAACCTTGTCCAACTTGTTCAGCGCGAAATAGCGTTCACCGTCTTTTGGTGTGCGCACCTCGCCTTCGATCATGTCGCCGGTGTGTAAATTGAAACGACGCACCTGGCTGGGGCTGATATAGATGTCGTCGGTGCTGGCGGTGTAGCTGGTGTCGGGGCTGCGCAGAAAACCGAATCCGTCGGGCAAAATTTCCAGTACGCCATCAGCAATGATTTGCTCGCCTGTTCGGGCGCGCTTTTTGATGATGGCAAACATCAATTCCTGCTTGCGCATGCGACCGGTGTTTTCGATCTCAAGCTCTTCAGCCTGTTTGAGGACTTCTGAAACGTGCAGTACCTTGAGTTCGTTTAAGTGCATGGAAGTGATCCCGTCTGGGAGTTGACCGAAAAATCGGAGTGATGAAAAAATTCAGGGGAGAGGGGGATGAGGCACGACCTGTCGTGTATGCCTCGGCGTACTTAGCCCGGGAAGCGGGACCAGTCCTTGTGGGTAGCTGGTAAGCGGTCTGAATTATGACAGGAAAATGTTCCGCTTTGGAAACATCGTGGAGGACAGGCCTTGTACAGGCTTCTATCTGTCCCCCAAGGGTATCAGGCCAATTGTTGATCGATGAAGGCGGTCAGTTGGGCCTTGCTCAGGGCACCAACCTTGGTGGCGGCAAGTTGCCCATCTTTGAACAGCATCAATGTCGGAATGCCGCGAATGCCAAACTTGGCGGGAATTTCGCGGTTTTCGTCGACGTTCATCTTCGCAATATTGAGCTTGCCTTCGTAGGCGGTGGACACTTCGTCCAGGATCGGGGCAATCATCTTGCAGGGGCCGCACCATTCGGCCCAATAGTCCACCAGAACAGGTTGTGCAGATTTCAGCACATCTGCTTCAAAAGTGGCGTCGGTTACGTGTTTGATAAGGGCGCTGGCCATGGGGTTTCCTTTTGGAGTTTGCATAGAAGCTAAAGTGGCGGCCATTGTGACAGAAACCAAGTGCATGCCG
>JAIPDC010000075.1 GCA_021737865.1 Rhodoferax sp.
CTTCCGGCTTTTGCGCGATGGACTCAGGCAGTGGATGACCGGCGTGGCCAGCCCCAAGGGCATGCCCAGCTACGTCGACTTTGTGCGCGGCGTCACCAACGCGCTGGACGACGTGCGCAAGGAGCATACGGGCAATGTACTCATCGTCAGCAGCGGCGGCCCCATATCGACTGCCATCGGGCACATTCTGGGAACCGTCCCCGAGAAGACCATTGATCTCAACATGCAAATCCGCAACAGCGCGGTGACCGAGTTCCTGTTCACTCCCAAGCGCCATATGCTGCTGAGTTTCAATTCGCTGGCCCACCTGGACGGTGCAGAATATGCGCCATGGATTACCTACTCTTAAACCCGGATCGCCAACCACCGATTTCTGAAAATTCGCGCCCATGGCCCAGTGGCTCAGTGGCTCAGCAAGACTGAAGAGCGCAAATACCGACTGCCGACCGAAGCCGAATGGGAATACGCAGCCCGGGCCGGCACCCGCACCCGCTACCACAACGGGGATGATCCCCAAGGCTTGACCCAGGTCGCAAACACCTTTGATGCCAGAGCAGCGCCGTTCTGGAGCGGCTTTGCCGTGCACGCAACCAAAGGCGATGACGGATATGCCTTTACCGCCCCGGTGGCGAGTTTCGCGCCCAACGCATTGGGCCTGTACGACATGCATGGCAACGTGTGGGAATGGACCAACGACCCGCAAGGCCCTAGCAAGGGCTCGGTCTATGTGCGCAGGGGCGGCTCATGGCACACCTGGCCGCTTTATGTGCGATCAAGTTACCGCAATTGGAATTCGCCGCAGACCCGCTACACCCTGGTGGGTATTCGATTGCTTATGGAAGCGCAGTAGGGGTCACCGAAGGCTCTCGCGGTCGGTCAGCACCGACAGGGGAAGCTGATGAATCTCGCCCAGCAGCCGCGCCAGCGCACGCCCTGCCGCGTCCAGCACGGCGCGCCCCTTGTCGGCGGTGGCAGCTGCCGCATTGCCGACCGCACCATGGGAGTTGTAGTCCTGCATCTGCCAGCCCAGTTTGGCGCTCTTGCCGTTGCCCAGGATGTCGAAACGATTGGCACGGTCCTCAGACGTTGACGCAAAGTTTTGCGCCTGCGCCATCTCCACCAGTTCGGGCGCCAGGGCCAGCATCATGGACGTCTCAATCTCGCCGGCGTGGATGCCAAAGCGGTGCTCATGGGCGCTGAACAGCGCATTTACATCCTCGCCCTGCGCACCCACCAACGGCAGGCCAAACCAGTTCACGCTGTAAACCAGCATACCCAGTCGCGCACGCAGGTCGCGGGCCACGATGTCCATCACACCGACTTGTCCGCCATGGGAATTAAGCAGCACCAGTTTCTTGACCCCGGTGGCTGCCACGCTCTCGCCAATATCGGTCCACAGCCGGATGGTGGTTTCGGCCTTCAAGGTCAGGGTGCCGGCAAAACGCGCGTGCTCAGGGCTCAGACCGATGGCTTGTGTGGGCAAGACCAGTGCCGGGATGTCCTGCGCGAGGTTTTCCAGTGCCACGGAGATCACTCCGTCCACCAGCGCACTGTCCACCCGCAAGGGCAGATGGGGGCCGTGCTGTTCGGTCGCCGCCACCGGCAGCACCGCAATCAACTGGTCCAGCGTACCGCCTGCCTTGCACTGCGCAAAGTCGCGCGTGCTCCAGTCGGCCCAGAAGCGTGAACAGGGGGGCGGTGCTGGCGGGGTCGAAACGTCCGTTGCTGTGGGCATGGTATGTGGCGCCTGGGTGCGAAAGCGGTGGTGGGTGGATGGTAACGCCGTCTGCCTGCGCGATGGTCAGTATCATCGCCCCATGGCCACGCAAAGACCCCACAACATCACCGGCGACTCCTTCTTCGCCTGGGACGGCGACACGCTGGTGGTGAACATTCTGGGCAAGCCCTCGGCCAGCAAGGACGCCATTGGCAAGCCCAAGGGCACGCAGCTCAAGGTCAGCGTCACGGCAAAGCCCAAGGACGGCAAGGCGACCGACTACATGGTGCGCTTTCTGGCACCTCTGTTTGGCGTAGCCGTGGCCGATATCGAGGTTGTCTTTGGCCAGGAAAACGTCAACAAGCAGTTACGCATCAGGGCACCCAAGAAGTTGCCCGCGGTGTTTTCCCAAGACACACTGGATTTGGACTGAGGCGGGGTCGATTGGCGTGCGGTGCCACAATCAGGCCTGCCGTCTGACCCGTGGTCGGGCGGAACTTTTATGCTGTCTCAGGCTTCCAATTCGCAATGACTTTCACTTCCAGACTCCCCGCGCTGCGCGCCGGTGCCATGCGCACGCTCTTGTCGGCCCGCCAATTTGCTACTTTTTTAATAGCTGCCTGCGCAATATCGACGGGGGCTAGCGCCCAAATTCTCTTAAAAAGCACACTGCAAAACAGCGACCCATCCGCGGTAGTGCAGACGGACCAAGTGCGCGCCGAACTGTTCGCACATGCCCCCGATGGGGTGGGCTCCGGCAAAACCGTCTGGCTGGGCCTGCAGATCAAGCACCAGCCCCACTGGCACACCTATTGGAAGAACCCGGGTGACTCCGGGCTGCCTACCGTCCTGCAATGGACACTGCCCGCCGGCGTGACCGCTGGCGACATTGCCTGGCCCACGCCGCAGCGCATCACCATTGGGAGCCTGGCCAACTATGGCTTTGGCGACACCATTTTGTTGCCGGTTCCGCTCGTCATTGACAAGGGCTTTGCGCCCACACCCGGCGGCGACCTGGAAGTGAAGCTTGCTGCCTCGTGGCTGGTGTGCCGGCAGGAATGCATTCCGCAGGACGGCAATTTTGTACTGAAGGTGCCTGCCAAGGGCTCCACCGGATCGCACGGCAGCGACTTTGAGGCCACCCGCGCAGCCAGTCCGACGGAGTTGTCCGGCTCATCAACGGCCAAGCTGACGGGCAACAGCCTGACGGTGATCGTCAGCGGACTGCCCGCCAGCTGGCAGGGCCGCGCGCTGCAGCCATTCCCGGAGACCACCAACATCACCGAGCCCATCACGTCACCCCAAACAGGCGATGCGGTCAGCAGCGATGCAACGCCCAGCCCGGGCAAGCAGGTGTGGCAGGGCGGCATTTGGAGCGCCAGCTTCCCGTTGTCGGTACAGCGTGAAGGCACAACCGACAAGCTGCCCATCGTGCTGGCGCTGGGAGCGCAAAGCCTTCGGACCGTAGCCACTGTCAGTGGCACTTGGCCGCCACTGGGCAGCGCGGCTGCAACCCAGGCAAGCGCGCCCAGCGTGCCAGGCGTGGTGGCGACTGGCCCCGCAGCCCAATACGCTGGGGGACAGCCCTCCGACTGGAGCAGCTGGATGCTGGCCATTGGCGCAGCCCTGCTAGGCGGCATGATTCTGAATCTGATGCCCTGCGTGCTGCCCGTGCTGGCCATCAAGGTGCTGGGCTTTTCCCGCCACAGCGAACACAGTCGCGGTTCGCAGCGCGCCCAGGGGCTGGCCTACACCCTGGGTGTGGTGCTGTCATTTGTGAGTCTGGGTGCGCTGATGCTCGCCCTGCGCGCCACCGGAGAGCAGCTGGGCTGGGGCTTTCAACTGCAATCGCCCGCCGTGGTCGCCACCCTGGCGGCGCTGTTCACTCTGCTGGGCCTGAATCTGGCGGGACTGTTTGAAGTGGGCAGCCTGCTGCCCCACAGCGTGGCCTCGCTGCAGGCTCGCCACCCGGTCGTCGATGCATTTTTGTCGGGTGTGCTGGCAGTGGCGATTGCATCGCCCTGCACAGCACCGTTCATGGGCGCGTCACTGGGCTACGCCATCAGCCTGCCGGCGATGCAGGCACTGGCCATTTTTGCTGCTTTGGGCTTGGGTCTGGCACTGCCGTTCCTGGCCGCTGCCTGGGTGCCGGCTTTTGGCCATATGTTGCCAAGACCTGGCGCCTGGATGGACACGCTGCGCCGCTTCATGGCCTTTCCCATGCTGGCCACTGTCATTTGGCTGGTCTGGGTGCTGGGCCACCTCAGCGGCGTGGATGGTGCGGGTGCGCTGCTGGCGCTACTGCTGGGCATGTCGCTGGTGGTGTGGTCGCTGGGTTTGAACGGTCGCAGCCGTGTGATATTTGCTATATTTTCAATAGCTGCACTCGCAGCTTTGACGGGGGCTATCGGCCCATTGATCACAAAAATTGAAGAGGTAAATCCGAGCACACAGGCCAGCACCGGCAACGCCACCACTTGGCAAGCCTGGGCCCCGGGGCGCGTGGAGACCGAACTCGCCGCTGGTCACCCGGTGTTTATTGACTTTACCGCCGCCTGGTGCATTACCTGTCAGTACAACAAAAAAACCACCCTGGCCAACGCCGATGTACTGGCCGACCTGCGCGCCCGGCAAGTGACCCTGCTGCGCGCCGACTGGACGCGCCGCGATCCGGCCATCACCGTGGCGCTGGAGCAACTCGGGCGCAGTGGCGTGCCGGTCTATGTGCTGCACCAGGCCGGCAAACCGCCGGTGGTGTTTTCAGAAATTCTGGATGCGCAGGAGCTGCGCGCAACGCTCGCCAAGTTGTGAGGCGAACCGACTCCCCGCCCGCCTGAACAAAAAAACCATGCAAAGCCCATCCAGCGCCGACACGACCGCCACCATGGCCGATATTCTGACCCGCTACCGCACCGTCGCCGTGGTGGGGCTGTCACCCAAACCGCACCGCGACAGCCACGAGGTATCAAGATACATGCAAGCCCATGGCTGGCGCGTCATTCCCATCAACCCCAACGCATCCGAAATTCTGGGCGAGCGGGTCTACCCGACTTTGACCGAGGCAGCGCGCGACCACACTATCGAGCTGGTGAATGTGTTTCGCAACAGTGACGACGTGCCCCCCGTGGTGGATGAAGCCATCGCCATCGGGGCCAAGGCCATCTGGCTGCAATTGGGGGTCGCGCACGACGTTGCTGCAGCGCATGCACACGCGGCCGGACTTCAGGTCGTACAAAACAAATGCCTCAAGGTGGAGCACGCCAGAAGAAGATAGTCCTCACGCGGAGCCAGTGGAGCGTGCTGGCGAACTGCGACAATAGGGGCATGAACGCACCGCACAACACCCCCGGCGCTACCGCCACCCAAGACCCCACTTTCGCCAACCACCAGAACCCCAGCTTCCTGCAGGCCTGCCTGCGCCAGGCGACGGATCACACACCCATGTGGCTCATGCGCCAGGCGGGTCGTTATTTGCCGGAATACGTTGCCACACGCGTGAAAGCGGGCAACAGCTTCATGGGACTGGCCACCAACGTGGAGTACGCCACTGAGGTCACGCTGCAGCCGCTGGACCGCTACCCGCTGGATGCCGCCATTTTGTTCAGCGACATTCTGACCGTGCCCGACGCCATGGGCCTGGGCTTGAGTTTTGGCGCCGGTGAGGGGCCGCGCTTTGCGACTCCCGTGCGCGACGAAGCGGCCGTTGCCGCGCTGGCGGTGCCCGACATGGACAAGTTGCGCTACGTGTTCGACGCCGTGACATCGATCCGCAAGGCGCTGACGCAGCCCGACGGCAAGGCCCGCGTGCCATTGATCGGCTTCTCCGGCAGCCCCTGGACGCTGGCCTGTTACATGGTTGAAGGTGCGGGCTCCAGCGACTACCGCCTCATCAAAACCATGCTCTACAGCCGCCCGGATCTGCTGCATCGCATTTTGATGATCAACGCCGACTCGGTCGCCACCTATCTAAACACCCAAATTGACGCAGGCGCACAAGCGGTCATGATTTTTGACAGCTGGGGCGGCGTGCTGGCCGACGGGGCTTTTCAGGACTTTTCGCTGGCATACACCAAGCGGGTGCTGGCCCAACTCAAGGCCACGCACACCGATGGCAATGGCGTCACGGTGCGTATTCCCCGCATTGTGTTCACCAAGGGCGGCGGCCTGTGGCTGCAGGAAATGGCGGAGCTGGATTGCGATGTGCTGGGCCTGGACTGGACCGTCAATCTGGGCAAAGCACGGGCAATGGTCGGTGGCGCCGAGAACGGACCCGGCAAGGCCCTGCAGGGCAATATCGACCCCAATGTGTTGTTCGCACCACCCGCGCAGATTGCCACCGAGGTTGCCCGTGTGCTGGACAGCTTTGGCAAGCCCTATCAGGGCACCGGAACCGGCCCGACCCACATCTTCAACCTGGGCCACGGCATCAGCCAGTACACGCCACCGGAGCATGTGGCGGCACTGGTGGAAGCGGTTCACAGTCATTCGCGCGCTTTACGGGTTTGACTTTCCTAGCATTTTTTTGGGCGAAATTTGACACACCCTGTTGCAGTTATGCACAAAATCTGCGATACAAATCCAGCGGGCTCCCCTATTTGTGGGATCGGCGCTATTAAACCCATAGCGCACGTAAGTTGTTGATTCATAAGGATTTGAAACTTTGCTTTTTTTCCGGGCATTCCAGCCAAAGCCTTGATTTCTAAGGCTTTGGCGGCACTCGGGACAAGATATCAACAAAGTTATCCACAGAATCCTTGGATTTTCCACAAAGTGTCTTTAAATCAAGCACTTAGCGCCACTTTCGCAAGTTCACATGAATAAATCACCTCAAGTAGGGAACCCTTCGATGTGTTATTTGCCGAGCCCAACCTGCACGCCATGACACACTGGCTTTGCGTTCTGGTCCAGACCCCGGCGCACGCCACGCTGGGCTCGGTGCTGAGTTACCGAAGTGAGTCGGTACTAGCGCCGGGAACGCTGGTTCGCGTACCGCTGGGCAAGCGGGAGACATTGGGCGTGGTTTGGAATGCAGAGTCTGCCCACGCCACCGGCGAGTTCGACCCGCAAAAAATTCGCTCGGTTGCGGGCACGCTGGAAGGCATCACGCCCCTGAGCACCACATGGCAACAATTGGTTGCCTTTGCCGCGCAGTATTACCAGCGCTCCATCGGAGAAGTCGCGCTGGCCGCGCTGCCGCCGCAACTGCGCGAGCTTTCTGCGGTTCAGATCCAGCGCCGGCTGAAACGCAGCACAAACGGCCAGGCAACCGCCACCACCGAGAAAGCCAGCCGTGAGGTGGACCTGAACCCGGCTGCGACGCCCGATTTGAGTCCTGAGCAGGCCGCCGTTATCCAGCAAATCGACGCCAAACCGGGGCCCTTCTTGCTGTTCGGCGCCACCGGCAGTGGCAAGACCGAGGTCTACCTGCACTGCGTCCAGACCCTGCTGGCAAACGACCCCGGCGCGCAGGCGCTGGTGATGGTGCCCGAGATCAACCTCACGCCGCAGCTTGAACAGCGCTTCAAGGCCCGCTTCGCCCCACTCTACGGTGAGGATGCCGTCGTGTCGCTGCACAGCGGCATGACCAACCCGCAGCGGCTCAGGAGCTGGCTGGCAGCCCACAGCGGGGGGGCACGCATCGTGCTCGGCACGCGCATGGCGGTGTTTGCATCGATACCGCAACTGCGCCTGATCGTGGTGGACGAAGAGCACGACCCCAGCTATAAAAGTGGGGAAGGTGCGCGCTACTCGGCGCGTGACCTGGCGGTCTACCGGGGTCGCCTCGATGGCGCGAAGGTGTTGCTGGGCTCGGCCACGCCCTCGCTGGAAAGTTGGCACCACAGCCGCCCGGCCGCAGAGGGCGGGCGCTACCTGCGCCTGCATATGCCCAGCCGCATCGGCGTGTCGGCAACAACAAACGGAGCAACCGGGGGGCAACCGCCGACGCCCGAGCAATCGATGCGCGCCACCGCCGGAACGCCCGATGGACTGCCCCTCGTGCGCCGGGTGGACATGAACCACCAGCCCCGCCACGCGGTGTTCTCCATCCCCCTGCTCGAAGCCATCAAGGAGCGCGTGGCGCGCGGCGAGCAGAGCATGGTGTTTCTCAACCGGCGCGGCTATGCGCCGGTGCTGCACTGTGCCGACTGCGGATGGAAAAGCGAGTGCCCGCATTGCAGCGCCTTTCGCGTGTTCCACAAAATCGACCGCACGTTGCGCTGCCACCACTGCGGCTTTACCGAGCGTGTGCCCCGTGCCTGCCCCACCTGCGGCAATCCCGACATTGCGCCGCTGGGGCGCGGCACCGAGCGACTGGAAGAGCACTTGGCCGAACTGCTGGCCGATGTGCGTCGACCGAACACCGTCAGCGCCGACGCACCGCAGGGCGAGCCGGTGCGCGTGGCGCGCATCGACGCCGACACCACACGACTGAAAGGCGAGTTGCAGAGTCAGCTGGCAGCCGTGCACGCGGGCGATGTGGATGTACTGGTGGGAACACAAATGATTGCCAAGGGGCACGACTTTCGCCGCATCACGCTGGTAGCAGCCGTCAACCCCGATGGCGCGCTGTTTTCCAGCGACTTCCGCGCACCGGAGCGTCTGTTTAGCCTGCTGATGCAGGCAGCCGGGCGGTCGGGGCGCGATGCCAGCCTGGGTGCGCGCAGCGAGGTGTGGATACAGACCTTTCAGCCTGCCCACCCGCTGTACGCGGCGCTCAAGCGGCATGACTACCCGACGTTTGCCAATGCCCAGTTGAGAGAGCGCGAGCAGGCCGGTCTGCCGCCCTTTACGGCACAGGCCCTGGTGCGCGCCGAAGCCCGCACACAAGACGCAGCGCAAGGTTTTCTGAACGCCGCCAGCACCGCAGTGCAAACCGAGATGGCCGAGTGGCACGGATGGGAAGCTGTGCTGGCACAAATCACCCTGTACCCGGCCGTGCCAATGAGCATCCAGCGGGTGGCCAATATCGAACGCGCGCAAATGCTGGTGGAAAGCCCTTCGCGCACGGCGCTGCAGCAGTTTTTGGGTGGCTGGCAGTCCGTGCTGCACGCCACCCGCCAGCGGCCCGAGGGCAAGGGACTGATTCGCTGGGCGGTAGACGTGGACCCGCTGGCGATATAGGCAAAGTGACCCCCAGAACGGAGCACTTCAGGACCTCCCGCTAGCCGGTGATCAGCGCCACGGCCCCTGAGAACGTGAAGAATGCGGCAGCGGTCGACACCAGGATGATGCGCGCAATGCGACCGTTGTCCGCACCAAAGCGCTCGGCCAACAACGACACGTTGCTCGCGCTGGGCAATGCGGCCAGCAACACCAGCACGGTGAGCGCAAAGCGGTCCAGGGGAACACCCCATTGAATCGCCCCCGCCCCCACCAGCAGGACCAGCACCGGGTGCAAAAACAGCTTGATGGCGGCGACCGGCAGCACCTCCATCCAGTGCACGGGATGGGCTTCCCCCGACTGCGCCATGATTTGCGAGCGGGCCAGCACGGCACCAATGGTGAACAGGGCCACGGGCGAAGCCGCATCCGCGAGCAGGCCGATTGTTTGCGCAATGGGTTTGGGTAGCTCGAGCTGTAAAGCAGACACCAGCGCGCCCATCAGGATGGACCAGGGCATGGGGTTGGCCGCCACACCCTTGAGCGCATTTTTAGCAGCCTGGGAGGCTGATGCGCCCGACTCTCCATCTCCATCCAGACGCGACAGCGCAATGCAGAGCGAGGTCGTGACCACCATGTCAACCAATATGGTGACTATGGCCGGTCCGGCGGCCTTGGGGCCTAGAAGCGCGACCAGCAATGGCACGCCCATGAACCCGGTGTTCGGAAATGCCCCTACCAGAGCGCCAAACGCGGCGTCATTCCAGCGAATGCGCCCTTCTAATGTGACCGCCACGACAAACCCGACCGTGATCAGCGCACACAACAAATAGGTGAGTGCAACGCTGGGGTCCAGTAGCTGGGCGATGGGGGTACTGGCACCAAACCGGTACAACATGCAGGGCAGTGCAAAAAACAGAACAAACGCGTTCAAGCCAGGAATCGCCGGCATCGGCAGCATGCCTCGGCGTGCAGCCACAAAACCGCTGAGTACCAGCGCAAAAAACGGGAAAGTCACAATAAAGATCTGCAGCACGGCGTCATTGTCGGGGCAAACGCGCCGGCCCCGCACTCACCCGGTAAGATGGCGCGCTTGTCTGTCCGCAAAGTCTGCATGTCGCCCCCCTCCCCCGCATCCGCTCCTCCGCCACACGCCCCCCCACATGGTCTGAATCTAGCCCAACAGGAGGCGGTCAATTACTTGCACGGCCCCTGCCTGGTGCTGGCCGGTGCCGGCTCCGGCAAGACACGCGTCATCACCCACAAGATTGCGCGGCTGATCCAGTCCGGCATGGCACCCCAGCGCATTGCCGCCATCACCTTTACCAACAAGGCCGCGTCTGAGATGCGCGAGCGAGCCAAGGGTTTGATTGGCAAAGCAGCCAAAGACGTGGTGGTTTGCACTTTTCACGCATTGGGCGTGCGCATGTTGCGTTCAGACGGCTCAGCGCTGGGCCTCAAGCCCCAGTTCAGTATTCTCGATACGGATGACGTGACCAGTATCCTCAAAGACGCCGGCGGAAGCACCGATGCAGCCACTGCCCGGCAATGGCAATGGACCATCAGCGGCTGGAAGAGCGCGGGGCTCAATGCCGCGCAGGCGCTGGCGCTGGCGCAGGATGACAACGCCCGCATCACAGCCACCATCATGGCGCGTTATGAGGAGCGGCTCAGCGCCTACCAGAGCGTCGACTTTGACGACCTGATCAGCCTGCCGCTCAAGCTGTTGCGCGACCACGAGGCGGTGCGCCAGAAATGGCAAGCCCAGATGGGCCATGTGCTGGTGGACGAATACCAGGACACCAACGCCACGCAATATGAAGTGCTGAAGTTGCTGGTGGGTGGCAACCCGCCTGCCGGTGCCCGATTTACCGCCGTGGGTGATGACGACCAATCCATCTACGGCTGGCGCGGGGCCACGCTGGACAACCTGAAGAAGCTGCCGGTTGATTTTCCATCGCTAAAACTGGTCAAACTGGAGCAAAACTACCGCTCCACCAGCGCTATTCTGCGTGCAGCCAACAATGTGATTGGTCCCAACCCCAAGCTGTTCCCCAAGAACCTGTGGAGCGATCTGGGCGAGGGTGAGCCGGTGCGCGTGGTCGACGCCGACAACGAGGAGCATGAAGCTGAACGCGCCGTGGCGCGCATTCAGAGCCTGCGGGCGCAGGGCACGCTGGCGCAGGCCGGGGCGCAGTTCAAGGAATTTCGGGATTTTGCGGTGTTGTACCGCGCCAACCACCAAGCCAAGCCGTTTGAAAAGGCACTACGCAAAGCCAATATTCCGTACAAGGTGTCGGGAGGACAAAGCTTTTTTGACCGCGCCGAAATCCGCGACTTGTGCGCCTGGTTCCGGCTATGGGCCAACAACAACGATGACCCCGCTTTCCTCAGGGCCGTGACTACACCCAAGCGGGGCATTGGCCACCAGACGCTGGGCACACTGGGCGTGTTTGCAAGCCAATACAAACAGAGTCTGTTTGAGTCGCTGTTTTCCAGTTCACTCACCTCGGTGCTGGCGGCCAAGGCGGTCGGCAGTCTGCACGAATTTGGACGGTATGTGAATGATCTGGAATACCGGGCCCGGCAAACCGAGGGTGCGCAGGCGGCAAGAGACTTTATGACCGACTGGCTAAAGGACATTGGCTACGAGAAGCACCTGCTCGATGGCGAGGACAGCGACAAGGTGGCAGCAGCCAAGTGGTCCAACGTGTTGGAGTTTTGTGACTGGATGGCCCAGCGGTGCGGCGGCACCATGGATGACGCGTCGGGCACCTCCGTGCGGGAAGTCAAGAACTTGCTGGAGGTTGCACAAACGATCGCCCTTCTATCCACCATCAGCGAACGGGAGAAGGATCAAAACGTGGTCACGCTGTCGACCCTTCATGCCTCAAAAGGGTTGGAGTGGCCGCATGTGGTGCTGGTTGGCGTGACCGAGGGCATGCTGCCATTCAAGCTGGGCGATGGTGCGGAGTCGCAAGGCGGGTCAGAAAAAGCGCACGAGTCCGTCAGTGAAGACATGGCGCAACGACTGCAGGAAGAACGCAGACTGATGTATGTAGGCATCACCCGCGCCCAGCGCAGCCTGGCAGTGAGCTGGACCCGGCGCCGCAAGAAGGGCCGCGAGATGGTGGCGGTGTTACCCAGCCGATTTATTGCAGAAATGGGTCTGGACAAGACAACCACAAAAGAAGATCCGAGGGAAAAACTCAAGGCCTTGCGGGCCGAATTCGCCCTGAAGGCACTTGAAAGCACGGCCGCCGCCGCCAAAAATCGATAACAGAAGCCTGCTCAGCGCAAGCCGTCGTACCCTGTTCGAACCGTGAAATCGCCAAATCCTGTGCCACTGCCGGACGGCATCACGCCGAAAAGCTGATCGTGCAAATCAGACAAAACCATCATGGCGGTTGCCGCGTCCTGATTGAACCCCATCCGGATATGACCCTTGTTGTCACCGCCGTCCATGATCAGCTTGGAGATATAGACACTGCACTCTTTGTGCCCCCACAGGGTTCGAATGGTGTTCGCAATACGGTGATGATGCAGTTCAACCACTTGCAGGGCCTCTTCCTTGCGCTGCCCGACCGTTCGCTCACGCGGCAAGACAGGCTCATCAGGAGTCCCATCCTCAAGAATGGGCAGCGGTACGGTATTCAAGAACGCACCCGAAGCGTCCGGAACCGGCATTGGAACACTCAATGTACTAAATCGGGAATCCTGCTCGGCTACTGCGTCTTCCCACAGCCCCCAGGTGGTGTCCGGATCGTCCTCGACGACCTCAAGCCCCCGAGAGTCCGTGGCTTCTTTGATCGGCAACGCCTCCGATTTTTTTCCTTTGCCAAGGAAACTACTGAACATGTAAGGTCTCCGTCATTTCCGGCAATCCTACCCCAGAGCAGCAAATTTTGCCACCACAGCATGCTTGCCCAGGGTGTACCGATCCTCCAAAAACGACACAAGGATTTTCAATCCAAGGCACGCTAGTAAGTGCCCGCTCACTAAGCCCAAGAAGCGTAACGAGTTTTGCTGTTTTGGTACCGTAGGACGTAGGACGGCCCCACCGCCGAACCGGGTGCCGAACTTTTTGTCCGAACCTATGGGGTGGCGGTGGTGTTCGTCGGGGGGCCACCGGGTTGCCTGCGCTGGCAGGTATGGGGGCTGCATGGCGATGGCTGCAAAAGACACAGTGCGAACAGCTAGATTATTATTTTCCTGAGTCGGGACTCGCACTGATCGGTCGCTTAAATATCATCTTATACGAAGCGCTGCTGCTACGGTTCCAACTGCAACATTCCAACTGCAACGTGGCACCGTACGCAGATAATGCAACTCGCGACCGCTCAAACATCTATAGGTGCGCTACCTCGTCCCAGGCTGCCTATTGATTCTGGGGCAATCCAATCAAATTTTCAGCAACTTGTCTAGGTTCAATGTGACGTGGATATCATTCGATGGCACGACTGATGTAATGGCGAAATTCCTATCGGAAGTCTCTCTGACATTATCAGAGGCAACGGGGATGCCGTACTTGTTGAGGATGAGCACTGTTGTTGGAGCGGATGTGTTCTTTCCCCTGCGAATGACTACCGCAATTTCTCCAGACGCCAGCTTTACAAAAGATCCAGGTCGGTAAACTCCCACGGCCTTCACTATGGCAGCGCCCAGCACATCAATTTTTCCGAGCTCATCGTAATAAGCGGACTTCATCACTTGAGAAGAGGACAGGGATATCCTCGATACGCGCGATGACAGCTTGGCTGTAAATACATCGACACGATGCAACAGGCCGACAAGGCGTTCAGAACGGTGTTTGCAGTGAAGCGGGTCTTTGATGGTTGCGTGATGGCTGCGCACAATATTCAGCCAGTCTTTGTCATCAACGCCAAACATCTCCAGAAGATGGCCAGACATAGCCTCGTGCGCATTGATTAAGACTCGTTGGCTTAAATCTGTGGCGTCCTTCTGCAAGGTGAGGGCATCTTGTAAAGCCACCATTCCAATGTTCATGGTCAGCGCGCATCGCATCAATAAGTTGACATCGGCATCGGACCAATGAAGTACTGTGGAAGCAGTCAGGGCGCAAATCGCACACACCAAAATACTATGGGTTGAACTGTAGAGATGAGGCTTTTGTTCTGCGAGGTAGAAGAGCGCCAGCAATGTCTTGTCGGGGTTCGCTTTGACTTCATGGGTCAGTATGGCGATCATGCTTTCCAGGCGTTGATTAAAAAATTTGGAGTCCCTGGTGCGCAACATCGAGTTGCATATTTCAACAATATCTGGCCAATCCAATAATCTTTCATCAATGTATTCGGATTTTGGGTACCTGAGGTGAACTTTGGCCAACTCTCCCAGCGTACTTTGGCTCTCAAGTCTGTTCATCAATTGATTGACATAATCTCTCTGAGCGGACCTTAATTGAGGGTCCCTGAGATCCGAAAAATCAACGAAAAACCCCCTCCCGCGCTCCGCCAACATGTTTAAGGTACTTTCGTTCTGAAAAACAAAACCCTTTTGTGCCAACAGAACCCCATGCCTATCCACGAGACCAAAGGGCAAGGGCATGTCCAGTCTGATCGACTGCAAATCCACTGGAGCCAGTCGAATTGTTTTCATCTCTCAACATTGTGCGCGGATGCCATTCGGGCGTCTACCGAGCATTTGCAATGATTTGCGCAATATCAGATAGGCCCGCTTCTTTCGCCAATTGTAGGTGTCGGTTCACCCGTGCAGTGCGCAACCGCAGTCGTTTTGCTTCCTGAAGATCACTTCCCCGGTCGGAGTGTGAACCACCCGGATCTCCCCACCGCAAGGCACTGTCCTTGTCTTGGCGGCCATTGCAACCGCCAGTGAGCGATCGTGCACCATGATCTGGTTGGTTGCTGCAGCCGACTCTCCGCCAAGCATGGCCCAATGTGGTCCCTTCAGTGTTCGATTGCTTTCAATGCAAAAATCGCTGGTCTTCTTGTGTCTGATCTGTCTCACTTTTTTCTCCCTCTTTTGTAATTCTGTTACTACGCTCAACTGCGTTCCTTCTCCTGCAATCTAAATTGCCACCCCAACGCCGGAATTCAAGATTACGCAGTTAACGGCAATAGGTCAGTTCGCCAACGAACCCTATTGCAGTTCGCCACGAACATTTGAAGTACGCCACCGAACTCTGCCGAACCAAGCAACGACTATGCCTAGCCACCTGAAAGTGGAAAAGCAGAAAAGCCCATCGCTAAGGACAGGCTTTTGCAATCTGTGAAATCTGGAGCGGGAAAAGAGGTTCGAACTCTCGACCTATACCTTGGCAAGGTATCGCTCTACCAACTGAGCTATTCCCGCTTATTGACCCGCTGGGGGTCAAAGAAAAACCCATCACGGGGATGGGTTGTTCAAACTGGTGGCCTGGGGCGGAATCGAACCACCGACACAAGGATTTTCAATCC
>JAIPDC010000076.1 GCA_021737865.1 Rhodoferax sp.
CATTCAGGCACCGGGCGATGTGGAGATGGCGCGCGCCGTAAACGGACTCGACCTGGTGGTTGGCGGTCACACCCAGAACCCGGCCTGTATGCGTGCGGAGAACGTGATGGACACCGAATACAGACCCGGCACCGACTGCCAACCGGACCGGCAAAACGGAGCCTGGATTGTGCAAGCCCATGAGTGGGGCAAGTATGTTGGTCGTGCGGATTTTCAGTATCGCAACGGAGCGTTTACGCTGGTCAAGTACGCGCTTATTCCAGTCAACCTTAAAAACACCGCCGTTGTGGCCGAGAACCCGGACATGCTGGCCTTGCTCAAGCCCTACCAGGACTTCGGCCACCAAAAGCTATCGGTGGACGTAGGTACCGCGGATGGCGTGTTCGAAGGTGACCGGACCTATGTGCGCAAGCGGGTTACCAACCTGGGCATGCTGATCGGGCAAGCCATGATGGACAAGACGCGCGCCGACTTTGCGGTCGTCAACTCGGGTGGCGTGCGCGACTCATTGCCAGCCGGGACCATCACCTACAAGGACATCTTGCAGGTGCAGCCCTTCGGAAACACCCTGTGCACGCTCAAGCTGACCGGCGATGAGGTGCTCCAATACCTGTCGGTTGTCGCAGCCATGGGCCCGGGCGCCGGTGGCTTTGCGCACCTGTCGGGCGTCGAGTTGATCACTGCAAATGGCGTACTGCTGCAAGCACGTATAGGCGGTGCGTTTGTCGACACGGCCAAGAGCTACACCATGGCGATCAACAGCTTCATGGCCGTCGGGGGTGACGGCTACCCGGTCTTCACTGCGCACCCCGGCTTCATCAATACCGGCTTTGTCGATGCCGATGTATTGCGCAGCTACATTGCATCCCACAGTCCGTTGCAGGTTGCCCGCTACGCGCCCGGCAGCAGCCTTACCGCAAGCCCGATTCAATAGTATGAGCACAGCATCATGAGTGCCCCTGCCCGCCGCAAGAAGTTCCACCTCATTGCAAAGCCCATTCCTGCTGCACCACTCAACGGCCAAACGGAGCAGGGCCTGATCGTGGAAGGCTACGCGCCCTCACAAATGATTGAGGACTTGCGCAAGTACCAGGCCGAACTGGAAATCCAGAACAAGGCCTTACGATACAGTCAACAAGAGGCCGAAGGGGCATCCGAACGGTTCGCCACGCTGTTTTCCAACGTGCCGCTGGCGCTGATGGTGGTGGACGAAGAAGGCCTGGTGATGGCGAGCAACGCGATGGCGCTGCGACTCTTTCAGCCGCTGGAGACTGATCCGCCTCTGAACTTCCTGCTGCCCTTTGTAGGCGGCGAGCACACCGATGAAGTGGCCGTAGCGTTCTTGAGCGCCAAGTCAGACGGCACCAGCGAGATCAGTGAAGTGGTCTTCCTTGCCGGTTCGCAGGGCACCTTTACCGGTGACCTTCACATTGCGCGCATTGAGAACCCATTGGGCGAACTGGCGCACTTTATCTGCGCCATCATTGACCAGGGGCCGCTGCTCGCGCAACGACACGCGCTGCAAAAAAGTGCGGCTATTTTGCAGCAGCGCAATGAAGACCTGCTGCTCAGCGAGAACCGCATGAGCGCCATCATCAACTCGTCGCTGGACGCCATTTTGTGCATTGACGAGCAGCGCCGAATCACCGTGTTCAACCCGGCAGCTACGGCACTTTTTGAGTGCCCCGCTGACCTGGCGCTGAACAGCACACTGGGGCGATTTTTGCCCGAGGTGGAGACCGCCTTATCTAATGGCCAGGCGCCCACCCAGACCACGCTGGGCGAGTTTGCCGCCACGACACTGTTGGGACGAGAAATTTTCGTGGAGATCAGTGTCTCGCTGGAGCGCAGGCTTAATACGCGGCCCGCTGGAAGCGCCCTGACCAATGCCGTAGCACGCCGCGGTCAACAAGGAGTGCATGGCGAAATTACCACCATTTTTGCACGCGACCTGACTGCCGGGAAGCTTGCCGAAGCACGTCGCGTGGCACTGGAGACGCAGCTTCGCGAATCCCAGAAAATGCAGGCCATGGGTACCATGGCCGGCGGCATTGCACACGATTTCAACAATATTTTGAGCGCCATTTTGGGCAATGTCGAACTGGCGAAGCAAGACACGCCACCCAACTCGCCGGCCATGACCAGCCTCCAGGAGATCGACAAAGCCGGGCGCCGCGCGCGCGATCTGGTGCGGCAAATTTTGACCTTCAGTCGCAATCAAGTGCCAAAGCGCATCCCCTTGCAACTTGACGATGTCGTGCGCGAAGCGGCGCGACTGGTCAAGGTTGCTCTCCCGCCGCTGGTGGAGCTGCAAGTGCTGATAACGCCTGGCACGGCACCCATTCTGGCCGACACCACACAGGTTGAACAGGCGCTGCTTAACCTGTGCACCAACGCTCTGCTGGCCATCGGCAGCAACCGGGGTTCCCTCACCATAGAACTGTCCAGCACTGAATTGGGCCAGCCACACGGGGGACGCATCGGACTGCAGGGCGGTCACTATGTCACGGTATGCGTCAGCGACACAGGCAACGGCATGTCGGCGCAAACGCTAGCGCGCATCTTTGAGCCATTTTTCACCACCCGCGAGGTCGGCCAGGGCACCGGTCTGGGCCTGTCGGTGGTGCACGGGATTCTGCAAAACCACCAAGGCGGAATAGACGTGCATAGCGTGCCGGGCGAGGGCAGCAAATTCACACTGTATTTCCCTCCAACACAAGAGCCCACCGTGGCACCCGTGGCCGAAGTGACCTACGCCGAGCCAGTGGCGGGCAAAGGCCGCCATGTCATGTATGTCGATGATGATCAGGCACTGGTATTTTTGATTGCCCGCGTCCTCAAGCGCAAGGGGTTTGCGGTCACCACCTTCACCGACCCGCATGAGGCGCAGGCGGCACTGGAGGCCGACCCACAAGCGTTTGACATACTGGTGACCGACTACAACATGCCCGGCTACAGCGGCATTGACCTGCTGCGCCAGGTGAAGCAGATTCGGCCCGACTTGCCGGTGGCGCTGGCTTCGGGCTACGTAACGCCCGAACTGGAACAGAGTGCCATCCGCGAAGGTGCCAGCGCACTGATTTACAAGCCAAACGATGTCAGCGAGTTCTGTGAAACCGTGCAGCGTCTGATTGAGGGCAACGATGCCAACTGAGCTTTTGGCATCTTCCCCATCCTTCCACCTGGTCTACGCCGACGACTCCGTCCTTGTACTGGACAAGCCATCCGGGTTGCTTTCGGTTCCCGGCAAGGGGGTCGACAAGCAGGATTGCCTGAGTGCCCGGGTTCAGACCGAATACGCGAACGCGCTGGTGGTGCACCGCCTGGATATGGCAACTTCCGGACTGATGGTCATGGCACGCGGCGCTCATGCACAACGTACGCTGAGCCAGGCCTTCGCCAATCGTCTGGTGGCCAAGGGCTATGCGGCAGTCGTGCATGGTGCAGTGACAGTGCCTGAAGATGGCTGGCGCACCATTGATCTCCCCATTGGGGTGGACTGGCCAAATCGGCCGCGCCGCGTGATAGACCCGCTGGGCGGGAAGGCCAGCGTCACCCGCCTCAAAATGAACCACTTGGACGCCGCCCGCGGGGTCAGTCATGTGTTTCTCGAGCCTCAGACCGGCCGCACGCATCAGTTGCGGGTTCACCTGCAGGCCATCGGCCACCCCATTCTGGGCGATGCACTGTACGCACCCAGCGAGGTCGCCGCCATGGCGCCCCGCCTGCTGCTGCACGCCTGCGAACTGGCCTTTACCCATCCCGTCACAGGCCTGCCCATGCATTTTTGCCTTGAGCAACTAAAATACGCCGGTGAACCCCATACAAAACGCTGACCTCCACTGCCACTCCACGGTTTCCGACGGAACGCTTGCGCCCGAAGACCTGGCACAACATGCCAGCGCCAATGGTGTTGAGCTGTGGGCCCTGACAGACCATGACGAGATAGGCGGTCAGCACCGGGCAGCAGCAGCAGCCAAAGCCCACGGTATGCGCTACCTGACCGGAACCGAAATTTCCGTGACATTCATCGGCCAAACCGTGCACATTGTCGGTTTGGGCTTTGACGCTGACAACCAGGCGCTCAAGGACGGCTTGCGACAGACGCGCGGCGGGCGTAAAGAACGCGCCATGGAAATGTCCGATGGACTGGCCAAGGTTGGCATCAAAGGTGCCTTCGAGGGCGCGCTGAAGTTTGTCGGCAACCCGGATCTCATTTCCCGTACCCACTTCGCCCGATTTTTGGTGGAGAGCGGCATATGCCGGGAAACCAATGAAGTATTTCGTAAGTACCTGACCGAAGGCAAACCGGGCTTTGTGGTGCACCGCTGGGCCTCGCTCAGGGATGCCGTATCGTGGATCACCGGTGCAGGCGGCATGGCCATCATTGCCCACCCGGCGCGCTACAAATTCACGCCCAATGAGGAATTTGCCTTATTCACCGAGTTCAAGGCTCTCGGTGGCCAGGGCGTGGAAGTGGTCACCGGCAGTCACACGGTGGCAGAGTACGCGATCTACGCCGACACTGCCCGCGAATTCGGCCTGGCCGCGTCCAGAGGTAGCGATTTTCACAGCCTCAATGAAAGCCACACCGGGCTCGGCACCCTGCCGTTTTTGCCTGCCAACCTGACCCCTGTGTGGGAATTGCTGGCTTCGCGCATTCAATAGACAAACGGCATGGCCCAATATTTCGAAGTTCACCCGGACAACCCCCAGCCCCGATTGCTGAAGCAGGCGGTTGCGCTGCTTGAAAAGGGCGGTATTCTGGCCGTGCCGACCGACTCCAGCTATGCGCTGGTCTGCCATCTGGACGACAAGGCCGCCGTTGACAATCTGCGGCGCATTCGCGGCGTGGACGACAAGCACCACCTGACCCTGCTGTGCCGCGACCTGAGCGAGCTGGCCAGTTACGCGCGGGTGGACAACGCACAATATCGCCTGCTCAAGTCGGCCACACCGGGGCCGTATACCTTCATCCTGGAAGCCAGCAAGGAAGTGCCGCGGCGGGTCAGCCATCCTTCCAGAAAAACCATAGGCCTGCGGGTGCCGGAACACACGACCCTGCAGGCCTTGCTGGCATTGCACGAGGGCGCACTGCTGGCCACCACCTTAATAGCACCCGGAGAGACCGACCCAATGAACGATGCGGCGGAAATCCGTGACCGGTTCGAGAAGTTGATCGCTGGCGTGATCGACGCCGGAGCCTGCGTGCAAGAGCCCACCACGGTTATTGATCTGACCGAGTCCGAGCCCCAGGTCATCCGACAAGGGCGGGGTGACTTGGCCCGCCTAGGCCTCTAAAGAAACCTGGAACCTACATTCTGTGGACATTGCAAATCTGATTCAAACCGTCGCCCTGTACGCGCTGCCGGTACTCTTTGCCATCACCGTGCATGAGGCGGCGCACGGCTACGCAGCGAGGCATTTTGGTGACAGCACCGCATGGATGCTGGGACGCGTTACGTTGAATCCGATGCGCCACATCGATCCTGTGGGCACTATCTTGATGCCACTGCTGCTGTATTTCTCCACCTCAGGGGCTTTTCTGTTCGGCTATGCCAAACCGGTTCCGGTGCGCTTTGGCAACTTGCGCAACCCCAAGCGCGACATGATTTGGGTCGCCTTGGCAGGCCCAGGTGCCAACCTGGTCATGGCCTTCCTGTGGGGAGCCCTCTTGTATTTTTTCCAGGCGGTTGGTATCACGGAACTCTTTTTCCTCAAAATTTGCAAGGGTGGCGTGCTGGTCAACGTCGTGATGTTTGCCTTCAATATGTTTCCGCTGCCACCGCTGGATGGCGGACGCATCCTCGTGGGCCTGCTACCCTACAAGCAAGCTGAACTGGTATCGCGCATTGAACCATGGGGATTTTTTGTCGTCATGGCCCTGGTCATCATGAATGTAATCAGCACACTCTGGATGCAGCCGGTGATGGCGCTGAGCTATTGGTTTCTGAATATTCTGCTGAGTCCTTTTGCAGCACTGGTGCAATGACCGCGCCGCACGTGCCCTGAAGCCCCCTATTTCCCCCTCTATATCTCATGCGTTCTACCCGTTTTCTCACCGGCATCACCACATCGGGCACGCCCCACCTGGGCAATTATGTCGGCTCCGTTCGCCCATCCGTGCGGGCAAGCCTTGCCGCCGATGTGGAGAGCTATTACTTTCTGGCGGACTACCACGCACTGATCAAGGTTGACGAGCCTGGGCGTATTCAGCGCTCCACGCTGGAGATTGCCGCGAGCTGGCTGGCTGCGGGGCTGGACCCCGATCGCGTCACTTTTTATCGCCAATCCGACGTTCCGGAGATTCCCGAACTAACCTGGCTGCTCACCTGCGTCACCGGCAAGGGGGTGCTCAACCGCGCGCACGCATACAAGGCCGCAGTGGACAAGAACCTGGTGGCCGATCAGGACCCGGACATGGACGTCACGGCAGGCCTCTTCATGTACCCGGTGCTGATGGGGGCGGATATTTTGATGTTCAATGCCCACAAAGTGCCGGTCGGGCGCGACCAGATCCAGCACATCGAAATGGCACGCGACATGGCCAACAGTTTTAACCATCGGTACGGCGAGCACTTTGTCCCGCCCCAAGCCGTGATCGAAGAGTCGGTTGCCACATTGCCCGGGCTCGACGGCCGAAAAATGAGCAAAAGCTACGACAACACCATCCCGCTGTTTGCACCGCGCGAGCAACTCAAGAAGCTGATCGCCGGTATCAAAACCGACTCACGCACCCCTGGCGAGCCCAAAGACACAGAGGGCTCTGCCCTGTTCCAGATCTACCAGGCCTTCGCCAGCGAAGACGAGTCACAGACGCTGCGCAAGGCCTATGCAGATGGCATTGCCTGGGGCGATGCAAAGCAAATTCTCTTCGAGCGCGTCGACCGCGAAATTGCCCCCATGCGTGAGGCCTATCTGGACTTCATCAACAACCCGGCCAAGATCGAAGGGATTTTGATGAACGGTGCCGCAAAAGCCCGCAGCCGCGCCACACCATTCATGGCTGAACTGCGCCACGCCGTGGGCCTGCGCAGGCTGAGCGACATGACCGGCACCGCGCCGCAAAAGGCGGCAAAAGCTGCACTGCCGAGCTTCAAGCAATACCGTGAGGCTGATGGTCAATTCCGCTTCAAGCTGGTTGACGCACAGGGCCAACTGCTGCTGCAAAGCCTGGGTTTTGCATCCCCAAAGCAAGCCGGTCAAACGATTGCAACATTGCAGCGTGACGGTGCAGCAGCACTCACCCGACTGACCGATCAACTTGAGCCTCTGGCAGTAGACGCTGACACCGTTGGCGCAGCACTGGCGTTGCTGGCTTCGGGGACTTAAGTCGAGAACTCAAACCTATCCATCAACCCACTACATATTTTTTCCAATGACTTCACGCACGTTTCTGACTCCCCTCATTTTGGCTCTGGCAGCGCTTGGCACCAACGCTATGGCGGCCGAAACTGAAACACTTGCCTCCGGTGTAACCATCGTGCACACCACACCTGGCACCGGCGCGAACCCCACGGCGGCGGACACGGTGAAGGTCCACTACCGTGGCACACTGGCCGACGGCAAGGAATTTGACAGCTCGTACAAGCGCAATGAGCCAGCCGTTTTCCCACTCAGCAAAGTCGTCCCCTGCTGGACGCAGGGCATGCAGAAAATCAAGGTCGGTGGCAAGGCCAGGCTGACATGCCCCCCTGCAACCGCCTACGGTGATCGCGGTGCCGGCGGCGTTGTGCCGCCCAATGCAACCCTGACCTTTGAGGTGGAGTTGCTCGGCATCGTCCGCTAAGACACTACGGGTCTGGCTACGGGTGCGGGTACGTCTGCGGTTGCAGCAGCACCGTCAGTGCGACCCGTAACCGGCAAGTCTGCGTACATCGAGAATCCGGATCTCGCGGCGGTCAATTTCAATCAACCCCTCCGACTCCAACTGGTGCAGCACCCGTGAAAAATACTCGGGAGTCAACGAGAGGCGCGACGCGATTGTGGCCTTGCTAACCGGCAATGAAACGGTGACGATGCCGAAGTCACCCTCATGCTCCAGCTCCACATCGCGCAGCAAATATCCGATCAGGCGTTGCATGCCGCTATGAAGGGTATAGCCCTCCACATCGAGCAACAGACGGTGCAGCCAATGTGAAATGCCCGACAGCATATGCATCGAAAAACGCGGGTCCCGTTCAATCTCGCTGAACACCGCCTGCTTGCTCACCGTCATGATCAGGGTGTCGGTCAGGGTCTGGGCGTTCAGCATGTAGGGCTTTGGCAGGAACATCATTGCTTCGGCAAAACTGTGCCCTGGACCAATCAGCTCAATGACTTTTTCCACGCCGGTCGCCGAAGCGACGAATAGCTTCACCTGACCGGTCACGACAAAGTGAAAGGACTCGCATTGCTCGCCGGCTCTGAACACCATGCTGCCGCGGGTAAACCGGCGCAATCGGCAACCACGGGCAATATTTTCCCGCTCCGGGGTGGACAGGTTGCTGAACATAGGGAGAGTCCCGAGGTGCCGGGGCATATCGAAACGATCGACGTGCGCTTGATTCATTTGCTTGCCTAAAGTTGACTTGGTTCAACTTTAGGCGCCAATCCAGGGCATTTCTATTTGCATAAGTAGTAGCGTCAGAACTCTTTGGAGCTACGTTTCAAGAAACACGCTAGTTCCAAAGAACTAGCCTGGAGCGCAATTGAGTCGAGTTTGATTTACATCAATTCCAGTCTGGAATCTGACACGTCAAAAAAGGCCAATTTCCGTCGCAAGCACTGCGGCGTGAACCCTTGTGGTGACCTGCAATTTTCGAAGCACATTTTGCACATGCACCTTGACCGTGGTCTCGGCGATACCCAACTCGCGTCCAATTTCCTTGTTGCTTGAACCGCGCGCAATGGCCCGCAGGATTTCGAGTTCGCGTGTTGACAAGGTGGAAAGAACCGACGGTCGA
This sequence comes from Rhodoferax sp., assembly GCA_021737865.1. Lineage (GTDB taxonomy): Bacteria > Pseudomonadota > Gammaproteobacteria > Burkholderiales > Burkholderiaceae_C > Allorhodoferax. The sequence goes on from JAIPDC010000076.1 coordinate 8,946, forward strand.
GCCACCGCTTTGGAGTCGCCCGGTGCCGCGCCAACATAGGTCGCAACCATCTTGTTTGTCATCTCCGGAGCGATCACATTCTCACCCCGCACCGCACCTTCAATGGCCCGGATCAGCGCATCTCCCTCAATTGTCTTCAGCAAATACCCGGCCGCTCCGTTGCGCAACGCGACCAACAGGTCAGCTTCATCCTCGCTCACCGTGAGCATCACGATGCGGGCGCAGGGAACAACCTCCTGCAGCGCGGAAAGAGCATCCACTCCACGCACACCAGGCAAGTGGTTGTCCAACAAAATGACATCTGGCTGCAGTTCTCTGGCGCGTCGCTGGGCCTCGCCTGCATCTGCAGCATCGCCCACCACCTGCACGCGCGCGTCACGCGACAGAAGTGCGGTCAAGCCGCGTCGAAACAGCGTGTGGTCGTCGACCACCATCACACGAATGGGTTGAAGGGTTGTATCGGTCATAGGGGTCAAGTAGAAATGGCTGGGCTAACCAGGGTCAAACACACGGAACAACCCTGTCCTGGGGCCGAACGAACCTCAAAAGCAGCGCCTACACGCTGCGCGCGCTCGGCCATGATTTGCAAGCCGATGTGCGTGTCGTCGATGCTGCCATCATCAACCAAAAAACCGACCCCGTCATCACGCACTTCAAAGACCCAGGCGGGCTGTTGCTCCACGCGCAACCACACCTGCGAAGCCCGGGCGTGTTTTCGCACATTGGAAAGTGCTTCTTGCACGATGTGCAGCACCTGAATTTGTATGTCCGGGGCCAGCGGCATCGCGTTGCCCGTGATCGCCAAGGCGGTGCGCAGCCCCGTTTGGACCTCAAACTTTCGCAACGTGGTCGCCAAGGCCGCTTCAATGTCTTCGGCATTGGTCCGCGTCCGAAAGTGCACAAGCAGTTCGCGCACGTCACCATATGACTCCCGCACACCAATATCGATTTCATCGAGCACACTTTGCATCGCCGCCTTGTCTTGGGACTGCATCGCGTCGCGCATCAACTGCACCTGAATTTTGAGAAAGGCCAATGACTGGGCGATCGAGTCGTGCAGTTCACGGGATAAATGGTGACGCTCGCCCGACACGGCAGCCTCACGCGCGAGGGCATTGAGACGCAAATTTTCCATGGCGCCGGCGAGGTGACTGCTTAACGCCTCCAGCAGCGACCGCTCGGCCGGACTGGGCGAGACCCTGGCGTGAAAGAAAAGACTCACCTCCCCCATCTGACGATCATGCATTTGAACGGGGACATTGACCACGGTCTCAAATCCCGCCTTCGCGCAATGTTTGAGTGAACCCTGTGGCAATGATCGAATGGGAATCACAACCAATGCGTTCTCTGGCGCAGATGAACCGCAGAAACATTCGCCCGCAATCAGGCATTGCTCCTCCTCAATCATCTCACTGGGGAGTCCACTCGCCGCCAGCATCAGGTAGCGCCGTTGCGCCTGGTCCGACCATCGCAACGCCACCCCGTCCGCCTTGGCAATCGACATCAGGCTTTTGGAAAAGTCCCGTGCCAGGTCCTCAAGAGAAGTGGCGCGCGCGACCAGTGCTGTCACTTCATAGAGTGACTCCAGCCGCTCGTGCTTTTCCTCCAGTTCCGCAGTCTTTTCGGTCACCTTGCTGGCCAGATTGCCGTACAAGGACTGCAGGTGGGCAGCCATGCCGTTAAAGCCCTCCGCCAGCGTTCCAAATTCGTCATTCCCCACTGGCGCAACCCGAAATGCAAAATCTCCGTCCTGAATTTTGCCGATGGCCTGCTTGAGCTGATTAACCGGCTCCAGTACAAACAGGTACCCGGCAACCAACAAGATCACCGCACCCAGCAGGGCCACCATCAGCACGCCAATTTGCAGCAGACGCAGCGTCGAAGTCCACCCTGCCATATTCGCCTCGATGCTATTCACCAACGCGTCAATGTCAGCGACGAATGCTTCCGTTTCTGGCGTCAGACGGCTCAGGTTGACTGGCGTGTGCTCAAGCCAATTTGCACGAAACTGGGCCCAGTCCTTTTCGACGTCGGCAAAGTGTTGCCGCACGGTGGTGTCCCACGGGACCTGGAGCGGTCGCGCTGAATCACCATTGCGCAACAACGTGAGGCTTTGATTGAAATTATCAATGTGTGCGAGCAACTTTTGGTCGCCGGAACCGGGATTGCTGGCAACGGTCAACGCAATCCGGTAGGCCTGCATACGCATGCGCCCGGCCTCGTTAACCGCGGCAGCGCCGCCATTGAGTTGCCACGAAACCCATGAGGTGACTGCTGTCGTAAACAAGGCCAACAGCAAAAAAGGTGAAACGGCCAGCGCCAGTTTGTGACTCAGGCTCAACCGCGTTTGTGTGACTGTCATGGGCCAAATCTTACTGTGCTGCAATGCCCCACAATGCAGCGGCGAATTTTCTAAGTGCTGACTTGACCCATCGCCGCTGCCCAGGAGAAAACGCTATTACCGCATACCTTGAGTGCCTGGCTTTGCTGAACACGCGTACCGACGCAATCCTTGCCGTATTGTGTGATTACGTAGTGTGTGCAAACCACTTGCCGGTCAGGTCCGCGCCGGGCGGCTGAGCGCGTCGCACGCACCGTCCCACGCGCTTCGAGCTTGGCAAGACGGTTACGGGTCGATATCTCCGGGGCACTCACGTCCCTGGCCACGTCTTTGACTGCGATGGGTACCGTTTGTGCGGACAGATGGCGCAATATCTCCAGTGATTCGGGCCACTGTTCGACCGGGGTATTTCGATTGGAGTGCTTTCTCATATAGCCGCCTTTAGTTTGCGTTAACAAATAAAGGGCGACGCAACATCGAAATAATGAACCAAATTCCGATGGCAGCCCCGCTGGCAAATGACCTTGGTCATGTAGCCCGGAAGCTTTGCGTCCTTGACTTTCGTCAAGTTTGCCCTCGCCAGATTTGCTCTTTCAAGCCGCCTTGCTGACTGCGAATGATGGCGCAAAAAATTTCGCGCGTTCATTACCACGAATATTACATACGCCGGTGGAAATTTGCAAGCAAATGCGTCAAGACTTCCATGAAATCTGCGCACTGAAATCTGCGCACGCTGCAAACTTGAGATTTGCAGTACACTTGTGTCTGGCGCAAGCCATCCGCTTTTACCTCCCTGAAGCGGAGCCTAAACGTGTGACAGCGAACAGGCTTCAAGCCCCGGCCATGTGCTGGGGTTTTTTTTGGCCCAAATGAGGCGCGAGTGTTTGATTTAGCTAAAACCCGCTTTCAACCGATCGCTCGAATGAGTGCGCACAGCAAACGCTACAAATAGTTGGAAAATGGGGCGTGGCCAAAAACCAAAAAGTCATTTCCCGTCGGATGCCAGCGGCCGTCTGGCTGCTGAGTCTCGTAGTCTGCGGCCCAGTCCCGGCCACTAGCGAAGGCGGAATGGCTGTCAACGCAGACGCCAAAAAATCCAGCACCAAGATCTACAAATATCTACAAGGTGGAACCACATCGTTTTCTGATGTCCCGCCAAGCAAAGCAGCGTACGTGGTCTACCGCCAATCATGCTTCGCGTGTGCGGTGATCTCCCGCGTTGATTGGAATACGACCGCACTACACCGTGAGGAATTTGGGGAAGAAATTAGCTTCGCAGCGCGCCAGTATGCTTTAGACCCCGCCCTAGTGCGGGCGGTGATCCACGCCGAATCGGGTTTCAATGCGCGAGCGCTCTCGCCAAAGGGTGCCGTGGGCCTGATGCAATTGATGCCCGGAACGGCACGCATGCTCGGTGTCACCGAACCTCACATTCCCGGGAGCAACATTCTGGGCGGGGCGCAATACCTGGCGGGATTACTGGCCCGCTTCAAGAACGACGTGACGCTGGCCACTGCCGCCTACAACGCCGGGCCCGAAGCGGTTCAACGCTACGCAGGCGTGCCGCCGTATGCCGAGACCCAGGTCTACGTGCAGCGTGTCAAACTCTTGCACCAGCGCTACAAAGACACGGCGCCCGGATAACAGAACTCGTCGTTCAACGGCACTCACACGCAATACAACTCCAATGTCTGCTGCGGTTGACGGCAATGCGGACGATGGTTCTGGGTGGTGCACTCAGTTAACCTGCCCAAGTGTTTCTTGTGTTCGCTACCGTGCCGAGCCGGCATACTGAATATTTGAATGGAAATCCACCTGTTCTTGTGGGCTTCGAGCCCTGTCAGCAGGAATACAGTGGAATTGTGATTTCGGGTCACACTGGTTCCTTTCCTATTACCAGTCCCATGAGGGGTTAGCCTCGGCATTCTTTGTCGGGGCTTTTTGTTGACGCAGAAAACCTCATGCGCTTTTCCTGGCGTTGCCGAGGTCGTCCGAGTCACCTGTTGGAATTCAGGTTGGCGCTGGCTTGATACGACGGCCAAGTGGATCGATTTTGGTACGTTTTGCAAATCTGAATGACCAGGCTCGACTCGCGGTAGCGCAAAATATTGGCCATATGACAGCCCGCGATTCCCATTTCAAGTTTGCTGCCGAGCAGATCGCCAAAGCCGATGCGATTGTGATCGCCGCTGGCGCTGGAATCGGGGTTGACTCCGGTCTCCCAGACTTTCGCGGCAATGATGGTTTCTGGAACGCATATCCAGCCTTAGCCAAGGCGCAGATCAATTTCACCGACATCGCCAACCCCAGAGCGTTTCATCAGCAACCTGAATTGGCCTGGGGCTTCTATGGGCATAGGCTTGATCTGTATCGCAAGACCGTTCCGCATGCCGGGTTTGGCATCCTCAAAAAGTGGGCCGATGCCAAGAAGGGTTCATGGGTATTCACCAGCAACGTGGACGGGCAGTTCCAGAAGGCTGGGTTCGCTAAAGAACAGATTCACGAATGTCATGGCTCAATCCACTACCTCCAGTGCGTCGACGACTGTGTTGCCGGTGTATGGAGTGCTGCCGACTTTCAACCGGAGGTGGACGAGGAGCAGTGCTTATTGCTCAACTCACCGCCATCATGTCTTTGCTGCGGTCAGATCGCCAGACCCAACGTGCTGATGTTCGGCGACTGGAACTGGCAGCACGAACGCGAGCACGAACAGCGGCAACGCGAGGCTCAGTGGTTTGAAAAGGTCATTCACAACCTCTGGAACGTGGTCATCATCGAAACGGGGGCTGGCACTGCGATTCCGTCTGTGCGGCACTTCAGTGAGCAGACAGCCAAAAAATACGGGGCCTCCATCATCCGGATCAACCCGCGGGAGTTTGATGTTCCGGGCACGAGGCACATCGGCATACCGTTGGGATCGCTCGAGGCTCTACGGGGTATTGACGATGCGCTGGGGACTTTGCGAGCAGAAATTGATCTGGACTTCACTCAAAACCCACAAAATGAACCGCTTTGAATTCAGCATAAACCTGTCAGCGCAAGAGTACCTCCAGTACTACCGCGGCAACGTCAACAAGGTAGTTGCTCAATGCGCTGATGGAACTTCGATTCAGTTCCCCGCACTGCTGCTAAAGCCGTTTGTCACAGGTGGCGGCATCCGTGGCAACTTTGTTCTGACATGTGATGAAAGCGGGAAGGGGTCTGAAATCAAGCGTGTCTAATGCCTCTCAAATTTCGAAGCGTATTTGAAACGGAATTTTTGCCTAAAATTCAAACGCGTGGGGATCGGATAGGCTGACTCCCTCTACTAAGAGAGAATATGAAACGAGTATGCCTTCTTGTGGTGACTGTCGCCGCTGTGACTCTGTCTGCATGCGGCGGAGGTGCTGGAGATGGTTCAAGTAATACTTCACCAAGCTATTACTCCCAAGGCGGACTGTTATGGTCTGAAACTCTGCCTGGACTTTTGGGAAACGGACAATACGTTTGGAGCTTCGCCGCGAAACCGAGCGAATCCGCAGGCTACCAGTGTGATGGCTCTGTATCGGTCAACTATGGGCCGATAGTGCCAGACAACTTCAACAAAGAAGCGGGCTGGCGTTTGCCCAAAATCGCTGAATTAAGCGCACTGTACGCTGAAAATAAGACCCCCCCGAACTGGCAGATTGGTAAGGTGTGGGCCGACAGTTTGACTGGACCGCAGCGGTTGAATTTTATTACAGGTGCGATCACAAGTGGCGATGGTTTAACAGGTCTAGTGGTCTGCGTGAAACCGCAGGCCTGACGGTCATGGTTAACGTTTTCCACAATCCCAAAATTGACCTGGTGTGTTGAGGGGCAAGGGCGGTTTCACCACAGCAACCAAAACCCGGGGGTGGGGGCCACCCCGCCGGGGTCATTCCTGACCGACAAAGAGGGGCAAAAGGTACAAAACCGTACACCGCTGGCGGCATAGCGCAGGTATG
>JAIPDC010000077.1 GCA_021737865.1 Rhodoferax sp.
GTCAATTCTTTGGACAGGTCAACACGAACCACCTCGGACCCACCTTGAACTGAGCCACTGACCGCCTCAATCACGGTCTGGGCCTGGGCTACGCCCCCAAGAAGGAGCGCAACCGAAAAAAAGATTCCGTGCCACATGCGCAATCCCAATCGCTGATTCTGATTATTCATTTAGACCTCTCCTGCAACTGCAAGGTTGCAACGCGTTCAATCCACTCACCGACTGCATCCTGCACGATTTCGCGCAGTGTGACCTCAGTCTCGCTGATCTTCACCACCCGGCCAAAGTTTTGGCCCAAGTAGCTGCCCAATTTGACCTGGTAGAGGAGGTTATCAACCTTGACCAGGGCTACGGGCTGAGCGGCCTTGATGATGCTACCAACCAATGCCATCGAATCAAGTGGAAATGACTCCATCGGCTCCTTGCGGCGCGCAAGCTCGGGCGCTACCAGCGCGCCATTGGCCGCAACCTGCACCGAATCCCGTTTGAGCGCCTGCGTCAACTTTTGGTTGCTGAAAGGCTCCATCGTCGTCGCATTGGTGTACGCCTCAGGCTTGAACTGCTTGGGAGCCGGAATGGGCGCGACCTTGGGCCGGGTCTGATTGCGTTCTTCAACCATCCATTGACGAACATCGTCTTCACCCGACGCCCCGCAGCCCCACAAGACGCTGAACAGGCCAAAAACAGTCAACCATTTGAGGAGCCTCATTTCTTGGGCCCCTTTGCAGTTGCTTTGCTCTGTGCAGCCACTTCATCTTTATCAAGATACCGGAAAGTCTTCGCAGTGGAGTCGAGCACCAGAGTTCCATCCGGCTTTGGAACAATGGTCAAGTTGTTCAAGGTAACAATGCGGGAGAGGTTGGCAATATCCGACGCAAACGCCCCAATATCGTGGTACTTGCCGCTCACCTTGATTGCAATCGGCAGCTCGGCGTAATAGTCCTTCACCGCGATCTGCCCGGGGCGAAACAAATCAAATTGAAGGCTGCGACCCAAACCTGCCTGGTTAATATCTGACAGCAGCGCATCCATTTCAGCCTTGCTGGGCAACTGTTTCTCAAGTTGCGTGACGTACTGCTGCACTTGCTCCCGCTGCTTTTTCAGTACATCCAAATTAACAGCCTTGGTCAGCTTGGTTTTGTAGTCGACGCGCAACTTGACTTCTTTCTCTTTCTCCTGCTGCAGCAGTTCATCTGACCCGCTGAGCCATGCGAACCATAACGCGACAACAACCGCAATACCCGCAACCACAAATAAGGCATACCGTGGAACGGCGGGCCAAGCAGAAGGGTCCTTGGGGTCCAGATCACTGAACTGAGCCACCAGTCTTTGCTGAAGGTCAGCAAAATCGATCGAACCTAAAGTTTTGGTCGCCATTTAGATTCCTGCTACTTTTTTTCTACGACCGGAACGGAAGCCACCGGGGCTGAAACCGCTGCCAGCACCGCTGAGGCGGTTGCAAGGGGCTTGCCGGCAGCCTTCTCAGCCTCACTGGAGCGCACCAACCGAACCCGAATAACAAAATTGGAAACCCGTCTTTGGTCCTTGGGGGCCAGAGTCACCGTGCCAGCCACGATCTCGACCAATTCCGGCTTGGCAAACCACGGGGTGTTGTTCGACAGGTTGCGGATCAACTCGGCAACACGTTCATTCGACTGCGCGACCCCGTTGATGGTGACCAATTGGTCCGCCTGAACCATTTTGGAAACATACACACCGTCCGGAAGCTGGTTCACCATTTCCGTCAGCAGGTGCACCGGCAAATTGCGATCGGACTGCAAGTCCTCAACCGCCTGTTGTCGCGCCCGAAGCGCGGCAATCTCGGCTTCGAGTCCGCTGATGTCCTTGATTTGGCTCTCCAGCTTCTTGATTTCCGTCTCAAGGGCCAGGTTGGTTCCCTGCTGGGCTGAAATCGAAGCCTCATACCAAAGGAATACAGCCAGCGCTATAAGCCCTCCCACCAAAGCCGACGCCGCCAGCGACACATTAAAGACATCACGGCGGCGCTTGCGTGCAGCCTCCCGGTGCGGTAGCAGGTTGATCAGAATCACTGCGCAAACCTCCGCAAAGCCAATCCGCAAGACGTCAGATACGACGGCGCTTCACGGGTCATTTTTTTCAGGCGCACGCCATCGCCGATCTCCATTCCATCAAATGGATTGAGCAAGCTGCATGGAAATGTGGTGTGCTGAGTCACTGCTGCCGTCAAACCCGGCAACGCAGCAGAGCCTCCCGCCAACATGATGTAGTCGACCTTGTTGTGCGGGGTACTGGTAAAGAAGAATTGCAGCGCACGACCCAATTCCTGAACCATGGTTTCGATAAATGGACGTAGCACCGTTGCATCGTAGTCTTCGGGCAACTCGCCACTGCGCTTTTTGCTTTCCGCCTCTTCCTGCGAAAAGCCGTACTGCCGGACAATGAGCTGCGTCAATTGCGCGCCACCAAAGGCCTGATCCCGGTCATACAGAACTTCTTCATCGCGGAGCACCTGCATGCTGGTGGTCATCGCGCCAACCTCGAACAGGGCAACAATCAAACCGGCTCCCTTGTTGGGCAGATTTTCGATCAGGCGACCGGCAGCCAGTCGCGAAGCATAGGACTCGACATCCACTACAACCGGAACCAGACCAGCCGCTTCAGCCAGGCCCTGTATGTCCTGCACCTTTTCCTTGCGGGAGGCAGCAATCAGAACCTCGACATCACCGGCCGATGTGGCACTCGGCCCGACGACGCAAAAATCCAGACTCACTTCGTCCAACGGAAACGGAATGTATTGGTTGGCCTCATTCTCAACCTGCTGCTCCAATTCATGATCGGACATGCCACCAGGCAAAATGATTCTTTTGGTAATGACCGCCGAAGGGGGCAGTGCCATTGCGACATTTTTGGTTTTGGTTCCGCTTTTCTTGACGAGTCTTTTCAACGCGTTGGCGACCTCATCAAACTTTTCAATATTTCCGTCGGTGATCCAGCCCCGCTCCAAAGGCTCGATCGCGCAGCACTGCAGCACCAGATTGCCAGCCTTGTCACGGCCCAACTCCACCAGCTTTACACTGGAAGAACTGATATCCAGACCGAACATCGGTGCTGGCTGGTTACTGAAAAACGACCCCAATGAGATCAAAACGGTCCCCTGAAACATACCGGTCGTACGCCGGTCAGACTTAAGAAATCACTTCAATGCTATCAGTAAGCACCTTGTCCCGCAAAGGTTTTTTCGGTTTCAACATGTTTTAAGCGTTGTCAAAAGCAGACGGTTTTACCCCATTTTTGAAATGAATCGCCAGATTTTGTCGGGAATCCAAGTTGCGGCAACAATGCGGATGCCGATTTCAAATACACCACTGGCAGCTGGATTTTTATAATACCAACGCAACCGTCAGACACATTTATGCCCTCCACTTCCAACCCGTCAGAAAAAAACGGCGCCACTTTGCCCAAGAACAAGACTCCCGTTCATTGGCTCATGCGCCTTCTCTTTTGGACCGCAGGCTTGGCGGTGGCGGGGGCATTGTCGTTGTTGCTGGTGATCGCACTCGCGCTCTCGGTTGCATACCCAAATCTACCCGACATTTCGGATTTGTCGGACTATCGGCCCAAACTGCCGTTGCGGGTTTTTTCAGCCGAAGGGGATTTGCTGGCGGAGTTTGGCGAAGAACGGCGCAACCTGACTCCAATTGCGGAAATACCCAAGGTGATGACCAACGCAGTATTGGCAATCGAGGATGCGCGCTTCTATCAACACGGCGGGGTCGACTACCTGGGTGTCGTGCGGGCCGGTCTGGCCAATGTGGGCCGGGCCAAGAGTCAGGGCGCCTCCACCATCACCATGCAGGTGGCGCGTAACGTCTATCTCTCATCTGAAAAGACGTTCACCCGCAAGATTTACGAAATCCTGCTGACATTCAAACTTGAACACATGCTGAGCAAGGATCAGATCCTTGAAATCTACATGAATCAGATCTTTCTGGGCAACCGCGCGTATGGCTTCGCCGCCGCCTCTGAGGCCTATTTCAGCAAACCCTTGAAGGACATCACCGTGGCAGAGGCCGCTATGCTGGCCGGCCTTCCCAAGGCGCCATCAGCCTATAACCCGATCAGCAACCCACAGCGGGCCCGCATTCGCCAGCGCCACATCATTGACCGGATGTTGGAAAACGGTTTCATCAACGAGAAAGAGGCGGAATCAGCCAAGGCCCAGGAACTGAAGATCCGATCCAATGCCAACAGCCACCAGGTCCATGCCGAATACGTGGCCGAAATGGTGCGGCAATTGATGTTTACGCAATACGGTGACGAGACCTATACCCGTGGTCTCGATGTGCGCACCACCGTGCGAACCGCAGACCAGAACACCGCCTACAAGGCGCTGCGAAAAGGCATCATGGATTTCGAGCGCCGCCAGATTTACCGAGGCCCCGAAAAGTTCATCACCGTTCCAGCCAATGCCCAGGAGGCAGAGGACGCGGTGGATGATGCACTGGATGACCACCCGGACAATGGTGATGTCATGTCGGCTGTCGTGCTGGAGGCTGATGCAAAAAAGATCAAGGCCATGCGGCAAGGCGGGGTGCTGGTGGAAATAACAGGTGACGGCCTCAAGCCGGCGCAATCCGGGCTATCTGACAAGGCGCCACCCACCATCAAGTTGCGCCGCGGAGCCATCATCCGGGTCGCAAAAACACCCAAGGACACCTGGGAAATTACGCAGCTGCCGGAAGTCGAAGGTGCATTTGTCGCCATTGATCCCCGCGATGGCTCTGTCAAGGCACTCGTGGGTGGATTCGACTTCACCAAGAACAAATTTAACCATGTGACCCAGGCGTGGCGCCAACCCGGCTCGAGTTTTAAACCGTTTATTTATTCGGCTGCGCTCGAGAAGGGGTTTACGCCATCAACCGTTATCAACGATGCACCGCTTTTCTTCGATGCGGGTGTTACCGGTGGGCAGCCGTGGGAGCCCAAAAATTACGACGGCACCTTTGAAGGCCCGATGACCCTGCGCCGTGGTCTGGCCAAATCAAAGAACATGATCTCCATTCAGATCCTGCGATCTATCGGAACCCAGTATGCGCAGGAGTGGATTACGCACTTTGGTTTTGACGCAGACAAGCACCCCCCCTACCTCACCATGGCACTGGGCGCGGGTTCAGTGACACCGATGCAGATGGTGGTCGGCTACTCGACATTTGCCAATGGCGGCTACCGCGTCAATCCTTGGCTTGTGTCAAAAGTAAGCGAACAACGCGGCAAGGTGCTGGTCGAGTCGAAAGCCCCGGCCATCGAAGACGCTGAACGATCGATTGATGCACGCAACGCCTTCATGATGACCAGCCTGCTTCAGGAGGTTACCCGCTCCGGAACCGCTGCACGGGCCCAGGCCACGCTGAAACGCCCCGACATTTACGGAAAAACAGGCACCACCAACGACTCCATGGATGCCTGGTTTGCCGGCTACCACCCGACGCTAACGGCGGTGACATGGATCGGATACGACACCCCGCGCAAGCTAGGTGATCGTGAAACGGGGGGCGGGTTGAGTCTGCCGGTCTGGATTACTTTCATGGAAAGCGCACTGAAAAACGTGCCCATCATGGAGCCTTCAGCACCCGAAGGCGTGGTTCATGTCGGTGGCGAGTGGTACTACGACGAATACGCCAAGAACTCTGGCGTCTCGGGCCTTGGCCTGGATGACAAGCCCGAATCCAATACGCTCACACTGCCGCCGGCGGAAGAAAAGAAAAAGATCCTCGATCTTTTCCGTAATTGATCAGGGCCGGAAAACCAGTTCCCGCCCAGCCTGCACGGTGGCGTTGGTTGACAATACCGCAAAAAACTCACCCTGGCCCTTGGTGTCCTGCCACTGACCATCGAGCCAGCGGTAGTGAAACCCCCCTGCGCGTGCAGCCAGCCAGATTTCATGCAGCGGCTTTTGCTGATTGATCACGATCTGACTGCGGTTTGAAAAAGTCAATGTGACCATGCCGCCCACCCGCTGATTGTCAACATCGGCGTCCGACTCGTCGTTGATGCGGTCACAGTTGTGCTCAACCACTTTGAGCAAGGCGTCGGCGCGATCCAGGTATTCAGAGTCAGTCATTACAATTTCACCATGTTGATATCAAAGCAAATTCTAGTCAGCGCGCTTATCCTCAGTGCAAGTGTGGCAAGCCTGACGGGTTGCGGTCAGACCGGTTCACTTTACCTGCCAGCACCCTCAGCGCCGGCCAACACAGCGTCTGGTGCTCCAGACAGCGCCACACTACACCGCAGTCTTCCGCCAGTGATTGCTATATATTTGATAGCTGCATAGGCATACAGTACGGGGGCTATGCCACATTTTTCCTGATAAAACGCAGCAATCTCCAGCCCAGCAGGCTGCCCAGGATCAAAGCATAGACGGCGACCTCTGCAAAGTTGTTCTTGCCTGCCCGCATCCAGAAAAAATGTAACACTGCCAGCGCAGCGATCGGGTAGACCAGGCGGTGCAACACCTGCCAGCGTCGGCCACCCAGGGCACGCATCGCCCGGTTGAATGAAGTCAGAGCCAACGGCGTCAACAAGACGACCGCAGTGAATCCAACCAGGATGAAAGGTCGCTTGAGGATATCTTTGGCAATATCCTCCAACTCGAACCCCATGTCGAACCAGCTATAGGCCAGCAGGTGCAAGAGGGCGTAAAAATAGACAAACAGGCCCGCCATCCGCCGAAAACGCGCCAAGGTTGGCAACCCCAGCATGGTCCGCACGGGCGTAACCGCCAAGACAATACACAGCATGCGCAGGGTCCAGTCGCCGGTCAACCGTTCCAGCGCCTCGGCTGGATTCGCACCCAGCCAATCCAAAGCCGCGGACAACATCAACCATACGAAGGGCAGCAGCCCGAGCAGGAGCGCCAAGGGTTTGGCCCAAGGGCTGATCAACCACCCGTTTACCCGTGCGCGCATCCGCCGCTCAGAAAAGTTTTTTCAAATCCATGCCAGCGTACAACTGGCCCACTTGCGCTTCGTAGCCGTTGAACATCAAAGTTTTGCGCTTTCTGGCCAGCAGCCCGTCCTCCCCAATGCGGCGCTCCGAAGCCTGACTCCAGCGCGGGTGATCGACGTTGGGGTTGACGTTCGAATAGAAACCATATTCATTAGCGGCCGCCTTGTTCCATGCTGTTGCGGGTTGCTTGTCGGTGAATCGGATCTTGACGATGCTCTTGCTGCTTTTGAAACCATACTTCCAAGGCACGACGAGGCGCAGCGGCGCACCGCTCTGGTTTGGCAAGACCTCGCCATACATGCCAAAAGCCAGCAAAGTCAGGGGATGCTGGGCTTCATCAAGCCGCAGGGCTTCAACATAGGGCCAATCCAGCACGCGCGAACCCACAAAGGGCATGGTTTTCGGATCGGCCAAGGTGACAAACTCCACAAACTTGGCGCTTCCCAGCGGCTCGACGTGCCGAATCAGTTCGGACAGCGAATAGCCTACCCACGGGATGACCATGGACCAGCCCTCGACGCATCGCAACCGATAGATCCGCTCTTCCATGGGGCTGAGCCTGAGCAAGTCTTCCAGCCCCAGCCTGGCGGGTTTCTTGACCAGCCCCTCAATATCCACGCTCCACGGACTGGTCTTCAGTGTGTGCGCATTTGCCGCCGGGTCCGACTTGTCCGTACCAAACTCATAAAAGTTGTTGTAGCTGCTGACATCTTTGTAGGCGGTGAGCTTCTCCATCGTGTTCGCGCCAGCGACGCCGGATGCGCGTGCACCCAACACCTGCAGTTTGCCGGGCCGCTGCACCACGCTTGCAGTCTGGGCCATAGCCTGTCGGGATGCCCAACCCGCCATGAGGCCACCCGCCACGCCGGTCGCCATCACTTTCAGCAGATCGCGACGGTGTTCGTAGACTGCCCGGTCCGTAATTTCACTGGCCGTCGTCGCGCAGTTGAAGCCCTTTACCTGTGTTTTGATCAGCATGACGCCTCCTGCAATGCCGGCCCGAAGGAGGCACGCGCACCCGCAGGGCGGGACGAGAGAATATCAGCGCGGGGGTGCATAGTGTTTTCCTGGTTTCATCTTTGGTCGATTAACCGCGCAACTTATTACAAAGACCGCGACCTCAGACCGGTTATTCACGCAGCCAGCATGTCCCGAAAAGCAAAAAGGGCAGCCTCATCTCGCAATGAGTCTGCCCGATTTGGGACTTTTGCGCCAATCAGGTCCGCAAAGGAACCTCAGGCGTCAGGGTCGGCTTATTAACGCAAACCAGCAACGTAGTCGGCGACCGCCTTGATTTCGCGGTCGTTGAGCTTGGCTGCAACCTGGCTCATCTGCAAACTGTTCTGGCGAGCGCCGTCGCGAAATGCAGTCAACTGTGCGGCAGCATATTCAGCGTGCTGACCGCTCAAACGGGGGTACTGCGCGGGGATACCTGCACCGTTGGGACTGTGACAACCCGCACAAGCCGGAATCTGACGATCGGCAATCCCGCCGCGGTAAATGCGCTCACCCAGTTGAACCATGCTCTTTTCGCTGGCCGAACCCGGCTTGGCCTTCTTGGCAGCAACCCAGTAGGCGACGTTTTTCATGTCCTCATCTGACAGCATGGACGCAAACCCCACCATCAACGGATTCACACGCTTGCCCGACTTGAACTCCTGCAATTGCTTGACAAGATACTCAGGGTGCTGCTGCGCCAGCTTCGGGTATGCAGGTGTAGCCGAGTTGCCGTCGGCACCGTGGCATGACGCGCACACAGCGGTAAATGTCGCCTCGCCCTTGGCCAAGTCCGGCTTTGTCGCTTTGACAACCGGTGCCGGGGCATGTGCAGCAGGCGCTGACGCAGCCGATGCAGGCGCTGCGGCATCTGCCGCAAAAGCAAACAGGGGCGAGACTACCGCAGTGGCGGCGATAAGCAAATGTGCAATCAACTTCATGGTGCTGCTGTGTATCTAGTGGGCAAAACAGAGGGCATTCTACAATGCGGCTCGGCTCTGCGGCCCCAATCAATGACTAACAACACAAACTCATCCACGTTTTCACCCCCTGCGATCAAAGCGAGCCCTGGCGAAAAAACCGAAGCGACTGTCGCTTTGGGCTGGCTTCACACAGCCAAATTTTTGACCACGGCCCCAGAGTTGCACTTCCTCCCCCCTCTCGACGTTCCGGAAATTGCCTTTGTCGGCCGCTCAAACGCCGGCAAATCCACATGCATCAATACCCTGACGCAACAAAAGCAATTGGCATTCGCCTCCAAAAAGCCGGGGCGCACCCAACACATCAACCTGTTCAGTCTGGGCAAGCAAGGCGTCATGGACGCCGTTCTGACCGACCTGCCCGGCTATGGCTATGCAGCCGTCCCCAAGCAGGACAAGATCCGCTGGCAGCAGGTCATGGCCAACTACCTGGTCACGCGTAAAAACCTGATGGGCATTGTGCTGATGTGCGACCCGCGCCATGGCCTGACCGAACTCGACGAAATTCTGCTGGACGTTATTCGACCCCGCGTTCAGGAGGGCCTGAAGTTTTTGATCGTTTTGACCAAGGCCGACAAACTGACCCGCAGTGAAGCCACCAAGGTCCTGTCGATCACCAAGCTGCAAGCCGGTGGCGGAGAGGTCATGCTGTTTTCGGCCCCGAAACGCAAAGGCATTGACGATGTGGCCAAACTGCTCTGGAAATGGGCACATCCGCAAGGAGCCATTTCTGCTACCCCCCCGGAACCGGCGCCTCAATAGGGCGGTCGTTCTCCGCCGGGCCGATCCTTGAACCGCTTGTGCACCCAGTAATACTGGGCTGGCATGGTGTCGATGTAGCTTTGAAGACGCGCATTCATCAGCGCAGTATCGGCCAGCATGTCTGCGCTCGGAAAGTCGATCCAGGCCGGCAAAACCTCGACGTCATACCCGGTGGGGGTCATTCTGCAGAGCACAGGAACCACCTTGGCGCGCCCGAGTCTGGCAAAGCGCGACAACGAAGGAACCGTTGCAGCCGGCACGCCATAAAAGGGCACAAAGACCGACTCCTCAGGCCCGAAGTTCATATCTGGCAGCAGGTAAAGGGGGTCACCTTTTCTCAGCCCTTCCAGAATGGACTTGACACCTTCGATTCGGCCAAACAGGCGCGCCCGTCCAAACCGCTTTCGTCCCCGAAGAATCCAGGCATCAGAAACCGCATTCGCCTGGTCGGTATAGATGGTGGTGAAGCGTCTGGGCAATTGCTGCGTAAGCGCCGTCCAGCCTGCGTCCAGGCCCATGAAGTGCGGCGCAAATATGACGGTGGGCGCATCGCCCTGCAACTCCTGGACCGCGCCACAAAGACGCAAACGCCGCAGCGTGCGACCGGGCGAACCGTGCCACAGCCAGCCACGGTCCAGCCAGCTCTGGGCAAAATGGACAAACACCTGCAGCGCATGTGCTTTGACTTCGCGTTCAGACCAGAGCGGAAAGCAAAGCCGCAAATTGGTCACCACGACCCGCCGGCGCGAAGCAACCAAGCCGTATAGCACCCAGCCCAGCGCTGCACCCAATGCGCGCAACATTGGCAGAGGCAGCAGCGCCAGCCCGCGAACCACTCCCAGCGTCACCCGCATCAACATGGGTTCCCCCCGCTTCGCCCGATCAGCCCACGACCCATGGCACGTTGCAGTCGCGTGCCGCCACCGGGCGCGCCCCATGCGAATTGCAGAATGACAAAAACAAAAACATTTAAAAACAAGGGATTGGCTCTGGGATAAAATCGCGTCTGTCGCTGAGTTACAGAACTACTTGCAGGGCGACACACACGGTAGCTTTCTTCACAAAGATCGCCATTGTGCCTTGGGAACAAGGGCAAATCTGCTAAAGCGTTCGCTGCAAGCCCAAAAGCCCAAGCAACGCGACTTGATGTTTCTTTTGGAGTTAACACTTATGGCGAACGATTTTCTCTTTACATCCGAGTCTGTTTCCGAAGGTCACCCGGACAAGGTGGCGGATCAGATTTCCGATGCGATTCTGGATGCGATTTTCAAACAAGACCCCAAGTCCCGTGTGGCCGCAGAGACCCTGTGCAACACCGGCCTGGTGGTGCTGGCGGGTGAAATCACCACCAACGCACATGTGGACTACATCCAGGTCGCCCGCGACACCATCAAGCGCATTGGCTACGACAACACCGAATACGGCATTGACTACAAAGGCTGCGCCGTGCTGGTCGCATACGACAAGCAAAGCAACGACATCGCCCAAGGCGTCGACCATGCGTCCGACGACCACCTCAACACCGGCGCCGGTGACCAGGGCCTGATGTTTGGCTACGCCTGCAATGAAACCCCTGAGCTGATGCCCGCGCCCATCTACTACGCACACCGACTGGTCGAGCGTCAGGCGCAGCTGCGCAAAGATGGCCGCCTGCCTTTCCTGCGCCCCGACGCCAAGAGCCAGGTCACCATGCGCTATGTGGACGGCAAGCCCCACAGCATCGACACCGTGGTGCTGTCCACCCAACACGCGCCCGAGATGAGCTTGGGTAGCCGCATGACCGATGCTTTTTACGAAGCCATTCGTGAAGAGATCATCAAGCCCGTGCTGCCAAAGGAATGGCTCACTGTCGACACCAAGTACCTGATCAACCCCACCGGCCGCTTTGTCGTGGGTGGCCCCCAGGGTGACTGCGGGTTGACCGGTCGCAAGATTATTGTGGACACCTACGGTGGTGCATGCCCGCACGGCGGCGGTGCGTTCTCCGGCAAAGACCCAACCAAGGTCGACCGTTCTGCCGCTTACGCCGCCCGCTACGTCGCCAAAAACGTCGTCGCAGCCGGCCTGGCACGCCAATGCCAGATTCAAGTCGCCTATGCCATTGGTGTCGCAGAGCCGATGAATGTCACGGTCTACACCGAAGGCACCGGTGTGATCTCGGATGAGAAAATTGCGTCCCTGATCAAGGAACACTTTGACCTTCGCCCCAAGGGAATCATTCAGATGCTCGATCTGCTGCGCCCGATCTACGAAAAGACCGCCGCCTACGGCCACTTTGGTCGTGAAGAGCCCGAGTTCACTTGGGAGCGCACCGACAAGGCACAGGCCTTGCGCGCGTCCGCTGGCCTGTCCTGAGGCCCTTGCATCACATGGCCCCATGAAACTAGAGACGCAACGCTTCATTGACCGCTGGGCTGGCCAGCTGCTGTGTGGCGCGGTGTCTGCGTGGGTGCGAATCACCGGGCTCTTCGGAACGCCGGCACAGTTGTCAGCCGCACCGAAGAATATTCTGGTTATTTTGCTGTCCGAGATGGGCAGCATCGTGCTGGCTGGGCCGATGTTTGCCCAGTTGCGTCGCCAGTATCCCGGTGCAGCGATCCACATCCTGCAGCTCAAAAAGAATCAGGAAGTCTCCAAACTGTTGCAACTGACACAGGTGGACAACATGCACAGCCTGGATGACAGCTCCGGCGGGTCTCTGGTGAGCGACATCCTCGCCATCAGCCTGAAGATGCGGCGCCTGGGGCTGGATGCGGTGATCGACTGCGAACTGTTTTCGCGCGTCAGCGCCCTGCTGTCCTTTTCTACCGGAGCACCGGTGCGGGTCGGCTTCACGCCGCACACCCAGGAAGGCCTGTACCGCGGCAGCTTCATCAACCACGCGATCCCCTACAACCCCTACCAGCACATCAGCAAGCAGTTTTTGTCGCTGGTCGATGCGCTGAATTCTGGCGACAGCACACCGCGCAACAAGGCGGCGCCCATTCGCAGCCTGCCGGTTGACACCGAGTTGTCGGTGGCCTTTGCCGATGGCGAGCTGGCGGCCTACCGCGCCAAGTTGGTCGCAGACCACCCGGTGACGGCCAGTCGCCAGCTGGTGCTGATGTACGCCGGAGGCGGCATTCTGCCCGAGCGGGCGTGGCCGGCCGACCACTACGCACGCGTGGCACAGGGTCTGTGCGCAGCAGGCTTCGCCGTGGGCCTGATCGGCCTGAAGGACGACGCGCAGTTGGCAAAAGACCTGATTGCAAAAGTTCAGAATATCGGCCCCAAGCCCGGCGAACGGCTGGACGCCTGCATTGACCTGACCGGCTACACGCGCAGCATCCGCGAACTGCTGATGCTCTTCCATGCGGCCAAGCTGCTGATCACCAACGACGGCGGGCCGGGCCACTTTGCCACCCTCACCCCCATTCAGACCATGGTATTTTTCGGCCCCGAGACCGGCAAGCTCTATGGTCCACTGGGTACGCGCAATGCCATTCTGGAGTCCGGCATTGCCTGCTCGCCATGCCTGTCGGCCTACAACCACCGCCTGACCTTTTGCGATGGCAACAACCAGTGCCTGAAACGCATTGCACCTGACCCGGTGCTGGCCCAGGCCCTCGTCTTTTTGCGTGACAGCGGCACGGGCTCTGCGCCATGAGCGGACCCTCGTCGGCGCAACGCCTGGTGTTGTGGGTGCTGGGCTGGATTGAACGCTACCGCTACATCAAATTCGGCATCGTTGGCGCCAGCGGCACCGTGGTCAACCTGGTCATGTTGCACGTCGGTCACGAGTACCTGTTCAACGCCCTCGAGGCCTCCTACAAGAAGCCGTATCTGTCGCTGGCACTGGCCATCACGCTGGCCACGCTCAACAACTTCACCTGGAACCGGCTATGGACCTGGTCCGATAGGGTGCGCACCCTAGAGGCTGATGAAGGCGTCCAGCCCGTAAGCCTGCGACTGCTCGGCATGGAGTTTGGCCAGTACGTCACCGCTTCGGCCTTTGGCAGCACGCTGCAATATGTGCTCACGTTACTTTTGTCGGGCAGCATGGACTACCGACTGGCCAACGTGGTGGCCATCCTCGCGGCCAGCGTGAGCAACTTTCTCGCCAACGACCGCTGGACCTTCAAGCGCCACAAAGAATGAGGCCCCCACGCTCCACCGCTGCGCCGGTCGCTGCCCCCCGAGGGGGCCTGCCTTGCTTGGGGCGGCCCTGCTCAGCGGCCTGACCATGCGGCCCCCACGCTCCACCCTGCCCTGGCCCTGGATTGCCCTGGTGTTGGTGACCCTGGCGGTATACCTCTTCGGTCTGGGCGGCGCCTACGCACCCACCAATGGCGACGAGATGGTCTACATCCACATCGCCCGCATGACGGCCGAGTCGGGCCACTGGCTGCCGTTGCAGTCCGAGATTGTCGGCATGCGCAACACCAAACCGCCCCTGCTGTTCTGGCAGGCCATCGCGGCCAGCGATTGGGGGAACAACTGGAGTCTGTGGGCTTTGCGTCTGCCCAGCATCGTCTACACCTTTCTCACCACCGCCCTGCTGGCATTTTTCACCCACCGCATCAGCGCAAACCTGCGCACCGCTTGCATCGCAGCGGCGGTGTACCTGCTGTTTTTCTCCACCTTCCGCTACGGTCGGGTGTACCTGACATCGGCACCCGAGACCTTCTGGTTGTCGCTCCCGATGTGGTGGCTGCTTTGGCTTCGGCTGCGCAGTTCCCCCTCGGGAGTGTGTGTGGCAGAGCGTTCTGCTCCGTGTCCCCCGCCCGCTGCGCAGGCTCCTCCTTTACCTGCGCAGAACGCTCTGCCACACACACTCCTGGCCAACGACATCGGCTGGCTAGCGTTCACGCTCATGGGTGTTGCCATGGCCCTGGGTGCCGCCTACAAATCGTTTGCACTGGTTGCACCGGCTGCTGCGGCCGTGTGGTGCGCCTGGCTGCTGAGCGCGCCCCGGTTGCAGTGGCCACTGGCTGTTCGAACCACAGTGGGGATGACCTGGAGTGCAGTCCTGGCGGTTGGAATTTTTGCCCTTTGGTTGCTGCTGGACCCGGACCCGACCGCCGTCTGGCAGGAATTTGTGCTGGGCGAGAACGCCGGCAAGATGACCAACACCCAGGGCTACTGGCACGCAGCCTTCTTTGGCGTCTACCCGATGTGGACGCAATTGCTGGCCTACCCGGCCAATGCGGGTCTGCTGTTCTTCACCGTGCTGGGGCTGGCTTGGGTGGGCCTGACGCGTGCGTTCAAGCGCCAGACCTATGCCCAGCTGACCCCGCCGGAGTGGATATTGCTAGCCTGGCTGGCAGTGTGGCTCATCGTCTTCACCATTCCCAGCCAGCGCTCGGAGCGCTATGTCATTCCCGCCATGCCGGCGCTGGCCATC
>JAIPDC010000078.1 GCA_021737865.1 Rhodoferax sp.
GGCGTGCAGCGCCTGGGCACCCAGCGCAACCAGCAGTTTTTGCCCGACCCCAACCAGCCGGCCGTCACGCTGATTGCCCGCCCCTTGGGCAACATGTTGGGCACCCCGCGCAGCCTGCCACTGGCCGGCGAGCCCCTGGGCGTGCCGGCGGGCCAGATCGGCATTTACGTGAGTGAGGCCATGGTGGATTTGCATGGGGCGCGCCCGGGCACGGTCTACGCTCCACTTTCAAAGCATTTTCGGGCCCTAGCCCCCGTGGAATATGCTCAGACAGCTACTTTTTTTATAGCAGGTGTGTGGCGCGACTATTCCCGCCAATTTGGCACCATCGCCATCGAGCAGGCTGATTTTCAGCGCCTGACTGGTGACACGCGCGCAAATGATCTGGCCATCTGGCTGGCGCCCGATGCCAACCTGGGCGCCATCGAGCAGGCCATGCGCGACCTGGCGGACCAACAGGGCGCAACGCCTGGCGGCGAAGCGGGCCGGCTGATGGACTTTGGCTCTGCCCGTGAAGTGCGGGCCACCTCGCTGCGCATTTTTGACCGCAGTTTTGCCGTGACCTACTGGCTGCAGGCGGTGGCGATCGGCATCGGGCTGTTTGGCGTGGCGGCCTCGTTCAGCGCCCAGGTGCTGGCACGGCGCAAGGAGTTTGGCTTGCTGGTGCACCTGGGCCTCACCCGCCGTCAGGTGCTGCGCGTGGTGGCGGGTGAGGGCATGGCCTGGACTGCGCTGGGCGCCATCGCCGGGATGGGGTTGGGTCTGGCCGTGGCCGTGGTGCTGGTGCATGTGGTCAATCCGCAGAGCTTTCACTGGTCGATGGAGCTCACCCTGCCCGCCTGGCGGCTGCTGGCGCTGGGTGCCTCGGTGGTGTTGGCAGGCACGCTGACGGCATGGCTGGCGGGGCGTGCTGCAGCGGGGCGAGACGCGGTGCTGGCGGTCAAGGAAGACTGGTAACGCCTGACAATTGAAGACAGAGGGCACATCCATCAGTGCCGCCAACGCTATGGACGCAACGGTCGCCAGCTCGACGGCTTCGATCAGGAATTGCAGCAACACTTCACGCTCCAGCGCGCCAATGGCCAGGCGCAGACCGATTACATCAGGCTCCCAACTCGCATCAAACCCGGTCTAAAGCGCATCGGTGGCATCGTTGCCACCAGGCGGCGAGTGAGCCGCGCCTGTTTCGGCCGTGTGTGTCGGGCGCATGGCTTCGGGTTAAATCTTGTAAAGTTGGCGCGCCTTGTGCTGATAAATATCAACATCGACAAAGCAACAGTCGCAGGCAGTTACCCTGCGGTCATCCAAGGAATTCTCAGAGATGCAGTCTACAAAGCCCCTTACCAGCTGGCTCAGCCAGGCCATAGGCCTGATCGAGGCCGACTACCTGCGCAGCGCCGACACGCATCTGATCCCGCTGCAGTTGCCTGAATTTGCACGCCACGGAATCGACCTGTACCTGAAGGACGAGTCCACACACCCCACCGGTAGCCTGAAGCACCGCCTGGCCCGGTCGCTATTTTTGTACAGCCTGTGCAACGGGTGGGTACATGAGGGCTCGACCATTGTGGAGGCCTCCAGCGGATCGACCGCAGTGAGTGAGGCCTACTTTGCAAGGCTGCTGGGGCTGCCCTTCATCGCGGTGATGACGCGCAACACCTCTCCCGAAAAGATTGCACAGATTGCGTTCTACGGCGGACGCTGCCATCTGGTAGACACAGCCGCCGAGGTGTATGCGCAGGCGCAGGAGTTGGCACAACAAACCGGCGGTCACTACATGGACCAGTTCACCTACGCGGAGCGCGCCACCGACTGGCGTGGCAACAACAACATTGCGCAAAGCATGTTCAGCCAGATGGCGCGCGAGCGCCACCCCATTCCGCGCTGGGTGGTGGTGGGTGCGGGCACGGGCGGCACCAGCGCCACGGTGGGACGGTTCATACGCTACCAGCGCTATGCCACCCAGGTGTGCGTGCCGGACCCTGTCGGTTCGGTGTTTGGGGAGTACCACCACACGGGAGATGCGTCCATCACGGGCAAAGGTTCGCGCATTGAGGGCATTGGCCGCCCGCGCGTGGAGGCCAGCTTTATCCGCACGCTGGTTGACCGCATGCTGGACGTTACCGATGTCGATTCCGTGGCGGCCATGCGCGAGCTGTCCCACCTGCTGGGGCGCAAAGTTGGGCCCTCCACTGGCACCAATTTCATCGGCATGCTCAAACTGGCGCAAGAGATGCGGTTGGCGGGCGAAGCAGGTTCCATTTTGTCGCTGCTGTGTGATGCCGGCGAGCGCTACTTGCCAAACTACTACTGCACGACTTGGGTGAGCGAAACCTTGGGCGACTGCACAGCGTCAGAGCAATGGGTGCGCCACGCGATGGCTGCCGGGCAGACGTGCTGAACCGACCTCCCACGGCGATGAGTCGCCGCGCCCTCATGGGTGTCGCCGTGGGCAGCACCCTAGCTACGCGCCTGGGTTCCACAACCTTGCCGCACACGGCGTTGGCGTTTCCACGCGACGCTGGCGCGCACCCCGACTTTGCAATCGAATGGTGGTATGTAACCGGCTATGCGGTGAGCGCGAACGGGCAAGCCGACTTTGGCTTCCAGGTCACATTTTTTCGCAGCCGGGTGCCAAAGACCCAGGCGATGCAGTCGACCCTGGCCGCGAAACAACTGGTGTTCGCGCATGCCGCGCTGACCGATGTCAAGGGCCGCAAGCTTTGGCACGACCAGCGCATGGCCAGATCGTCTGGCAAAGAGCCCGGACACAACCCCAACGACAGCGCATGGACCAGCACTGAGGACACCCGCATTGGCCTACGGGACTGGTCACTCACGCGTACAGGGCCTGATTTGCAAGCCCGAATCACCGCCAGGGATTTTTCAATTGCGGTGACGCTGACGGCCAGTCAAGCGGTGCTACTGCAGGGCAAAAATGGCTTGTCCCAAAAAGGACCGGATTCTGCACAGACCAGCCACTACTACAGCCTGCCCCATTTGCAGGTCCGTGGCGAACTGGTCTTGCAGGGAAAACGTTACGCAGTGGGCGCAGGTAGCACGGCGTGGCTTGACCACGAATGGAGCCAACAAATCATGCCACCCCAGGCAGTGGGCTGGGATTGGATGGGTATTAACCTGTTTGACGGCAGCGCGCTCACGGCATTCCGATTGCGGGACAAAAGTGGCAATGCCCTGTGGGACGGGGGCTCCTTCCGAGCACAGGACACGTTGTTTACCTTTCAGCGTGGCGACGTGGTGTTCCAGCCGCAACGCAACTGGAAGAGCCCACTGAGCCAGGCCAGCTACCCTGTCGAATGGCTCGTGCGCACGCCAGCGGACTTTTACACCGTGCGCGCACTTGTTGACAACCAGGAGATGGACAGCCGGGCCTCCACTGGAGCCATCTACTGGGAAGGTCTGTGCGACGTGTGGGATAGCAACCAGCGTCTGGTGGGGCGCGGGTACCTCGAAATGACCGGCTACGCCACCCCTATGCGGTTATAGGTCGCAGCATTCGCGCGACGCTCAGAAGTCCATAACCAGAGACACATTGATGTGCCGGCCTGGTTGTGTATAGGCATCCGCCTGGGTGATGGCGTTGGCGGTCGTGAGGCCCTGGACATCGGACCACAGCCAGTACTTGACGTTGGTGGCATTCACAACGCCTGCCGTCAGGCGCAGGTCTTTGCGCATGCGCCACTGGCCCGTAATGTCGAGCGTGGCGGCCGCCGGGACGCTGGTGAACTGCGTGCTACCCGCTTTGACACCCGATGTCGGGTCCACATCAGCGACATCCTTGGCGGCGTGGTAACGAATGTCGGCGCGCAGCGCCCAGGCAGCAGCCTGGTAGTTGAGCCCCACTGCAGCCATCGCCGGGTCGATCGAGTTCAACGGCAATCCTGAGCCATTGTCCTGCCCGCGGGTCATGCCATAGGCAAACGGTGTGCTCAACTTCCCATCACCCCACGTGCCCCAGTCCATGTTGCCCTTGACCTCGAAACCCCAAATGGTGGCGTTGTCCACATTGATGGTTTGAAAGACGTTGGGATTGCTCACCGTGTTGGTACCGCCCAGAAATTTTTTGTCAACAATCAACTGCTTGAAGTCGCCGGTAAACGCGGCCACGTCGAGACTCAGACCTTGCACTCTGCCGCGCAGACCGAGTTCGATGTTCTTGCTGGTTTCGGGCTTGAGGTCGGGGTTGGGCAGAAGCCTGGCATTGACTCCTGGCGACGGGTCGATGAAGCCATTGAGCTGGGCCGCGTTGGGGGCACGAAATCCGCTGGCGTAATTGCCGTAGGCACTCCACTGCGGTGACACACGAAAGAGCGCGCCCAACTTGGGTGAGGTGTTAACACCCGAAATGGAAACACCCGGAACAGTGGCCGGCGGTGCATAGCCGTCCTGACTGATAACGTCCACCGCAAAGCGCTCAAACCGCAGTCCCGGTGTAATGCTCCAGCGATCACTCGCAAACTCGCTTTGTGCGTACAGCCCCGCGCTGCTGTCGCGTGAATCAGGGAAATATTTCTTGGGAACGTAAGCGGCCAAAGGCGCGGGATCGGATCCAGCAAACCAGCTCGTAACCGTGGTGCTGGCAAGATCAAGACCATAACTAATCTTTTGCGACCACTGGTCGGATATGACCAGGGATTTGCCCAACTGGACGTTTGCCTGCACGGCGTGCTCGTTGTAGCTGGTATCGCGCAGACGAATGCCGGAATCATTGCGCAGCGTGCGACCGTTCTCCTGAGCGTCCGAATTTTGCAGGCTCACCAAGGTCTGAAGCTGATCGGCCCATTTGGAATCCAGCACATAGCGTGCATCCCAGGTCAGGCGGTCACGGCGCAAAGTGTCGCGGTCCGTTTCACCTGCCACCAATGCCTTGGTGGCAGTAGTCGTTGGCGCTGGAAGTGATGCGGCCCGACTGGATAGCAGTTCAGTATCGGACGCCTTGCCAACATGCTCCAGCGTTAGCGTATGCTTTTGCACTGCATTGGGTTTTAGCACCAACTTTCCCAACAGCGAATCGGTCCGATTGGTCTGCGGATTGGGGCGCGTGCGGTTCACACTGGGCTCATCATTGCTGCCCATATTGCCCAAGGCGCTGGCATGTCGCGATGTGCCGGTCAACAGCCACTGTGCGCCCTCACCAGCACGTCCAGCGACCGTAGCGGCCACATTGAAACCGTCGTCGTCACCACTCCAACTGCCGGCAAGCCGGCCACCAAGGGTCTTGGCTTCGGTGCCCGCTGTGGTCAAGAAATCCAGCGGCTCCACTGTGATGAAGTTGACCAGCCCCGCAAGCCCGTCGGACCCGTACAAAACCGAACTGGGGCCGCGCACCAACTCGACCCGTCTGATCAGATCCAGCGACAAGGCGTCGCGCCCAAAGGCATTGTTTCCATTCACATAGCTGCGCGGTGCACGGGTCCCATCCACCAACATCAGCACCCGGTTACCACCCAGGCCGCGAATGCTGAAGCCGGCATTTCCATCACGCCCGGTCGGGTTGCTGGCCCCGGTCACGGTAAACCGTGCTGGCGCATGCTTGACTGAGACGTTGGGGAAGTCTTTGACCAGGTCCTTGATGTCGCCCATTTGCCTGCTTTCAAAGTCATCGGCGTTCAACACGTCAATAGACATGGGCAAATCGTCACGCACCTGCTCGTGACGAGAACCGCTGACAACGACCAGGCTCAGATTGGCTGTCGCACCCTGAGCGTAAACCTGCGCAGATGCGAGGCAGCCCAGCGCGACCGCAGCAGCGATAGACCGTGTTTTGAGTCGATAAAAATTCTTGATGTGAGTCATACGATGTCCATTTGTTGACAGTTGCTGAGGGCGATTATTCAGCAATAGACCGAATGAAAGTGAACGATCTGTATCGAAAATTGATGCAGGTTAAGGTTTCTATCAAGCCTTTGCCAGAACATCCTTCTGTTCGCATCAACCATGCTGAAACCCGCAGCGAACGCACCTTACGAAGTGAGGTGCAAGCTACCAAGCACAGATCAAAAAGGAAACTTTGACATGATAAATTTGAGACTAGCAAGTGTTGCCGCCGTATTGCTGACCACCTGGGGAATTTCTACTTTTGCCCAAGACAGCGCAAACCAACCCACGTTGACTGCATCCGAAAAGACCGCTGCAAAAAAGATCTATTTTGAGCGTTGCGCAGGGTGCCACGGCGTGTTGCGCAAAGGCGCGACCGGCAAGAATCTGGAACCGCATTGGAGCAAAAAATTGCCCGACGGCTCCACCCAGGAAGGCGGCACGCTGAAGCTGGGTCAAAACCGTCTGGAAAAAATTATCGGGTACGGAACCGAAGGCGGCATGGTGAACTTTGATGACATTCTCACCAAAGAAGAAATCAGCTTGATGTCCAAATACATCCAGACCACACCTGATGTGCCTCCAGAGTACAGCTTCAAGGAAACCAAGGATTCCTGGAAGGTCATCGTAGCGGTCAAGGACCGGCCGACCAAGCAGATGAACAGTTTCAACCTGAAGAATTTCTTCTCGGTCACCCTGCGTGACACCGGCGAAGTCGCGTTGATTGACGGCGACACCAAAGAAATTCGCAGCATCGTGAAGACCGGCTATGCGGTTCATATTTCCCGCCTGTCGGCATCGGGGCGTTACATCTATGTGATTGGCCGCGATGGTCGTCTGTCCCTGATTGACCTCTGGATGGAAAAGCCAGCCGTCGTTGCAGAAGTGAAAATTGGCTTCGATGCTCGCTCGGTGGACACATCCAAGTTCAAGGGTTACGAAGACAAGTACGTTGTAGCCGGCTCCTACTGGCCGCCCCAGTACGTGATCATGGATGGCGACACTTTGGAGCCACGCAAGGTTGTCTCCACCCGAGGAATGACTGTCGACGGCGAGTACCACCCCGAGCCACGCGTTGCATCTATCGTGGCTTCGTTCATCAAGCCCGAGTGGGTCATCAACATCAAGGAAACCGGCCAGATTCTGCTGGTTGACTATTCCGACATCGAGAACCTGAAGACCACCACCATTGGCTCTGCCAAGTTCCTGCATGATGGCGGCTGGGATGCCTCCAAGCGCTACTTCCTGGTTGCTGCCAACGCGTCCAACAAGGTTGCTGCGGTAGATACCAAGACTGGCAAGCTCGCTGCGCTGATCGATGTTGCCAAGCTCCCGCACCCCGGTCGCGGCGCCAACTTTGTTCACCCTCAATTTGGTCCCGTCTGGGCTACGGGACACCTGGGCGCCGATGTGGTGACTCTGATTTCCACGCCTTCGGATGACCCCAAGTACGCGCAGTTCAAGCAACACAACTGGAAAGTTGTGCAGCAAATGAAGCACGTGCCCGGCAACCTGTTCGTGAAGACCCACCCTGTGTCCAAGCACTTCTGGGCTGATGCGCCGCAAAACCCTGACAAGGATCTGGCAGAGTCGGTTGCGGTTTGGGACATGGCAGATCTGAGCAAGCCCAAGAAGATTCTCAACGTGGCCAAAGACTCCGGTCTGCCTGCTACGAAGGCCGTCAAACGCGCTGTGCATCCCGAGTACAGCGCTGACGGCAAAGAGGTCTGGATTTCACTGTGGGGCGGCAAGGCTGACCAGTCCGCCATTGTGGTGTACGACGATGCGACTTTGACTCTGAAGAAGGTGATCACCGATCCAAAAATGATCACGCCAACAGGCAAGTTCAACGTCTACAACACGCAGCACGACATCTATTGATCAATTGATCGACTGAAATCATCAGCCCCTGGAAAGCCAACACATCAAAGCGGCATTCTCGGGGCTGATGTGTATCGCAAAGCAAAGACACTCAACCGGAATTTTCAAACGTGAACTCACCCGAAACATCTCAACCATCCGCGCTAAGACGCCTGTGGCAATCACTGCGTGCCCCCAGCAAGTACTCCTTGCTTGCACTGCTGGTTGTTGGCTTTGTGGCCGGCATTGTGTTTTGGGGGGGATTTCACGCCGCTCTGGAAGCGACCAACAACGAAGCCTTTTGCATCAGTTGCCATGAGATGCGTGACAACGTCTATGCAGAGTACAAAGAGACCATCCACTACAGCAACCGGACCGGTGTGCGTGCGACCTGCCCTGATTGCCATGTCCCAAAAGAGTGGGGCCCCAAGATGATCCGCAAAATCCAGGCCTCCAATGAAGTACTGCACAAACTTCTGGGCTCCATAGATACCAAAGAGAAGTTCGAGGCCAAACGATTGACCTTGGCTCGCAATGAGTGGGCCCGGATGAAAGCAACCAATTCCATTGAATGCCGCAACTGCCACACACTGGCATCCATGAACAAGGAAGTTCAAAAGCCCCGTGCCCAAAAGTCGCACGAAATGGCGCTAAAGGGCGGTGAAACCTGTATCGACTGCCACAAAGGCATTGCCCACCACAAGCCAAAAGGCATGACAGAAGCGGACGAGTCATAAGTACCGCTCGCGCCGCAAACACCCATCAAACAGTAACAGGAGAAACCCATGAAATTCCAGCACATTCCACGCATCGGACTGGCTCTGACACTGGCTCTGGCAGCCGCCGGCGTCAGCGCCGCTGCACCTGACTGGAGCAAAACCCCGAGCAAGAAAATTACCGTGTTCTATCCCGGTGTGTCGCCCATTGAATGGATCGTTATCGGGTCCGAGCATGGAGGCGCACGCGCCATGAAAAAGGGCGAAACTTGCGCCAGTTGCCATGACGCTGAAGCCGCCGATATGGGCAAAAAAATGGTAACCGGACAAAAACTGGAGCCAACTGTCATCAAAGGCAAAGCGGGCTCTATTCCCGTCATGGTTCAGGCAGCCAATGACGGTGCCAATCTGTATTTGCGTTTCACCTGGAAGCAACCAGCTGGTGGCGCCGACAAGATGGACAAGGACAATGCCGTCAAGCTGGCTTTCATGCTGGAAGACAACAAGGTGGAGCGTGCGAACCTATCCGGCTGCTGGGAAACATGTCACACCGATGTGCGCACCATGCCAGACGGCAAAGATGACAAAAAGACCAAATATGTGACGGGTGGCGGTCTGGCTTCAGGCAAGTATTACGACCTGCTGCAATGGACCTCGAAAGGCACCAAGCATGACGGCTACGTTGCGGAGAAACGCGTGATGGATGGCGGCAAAGCTTTGGTCGATGCCAAGGGTGAACAGAAAAACGGCGAATGGGTTGTCACATTTACGCGCAAGCTGACCGGTGGTGAGGGTGACGTGGCACTGGTGGCCGGCAAGACCTATAACTTTGGTTTCGCCATCCATGACGACTACACCCATGGACGGTTTCACCAGGTGTCCCTGGGATATACCCTGGGCATAGACGCCAAGGCTGACATCAACGCCACCAAGCAGTAGTTTTTAGCAAAGCAGACGGGGCGGCATGTGCACGCCGCGCCCGGATGTGACCATTACAGCTGTCATTTCCGAAAATGCGAGAGTCCCTATGAACGTATCAAGCCTGATTGTCAACGCACGTGACGGCCAAGCGCAGGCTGTGCAGGCACTTTTGACACAGCAAACCGGTGTCGAAATCCACGCCGTATCGCCAGAAGGCAAGCTCATTGTCACGATCGAGACCGAGTCCGACCGGGACACCATCGCGGCCTATGAACGCATAGCAAAGACCGACGGCGTGTTGTCCGCTGCCATGGTCTACCACCAAATCGAATCTGAACCTGACCAGGAGATATGACATGACACAGACACGACGTGAGTTCATCAAGATCCATGCAGCAACTGCGGCAGCGACCACAGCCGGAATGACACTTCCTGGCGCAGTGGCCAACGCGGCGACCGACGAAGGAATTCGTTGGGACAAAGGGGTCTGCCGGTACTGTGGAACCGGGTGCGGTGTATTGGTGGGGGTCAAAGAGGGACGCATTGTTGCCACACAGGGAGACCCGGATGCGCCGGTGAACAAGGGCATCAACTGCGTCAAGGGATATTTCCTATCCAAGATCCAGTACGGCAATGATCGCCTGACGCGTCCGCTGCTGCGCATGAAGGATGGCAAGTTTGACAAGAGCGGGGAATTTTCGCCCATCAGCTGGAAACAGGCTTTTGACATCATGGAAGAGAAGGCGAAGGCTACGTTGAAAGCCAAAGGCCCCACGGCTATCGGTATGTTTGGCTCGGGCCAATGGACGATTTGGGAAGGCTACGCTGCCAACAAACTTTTCAAGGCCGGCTTTCGATCCAACAATCTGGATCCTAACGCACGTCACTGCATGGCATCGGCGGTCTTCGGATTCATTCGCACCTTTGGCTCGGATGAGCCGATGGGCTGCTACGACGACATCGAGCACGCCGACACGTTTGTGTTATGGGGCTCCAATATGGCGGAGATGCACCCCATTCTGTGGTCGCGCATGACGGACCGGCGGCTGACGGCCAAACATGTGAAGATCAAAGTGCTGTCCACGTTCTCGCACCGATCCACTGAACTGGCCGACTCGGAGTTGATCTTCAAGCCGCAGTCTGATCTTGCGATCATGAACTACATCTGCAACTACATCATCCAGAGTGGCGCAGTGAACGAGGACTTTGTCAAGAAGCATGTCAACTTCGCCGAGGGCGTTACCGACATTGGTTATGGCCTGCGCCCCAACCATCCGTTGGAACAGGCGGCGATGAACAATGGCTACCCTGGCGCGGACGGCAAGCCACGCGGCAATCCGATGGATGCAAAGCCAATCAGTTTCGAGCAATTCAAAGCCTTTGTGGCCGAGTACACGCTCGAAAAGGCGCACGAGATTTCTGGAGTTGCCAAAGAAAAACTGCTGGATTTGGCCAAAACCTATGCCGACCCCAAGAACAAGGTGACCTCGTTCTGGACCATGGGGTTCAACCAGCACACCCGCGGCACGTGGGCCAACAACATGATCTACAACGTCCACTTGTTGGTAGGCAAGATATCTGAACCCGGCAACAGTCCCTTCTCGTTAACAGGTCAACCATCCGCATGCGGAACGGCGCGCGAAACCGGAACATTTGCACACCGACTCCCTGCCGATATGTTGGTCGCAAACCCGGCACACCGGGAGGCTGCGGAAAAGATTTGGAAAGTACCCGCCGGCACGATCCAGGCGGCTCCTGGTCTTCACGCAGTTGCACAAAGCCGCGCGTTGAAAGACGGGAAGCTCAATTTCTATTGGTCCTCGACCAACAACAACATGCAGGCCGGGCCCAATATCAATGAAGAAATTTACCCCGGTTGGCGCAACCCCGACAATTTTGTTGTGGTTTCAGACTGCTACCCCACGGTGTCGGCGGTCAGTGCTGACCTGATTCTTCCCTCCGCGATGTGGATGGAAAAAGAAGGAGCCTTCGGTAACGCAGAACGGCGCAGCCAATTCTGGCGTCAACAAGTCAAGGCACCTGGCGAGGCACGCAGCGACCTGTGGCAATACATCGAGTTCTCCAAACGCTTCAAGACGGAAGAAGTATGGACCGCGGAGATTTTGGACAAAAACCCCCAGTACAAAGGCAAGACACTTTACGACGTGCTCTATGCAAATGGCGAGGTTGACAAGTTCGGTAAGCCTGAGGCCGCGCGGGTAAACGCGCACGCATGGGCCAATTACACCAATGACGAGACCGATGCATTCGGCTACTACGTTCAAAAGGGCTTGTTTGAGGAATACCGACGGTTTGGTGCCGGAAAGGGCAAGGATCTGGGTGAGTTCGATATCTACCATAAGGCCCGAGGCCTGCGCTGGCCGGTCGTCAACGGCAAGGAGACTTTGTGGCGCTATCGGGAAGGCTTTGACTCCTACATCAAGAAGGGGGAAACACTCAAGTTCTACGGCAAACCCGATGGTAGAGCGGTCATCTTCGCCCTGCCCTATCAACCAGCAGCGGAGATGCCCGATAAGGACTACGACCTGTGGCTCTGCACGGGCCGCGTCCTGGAGCATTGGCATACCGGTTCCATGACAAGGCGTGTCCCCGAACTTTACCGCGCCATGCCAGATGCCTGGATATACATGCATCCGGAAGATGCAAAGAGCCGTGGGCTACAGCGTGGTGACACCGTCAAGGTAGCAACACGCCGTGGCGAAATCACCACCAAGGTAGAAACCCGCGGACGGAACAAACCGCCACTTGGACTCGTCTTTGTGCCATTTTTTGATGAAAACCGGTTGGTCAACAAACTTACGCTCGATGCGACCTGCCCGATCTCGAAGGAAACCGACTTCAAAAAATGTGCCTGCAAGGTGGTCAAAGTCTGATGGGTCTCGGCACAAAGACCGCGCACATATAGAGATGGACCGCGCTCCGCCCGCATTATCGGTATGAACGATTCCACAAAGGCCAACCATGCCGAGCGCCGGGCGTTCGTGCTCAACGCCGCACGCATGGGGTGTGGAGTGGCTATGCTGGGACTTGGGCTAGGGCTGGCAGTTACCCAGGCCAAGACATTGCCATCACAGGCCTTACGGCCACCCGGTGCAAGTTCAGAAGGGGCATTTTTGGGGGCCTGCGTGCGCTGTGGACTCTGCGTGCGCGATTGCCCGCCCCAGATCCTGCATTTGTCAGCACTAGGCGAGCCTGTGGCCCCTGGCACGCCGTTTTTCGTGTCACGCATTGGCGCCTGTGAAATGTGTGAGAGCCTTCCCTGCGTCAAGGCCTGCCCGACAGGTGCGCTCGACCACCATCTGACCGACATCAAGAAGGCACGCATGGGGCTGGCAGTGCTGGTGGACAAAGAGACTTGTCTCAATTTCCAGGGCTTACGGTGCGACGTCTGCTATCGGGTATGTCCGCTGATAGATACAGCCATAACTCTGGAACTGCGGCACAACGACAGAACCGACCGGCATACCATTTTCGAACCGGTTGTTCACTCGGATGTCTGTACCGGATGTGGCAAATGCGAGCAAGCTTGTGTACTCAAGACTGCTGCCATCAAGGTCTACCCGATTCACCTCGCGAAGGGTGAAATGGGCGACCACTATCGGCTGGGGTGGGTCGAACAAAAGAAGAACAATGGGCACTCTCTTATTGAGAGCCAAGGCAACCTGGATCTGCCAGATCGACTACCGGAAGGGATGCGTTTGCCCGGCCATTTTGACCCCGGTAGCCAGCCACCTCTGCCGATCAAATCTCCCGCCGCAGGAGAGACCGCGCGATGAATCCTCTGCATGGAAACCTGATAGGCAAGGAGGCGTTAGACGCCAAGGGTTGGTGGAGGTCGCATCAATGGCTACTCTTTCGACGAGTCTCCCAACTGGGTCTGCTCATGGTGTTCCTGCTCGGTCCATGGGCCGGGATCTGGATCGTCAAGGGCAACTTGAGTTCCAGCCTGACGTTGAATGTCTTGCCGCTGACTGACCCCTATGTGTTACTTCAATCTGTCGCAGCGGGATATTGGCCGCAGGTCACTGCCCTGATTGGAGCATCCATCATTCTTGGTTTTTATGCTTTGCTGGGCGGGCGCGCCTACTGTGCGTGGGTTTGTCCAGTCAACCCGATCACCGACTTTGCCGCGTGGTTGCGCCTTCGTTTGGGCATCAGGGGTAGCGCCCATCTGTCGCGTGATACCCGGTATTGGATTCTGGCCATGACGATCGTGGTCAGTGGAGTCACAAGTACCGTTGCCTGGGAGTGGATCAACCCGGTAACCCTGTTGCACCGTGGCCTACTTTTCGGTGGTGGGCTGGTATGGGCCGTTGTGTCAACCGTTTTTCTGTTTGACCTGTTTGTCATCCAACGCGGCTGGTGTGGACGCGTCTGCCCCGTCGGTGCGGCATACAGTCTGATTGGACTCAAAAGCGTGGTGAGGGTTTCAGCAAGGAACCGGACATCCTGCAATGACTGTGCCGATTGCTACGCGGTATGCCCGGAACCAACGATTCTGAAAGTTCCACTAAAAGGCGAGTCAGCGGGAACCAGCCCAGTTGTACTCTCGCCAAATTGCACAAACTGTGGGCGCTGCATTGACGTCTGCTCCAAAGATGTTTTTGTCTTTTCAATGCGCTTCACTAAATCCCCCTGCACCGAGCACAACGCCGCTTCCGCGCAGTCCTAGCAATCCATTTAACGAGGAGTAAATCAATCATGAAGACCAAGCACTTTCGACTGGCCCTGGCGACCCTCACCGCCGTTGTCTTCAGCGTGGGCTGTGCAGTATCTCAGGACCACATTGCCTATGAAAAGGTCAACTCGATGCGTGGCACGGATGTAGCCGTCGCGGATGCGCCCTTCGAGGCCAAGACCTATCAGGGAAAAAAACCGGGACAACAGCAATTGGTAGTTCGCACTTTCAATGGACAGCCACCCGTCATCCCGCACACCCTGGACAACTTTGACGAGATCACGCTAGAGGACAACCAGTGCATTGAATGTCACGGTCTCGCCAAGTTCAAAGAAAAAGGGGCACCAAAAATGGCGGAAAGCCATTTCGTTGATCAAAAAGTTGCGATGACTCGCTGGCAGTGCAATACCTGCCACGTTCCACAAGTCGACGCCGCGCCGTTGGTCAAACTGAATTTTGTTGGAAGCGCTGTCCCAAAGTTATAGGGCAGGACAAATGCTGTATCTACTGGACGCCGTAGCGTAGCAGACGCTGGGCGTCAATGATTCGGATGTCCCGTTTGTCAATTTCGATGAGGTTTTCCTCTTCTAACTCACGCAGCACCTTGGAAAAGTATTCTGGTGTCAGTGATAGACGGGATGCAATCGTCGCCTTGGTGACGGGAAGCGACACGGTAAACACCTCGCCAGTTGCGCAATCACGAATCTCGTTTTCACGCAACAGGTAGCCGATGACCCGCTGCATGCCGCTGTGCAGTGCGCCAGACTCGATATCATGAACGAGGCCATGCAGTCGACGTGAAATGCCTGCCAGCATTTTCATGGAAAAACGCGGATCCCTCTCAATCTCGGCCAAGATCGCGTGCTTG
>JAIPDC010000079.1 GCA_021737865.1 Rhodoferax sp.
CAAAACGGCCCGATTGAACCGATTGCCTGATTTCGTGATTATTGAAGGCCCATTGGCGGGCGGACATTTGGGTTTTGGCATGGACTGGGCCCAGTACGATCTGGCGACCATCGTGGCTGAAATTGCCCAGTTCCTGAAGAATGAGGAACTGGACATTCCCCTTGTCGCCGCTGGCGGTATCTTTACCGGAAGCGATGCCACGTCATTTTTGGAAAACGGTGCCGCGGCCGTCCAAGTGGCGACCAGGTTCACGGTCGCCAACGAGTGCGGCCTGCCAGACAAAGTCAAACAGGAATATTTCAAAGCCAGCGAAGAAGATATCGTGGTGAACACCTTGTCGCCCACTGGCTACCCCATGCGCATGCTGCGCAACACGCCGGCCATTGGCGCCGGCATTCGCCCGAATTGCGAGGCCTATGGCTACTTGCTCGATGGCAACGGCAGTTGCGCCTACATCAACGCCTATAACGCGCAGATTGTCATTCACCCGGACGGCAAGAACATCTCGGTGCCCGATAAGACCTGCCTGTGCACCCATATGCGCAACTACAACTGCTGGACCTGCGGCAGTCTGACGTATCGCCTGAAAGACACCACGCGCAAACTGGCGGACGGCAGCTACCAGACACTCAGTGCCGAACACATCTTCAAAGACTATCAATTCAGTGTGGACCAACAAATATTGCTGCCATGACCCATCTACAACCGATTCCCATTTCTTCCGTAGAAGATATTGTGTCCGATATGCGCGCCGGGCGCATGGTCATTCTGGTTGACGAGGAGGACCGCGAGAATGAAGGCGACCTGGTGCTGGCTGCAGACCATGTCACGCCCGAGGCAATCAACTTCATGGCTCGCTTTGGACGAGGGCTAATCTGTCTGACCCTTACCCGCGAACGTTGTGAACGACTGCAACTGCCGCCCATGACCGTTCGCAATGGCGACAAGAAGGGCACAGCTTTCACGGTATCGATTGAAGCCGCCGATGGCGTAACCACCGGCATTTCAGCGGCGGATCGTTCGCGCACAGTTCAAGCTGCGGTTGCGAAAACTGCTGCACCAGATGACCTGGTTCAGCCCGGCCACATATTTCCGTTGCAGGCTGTGGACGGCGGCGTACTGATGCGTGCTGGCCACACGGAAGCAGGTTGCGACCTGGCCGCCATGGCTGGGTGCTCACCAGCCTCCGTGATTTGCGAAATCATGAACGACGACGGCACTATGGCACGCCTGCCGGATCTGCAATTGTTCGCCACAGAGCATGGTCTCAAAATCGGCACCATCGCAGACCTGATTGAATACCGCAGCAAGACCGAGTCACTGATCCAGCAGCAGGGCTCACGCCCGCTGCAAACTGCCTTTGGCGAATTCACGGCCCATGCGTTTCGCGACAAAACAGGCCTTGGCGTGCACCTAGCGCTCGTCAAAGGGGCGTGGAGTGCTGCGGATTCAGTAGCAGTCCGTGTACATGAACCACTCTCGGTGTTGGACGCGCTGGAGACCGGACGCGCCATGCACTCCTGGAGTCTGGAGGCCACTCTACAACACATGCAGCAGGAAGGCGCCGGCGTAGTCGTATTGCTCAACTGTGGCGAAAGCGGCGAGCAACTGCTGGCCCAATTTGACGGCACCGCACAGTCGGCCCATGCCCCCATGCGCGGCCGTATGGACCTGCGCACCTACGGCGTAGGGGCGCAAATCCTGCGTCAATGCGGGGTTCACAAAATGCGCCTGATGGGCAGCCCACGACGTATGCCCAGCATGACTGGCTATGGCCTGGAAATTACCGGCTATATAAGCAAATAAGGAATCACTATGTTTGGCGCAGACAAAGGCAGTATTGCCTCTACCGATGACCGGATGGACGGTAAAAGGCTCAAGGTCGGCATCGTGCAGGCCCGTTTCAACGCCGGGGTAACCGACGCGCTGACAATGGCTTGCAAGGCCGAGTTGGTGGCACTCGGAGTCGCAGCAAGAGACATCACCCATGTCACGGTGCCCGGAGCCCTTGAAGTGCCGGTTGCACTGCAAGCGTTGGCAGAAAAAGCAGGCTACGACGCGCTGGTCGCCATTGGGTGCATCATTAGGGGTGAAACCTACCATTTTGAACTGGTTGCCAATGAATCCGGCGCCGGCGTGACCCGGGTATCACTTGATTACCAATTACCCATCGCAAACGCTATTTTGACTACCGAAGACATGCCCCAAGCGGTTGCCCGCCAGGAAGAGAAAGGGCGTGATGCCGCCCGCGTAGCAATTGAAATGGCCAACCTGCTGGAATCCCTCTAATGAGTGACATGACACCACCCGCCGCAGCCAAGCGCCCTCCCCGCCAGTCACGCACTGGCCTCACGAGCACCGGCGCGCGCAAGGCCGCCAGCAAGTCGGACCGTAGTCGTGCACGCGAGTTTGCGTTGCAAGGCCTCTACCAGAGCCTGGTTGGCGGCAACGCAGTCAGTGACATTGACCTCTTTACCCGGGACCTTGCGGGGTTCAGCAAGGCAGACTCCGTGCACTTCGATGCCCTGCTGCAAGGTTGTGTGATGGAGTCCATTCAACTGGATGCACTGATTGTGCCGTTGCTGGACCGCCCCATGTCGGAGATATCACCCATCGAGCACGCCATCATGTGGATTGGCGCCTATGAATTCAGTCATTGCCCGGATGTCCCGTGGCGTGTTGTGCTTAATGAATGCATTGAACTGGCGAAAGAATTTGGGGGCACCGATGGCCACAAATACGTTAACGCTGTTCTAAACGGGATGGCGCCCTTATTGCGTGCAGTGGAAATTGAGGCCGATCGTGGACAAAACAAGAAGGCCCGCGCCTGAGGCGTTGACCCAGTGCCCATGCAGATATCGTCCCGCGCACAAAAGATAGAACCTTTTTATGTCATGGAGGTTGCCAAGGCGGCCTCGACGCTGGCCCGTGAAGTTGCGAACAGTGAGACACCCATGGTATTTTTGAACATCGGGGAGCCGGATTTCACGGCCCCGCCTTTGGTTCAAATCGCCGCAGAAAAAGCCATCCGCGATGGCAAAACCCAGTACACCCCTGCAACCGGCCTGCACAGTCTTCGTGAGAGCATCAGCCAGTGGTATGCAAGCCGCTTCGGTATCGCCATTCCCGCGAACCGAATTGTGGTCACCGCCGGGGCGTCGGCCGCTTTGCATCTGGCTTGCATGGCACTGATCGACCCCGGTGACGAGATCCTGATGCCGGACCCGAGCTACCCCTGCAACCGGCATTTCGTCAGTGCAGCCGAAGGCAACGCCATCCTCATTCCTTGCTCCGCCGAGAGTCGTTTTCAACTCAGCACCGAGCAAGTGCAATCCGCCTGGGGACCGCGCACGCGCGGTGTGCTGCTGGCATCCCCGTCCAACCCCACAGGCACATCCATTGACCCCGGCACCCTGCACGAGATCCACAATGTGGTGAAAACGCATGGCGGAATCACCATGGTGGATGAAATTTACCTGGGGCTGAGCTTCAATGAGCAGTACGGGCAGACTGCTCTGGCGCTCGACGACAACATCATCAGCATCAACAGCTTCAGCAAGTATTTCAATATGACGGGGTGGCGCCTGGGCTGGATGGTGGTACCCGAGCACCTGGTTACCGTGATCGAGCGCCTGGCGCAGAATCTATTCATCTGCCCCAGCACCATTGCCCAATACGCGGCGCTGGCCTGCTTCGAACCGGAAAGCCTGACCCTGTATGAACAGCGTCGCCATGAATTCAAGGCCCGACGAGACTACTTCCTGCCGCAACTCAATGCAATGGGCTTGACCGTGCCAGTGATGCCTGATGGTGCCTTTTACGCCTGGGCCGACTGCTCTGCCGCGTGCGCAAAACTGGGAATAAAGGACAGCTGGGATTTTGCATTTGAAGCCATGAACCGGGCACATGTCGCCATCACGCCAGGACGTGACTTCGGGACGGCGCATACTCAACATTTCGTGCGCTTTTCCACGGCCAGCTCGATGGAGCAGTTGCAGCAAGCCGCAGCCCGCTTGCGCGCAATGCTGTTGTAGTACCTGTCACCCACACCTGCTAACTGATCCGCTGAAATGAATCAAGACTTATCCATTCTCCATCTTGTACTCAACGCCAGTCTGGTCGTACAGGGCGTAATGCTGCTCCTCATGATTGTGTCCATCACAAGCTGGGCGGCCATCTTCCGAAAATTTTTTGCACTCAAACGCATCAAGGCACTCAACGAAGTGTTCGAGCGCGACTTCTGGTCCGGCTCCAGTCTGAACGACCTGTTTGCATCAGCCGCCAAGAACGCCAGCCAGGCGGGGCCCATGGAGCGAATCTTTGCCAGCGGGATGCGCGAGTTCCAAAAACTAAGGGAGCGCCGCATCACCGATGTTGGTACGCTGATGGACGGTGCCCGCCGGGCCATGCGTGCAAGTTTTCAGCGGGAGATGGATGAGATCGAGACCAACCTGTCGTTCCTGGCATCGGTCGGCTCCGTGTCGCCCTATGTGGGCCTTTTTGGCACGGTCTGGGGCATCATGCACGCCTTTGTGGGTCTGGCAGCGCTGACACAAGTAACACTGGCAACTGTGGCACCCGGTATTGCCGAAGCATTGGTGGCAACAGCGATCGGACTTTTTGCAGCCATTCCAGCCGTCGTCGCCTACAACCGATTTGCGCGTGACATAGACCGCATTGCCACCCAGCAGGAGACCTTCATAGAAGAATTCTCGAACATCCTGCAGCGCAATGTGGGGGCACAAGCCAGTACAGTCAGTACAGCGCGCTGAACCATGCCTGCCGTCACACACCGCGGCCGCGGCCGTCGCACCATCAACGAGATCAACATGGTG
Source organism: Rhodoferax sp. (assembly GCA_021737865.1). Taxonomy (GTDB): domain Bacteria; phylum Pseudomonadota; class Gammaproteobacteria; order Burkholderiales; family Burkholderiaceae_C; genus Allorhodoferax. The sequence goes on from JAIPDC010000079.1 coordinate 4,836, forward strand.
CCGTTCATCGACGTCATGCTGGTACTGCTAATTATCTTCATGGTCACAGCGCCGCTGATTGCCCCCAGCATGATTGACCTGCCCAGCGTTGGGAAGGCAGCTCGCCAACCCGACCAAATCATCCAGATCGTGCTGGGCAAGAGCGACTCACTGGAGATGAAGGTCAAGGACAAATCAACATCGCTGACACTCAAGGACCTCGCCAGCGCAGTAAAAAGCGCGCAGGGAGTGAGGGAAGGTGCAGTTGCCGCCAGTTCAGCCGTAGTGATAAGCGCTGATAAGAGCGTGAAATACGAGAGCGTGGTCAAGGTCATGGACACCCTGCAGCGCGCTGGCATTCAGCGGGTGGGCCTGTCAGTCCAGTTGGCCAACTGACGGTCATCGAAACACACAACACCGCTGCATTTTTGCCATGACAGCAAGCACCGCACGCATGGAATTTGCTCCGCCACCAACGAAGGGGTTGGTTAGAGCGTTTGTGCTAGCCGTTTTGGCCCATGGTGTGCTATTAATGGTCTTGACCCTGGGTGTGCAGTGGAAGCGCGATCCTGTTTTGGTCACGGTAGAAGCCGAATTGTGGTCAGCCCTGCCCGTAGAAGCCGCGCCGCCACAACCACCTGCGCCAGAGCCCACCCCGGAACCACCCAAAGCAGTGCCCCCTCAACCAACGACTGCACCAACGGTCCCCACGCCTGTTGCTCCCGACCCCAGCATAGCCATTGCGCAGGAAAAAGCGCGACTCCAAAAGCAAAAGGAGCTGCAACAGGAGAAGCTGGAACTGGAGAAGCGCCAAAAGGCCGCCCTGCAGGCCAAAAAGCTCAAGGACGAGAAGGCGATCAAGGAGGCACAGGACCGTGAACTGCGCGACAAACTTGCCAGAGACAAGCAACTGCAACTGGAGCAGCAAAAGGCACAGGCGGCAAAATCAGACGCTGAAAACAAGAAACTTGCCGAATTGCGTAAACAGCAGATCGAACGAATGAACCGACTGGCGGGGCAGGCCACGGGCAGCGGCGGACCCGAATCAACTGGCACCGCGAAGCAGTCTTCCGGGCCGTCAGCCACCTATGCAGGTCGCATCGCAGCACGCATCAAACCAAACATCACATACACCGAACTCATTGTCGGCAACCCTGCCGCGGATGTCGAAGTGCGGACATCACCCGATGGAACGATCATCAGCCGCAAACTGATCAAATCCAGCGGAGTCAAGTCCTGGGATGATGCGGTTCTGAACGCTGTCGACAAGACAGAAAAATTACCCCCTGATACAGACGGCCGGGTAATCCCGTCACTAACTCTTGGCTTTCGGCCCAGAGATTAATCGACATTGAAAAAGCCTGCTATCTTTTGAATAGCAGGCTTTCCTTATTTCATATGGGGTGGCTGATGGGGCTCGAACCCACGACAACAGGAATCACAATCCTGGACTCTACCAACTGAGCTACAGCCACCGCTAGCCTTCAATTATAGCGGTTGTTTTAACCTATTCCGGGATGCCTTGCCGTCCCAATTCAGTTCCAGTTGGGCGTGGCGCTTTTATCTCAACTTTGAATCTCGCATTCAGCATCTTGTAATAAGCCTGACTCTCCGCATTTGCAACCCACTGTGCATACTGCTTGCGTTCCTGGTCGCCTGTCGCTGGAACAGGAGCATTACGAGGCATCACCTTGGTGACGCGCGCGACTGTGTAGCCCTGCAACCCCAGATCAACGCCAACCCACGCCGGTAGACTCGATGCATCAGCCATCAGAACTGCGTCAAGCACTTGGGCAGGAACACTCTGGGCTGCATCTCGGCTTAAGACCACAGATGCTGGCAAATTGTTGGGCGCTGTCACCTTCCAACTCGCAAGCTTCTCGACGCCTTCTTTCTTTGCCATTTCAGCTGCCTGCACCGCCACCAGTCGGTCTCGCACATTCGATCGTACTTCGGCCAATGGACGCGTCCTGGCAGCCGAGTACTGCGTAACACGTGCCGCGGCCAACTGATTGGCCGCAACTTCAATCGCTTCAGTGTTGCGCTTTTTCTCCAAAGAATCCGCACTGAACACAGCTGCCAAAAACTTCGGGTTCGCAAGCACTCCCTTCACGCCAGGGGCTACCTGGCGCTTCAAGTCAGATACCGTTTTGACTTCCAACTTCAATCGTTCAGCAACCGGTTTGAGACTGTCGGACTGCTCGTAGACGCCGTTGGTAAATATCTCGGCGGTCTCAGCAAACTTGCGCTGCGCTTGTTGCGTCTTCAAATCCACTTCAATGAGCGGCAGCAACTCTTCAAAACTTCGCTGTTTAGAGGCCTTTATGTCCGTTACTTTGATGATATGAAATCCATAGTCGGATTCAACAAGATCGCTGATGTCTCCCTTCTTCAGACCAAACGCGGCATCCTCAAAGGGTTTAACCATAGAACCACGACCAAAATATTCCAAGTCGCCGCCTTTGGGTGCCGAACCGGCATCCTGCGAGTTCTTCCGGGCAACATCGGCGAATGTTTCTGGTGCTTTACGAACCTGTGCCAGTAATGCAAGAGCCCGCTCACGCGCCTTGCTCCGATCATCGCCCGGCGAATCCTTGGTGGCGCTAATCAGAATGTGACTGGCCCGGCGCTCTTCCTTACCGCTCAACCGGGCCACGTTTTGCTCGTAATAGGTTTTCACGTCCTGCTCATTGAGCGAGATCAACTTCTTAACCGCATCCAGATCCAGCACCACATACTCAATAATGGCCGATTCAGGTGCCTGAAACAGCCCGGGATTGGCTACGTAATATGCCTCAATTTCTGCATCACTAGGATTTATCTTGGCGGTGTAATCTGTCGTGCTGAAGCGCGCGAGTTGCACTTCCCGGCGTTCATAGAAAGCGTTCAATGACAAATCGACAAGCGCTGTCGGAGAAAATGCCGTGGAAACCAGGCCAGCCTCTACTTGGCGCTGCGACAACTGACTGCGGACACGTGCCTCAAAGCCGTCGGTGCTTAACCCCTGGCTGGCAGCAAATTGGCGGTAGCGTTCAATGTCAATCGTCCCGTCCGGGCGACGCATGGACGCGATGGTCGGGCTCAGCTGCAACTCTCGCGCCAAGCGCGCATCCGAAGTAATCAGGTTTGCATCACTGACAGCTTCTGACAGCACACGGTCGCGCACCATCCGCTCCAGTGTGACGTAACGCGCCTCGGGTGAGTCTAGCATCTTGGCATCCATATTGGGCACCGTCGCACGCAAGCGATCCACATCAGTCTTGTGCGCAGACTCCCACTCACCCTGCGTGATGCTTTGGCTACCCACCTTTGCAACCGCATCGCCGCCAGCCTTGATGCTCTTGAATCCGTCGACGCCCACCAATACAAATGCGGGGATGATCATCAAGAACATGAGGAACATCATGACCTTCGTGTGCTTGCGAACAAATTCGAACATGCGCTATATCTCCATGAAAAAACAAAAAGGCGAACATCCGTGTTCGCCTTTGCATTGGGGGGGGTGGTGAGTGATGACGGGCTCGAACCGCCGACCTACGCCGTGTAAAGGCGCCGCTCTACCAACTGAGCTAATCACCCCGCCTTAACCAATAAAATCAATTCAGCGCATCTTTCAACGCTTTGCCGGGACGGAACTTTGGGACCTTTGCCGCCTTGATTTTAATCGCAGCGCCGGTTCGTGGATTGCGGCCAGTCCGAGCAGCCCGCTTACCAACGGCAAATGTACCAAAACCCACCAGCGAAACCGAGCCACCCTTCTTTAGAGTGGTCTTCACCGCACCAATCGTGGATTCCAGTGCCCGCGTAGCAGCGGCCTTGGAAATATCGGCATGTTTCGCAATGTGCTCAATCAGTTCGGTCTTATTCACATTTACCCCTTGTATGGAAGCAGAATTTTACGAATTGTCTCTTTAAATCTTATTTTTACCTGACGCAGAACTCAGAACCTTGCGCAAACCGGTCTTGTGCTGGGCCGCTATCACGTTGCAGGCAACCTCAACTGCCCACGCTCATCTAGACCACCGATCAACAGCATGCCAATAGTACATGCAGCATTACACCAGTGCGGACGCAGATTCTAGTCCCATTTACAGACCAAATTACGCCTCAAATTCAAGAAAAAAATGTTCTACGCGCCTTACTGGCAATTTTGCACACAGCCGGTGCCCAGTAAAGACAACCCGTTGCGGGCTATTTCGCACGGGCGCGAATTTCGGGCAAAGCTTTTTGCAGGTAATAGACCATGGACCAGATCGTGAGGATCGCCGCGGCCCAAATGAGCCAGACACCCAAAAGATGCGTGTTGAACACCCCAAACAGTAGGCCGTCAAACAACAGAAATGGAATCGCAACCATTTGTGCGACTGTCTTGAGCTTGCCAAGCATATGCACCGCGACGCTCTTGGAAGCGCCAATCTGCGCCATCCACTCGCGCAACGCAGAAATTGCAATTTCCCGCCCGATGATGATCAGTGCAACGAACACATCGGCCCGTTGCAAATGGACCAGCACCAGGACACAGGCGCACACCAGAAATTTATCAGCCACCGGGTCGAGAAAGGCTCCGAATGATGACGTCTGATTCAGCTTGCGCGCCAAGTAACCATCGAGCCAGTCGGTTGCAGCAAATACTACAAACATAACCGTTGCAATGAAGTTTTTTTCAGCTTGGGAAGCCGTTGTCTCAGGCAAATAAAACACGCCCACGATTAACGGGATCGCAAAAATGCGTGTCCACGTCATGATGGTGGGAATGGTCATAAACATCGTCTTATTGTGGCACGGCTAATGCAACGCTCGATAAATTTCTTCCGCCAGTTCCCGGGAAATTCCGTCCACGCAAGCGATGTCGTTTACGCTGGCCAGTGCGACCCCGCGCACCCCGCCAAAGCGCTGCAGCAACCGCGCCCGTCGCTTGGGGCCGACGCCGGGGATCTCTTCCAACTTGCCGCCGCCCAGGCGCACCTTGGCACGCTGGGCGCGCATGCCCGTGATTGCAAAGCGGTGCGCCTCATCCCGAATCTGCGCCACCAGCATCAAAGCAGCGGAGTCCGACCCCAGATAAATCTTTTCGCGTCCATCGGCGAACACCAACTCCTCCAGTCCCACCCTGCGCCCCTCCCCCTTTTCCACCCCGACGATCAGCGACAGATCAAGCCCCAGTTGTTGGAACACTTCACGCGCCATGGAAACCTGGCCAACGCCACCATCGACCAGCACCAGATCGGGAAGACGTGCTATTCCCGTCGGTGTCGCTCCTGCGTGCTTGGCTTCATTCAGGGCCTCCGCCACCTTGCTATAGCGGCGCGTAAGGACCTGGCGCATGGCAGCGTAATCGTCGCCTGGCGTGATGCCCTCAATGTTGAACCGGCGGTACTCTGCGTTCTGCATCTTGTGGTGGTGAAACACCACGCACGAGGCTTGGGTCGCTTCACCAGCGGTGTGTGAAACGTCGAAGCACTCCACACGTAAGGACTCCAAATTTTCCAGAGTGAGGTCCAGTGCCTCGGCAAGCGCACGGGTGCGTGCCTGCTGCGAGCCCTCTTCGGCCAGCAGTCGCGCCAGCTGCAACGCTGCATTGGTCTGAGCCATATCCAGCCAGGCTCGGCGTTGCTCGCGCGGTTGGTGCACGGCCGTGACTTTGAAACCCGTCTGTTCGGACAAAACCTTGAGCAGATGCCGGCTGACCGGTTCACTGACGATCAGCGTCGGGGGCATTGGAACATCGATGTAATGCTGCGAAAGGAAGGCCTCCAGCACCTGGACCTCGACCGCGGTCTGCAGCGCGGCCGTGTCCGAATCAGTTTCCGCATCGGTGTCATCCAACAACCCAGCCGCATCTTCCACATGCACCGGAAAATACGGCCGGTCACCCAGATGCCGGCCCCCGCGCACCATCGCGAGGTTCACGCAGGCCTTTCCGCCTTGCACCTTGACTGCCAGGATGTCGACATCGCGGTCCTGGACGTTGTCCATGGACTGCTGGTGCAGCACATTGGACAGGGCCGCAACCTGGTTGCGCAATTCGGCGGCCTGCTCGAATTCGAGCTTCTCGGCGTGCGCCATCATGCGGGCTTCCAGGTGTTTCATCACCCCCTGGGCATCTCCGCGCAGGAACTTCTCGGCATCGGCCACATCGTTGGCATACTCCTGCGCAGCGATGTGGCCCACACAGGGCGCAGAACAGCGCTTGATCTGGTAGAGCAAACATGGCCGACTGCGGTTGTTAAAAACCGGGTCTTCGCAGGTGCGCAAGCGAAACACCTTTTGCATCAGCAAAATGGCCTCCTTGACTGCCCATGCACTGGGGTAAGGTCCAAAGTAATGGTGTTTTTTTCCGACACCACCGCGGTAGTACGAAACACGCGAAAAGTTAGCCGCCAGGGGAGCGGGAGTAACGTGTGCCAGCATCCTGGCCGCCGACGGCACACCGGTCATCTTAAGATAGGGATAACTCTTGTCATCGCGGAACAAGATGTTGTACTTGGGGTTCAGCGTCTTGATCAGGTTGTTTTCCAGCAGCAGCGCCTCTGCCTCGGAACGCACCACCGTGGTCTCCATGCGCACAATCTTGCTCACCATGTGGCCGGTCCGCGTGCCACCATGGTTTTTCTGGAAATAGCTCGAAACCCGTTTTTTCAGATTGATCGCCTTGCCCACATAGAGCAACTGGTCTTGTGCATCAAAATAGCGATACACACCCGGCAAAGAGGGCAAGGCGGCCACTTCACGCAGCAGCGCTTCAGGATGGGATTCGGACATGGGACGCTATTGTCCTTTCTTTGCGCCAGTAGACAATCGTCGCATGCATTCCCACAAACCGCCACCGCAAAGCCCGCCACTGCTGTGGGACGTGTTTTGCCGCGTGATTGACAATTTTGGTGACCTCGGCGTGTGCTGGCGCTTATCCGCCGACCTGGCTTCAAGAGGACACACGGTGCGCCTATGGGTTGATGACCCAACGCCCTTGCAATGGATGGCTCCTGGCGCGCTGACTGGAACATGGTCGGGCGTGCGGGTGCTGCCTTGGGCACTGTCCAGCGATGCAAGCGTTCTGAGCGCACTGGCGCCCGCCGATGTCTGGATCGAGGGTTTTGGTTGCGAAATTGCTACTGAATTCATAGCTTCACACGCATATTCCACGAGGGATAGATGCCAAAAACACCATATTTTTCCGGTGTGGATCAACCTCGAATACCTCTCAGCTGAAGCCTACGTAGAGCGCTCCCATGGTCTCCCCTCACCCTTGATGCACGGTCCAGCAAAGGGCTGGGCCAAGCACTTTTTCTATCCCGGCTTCTCCAACCACACCGGAGGGCTGTTGCGGGAAATTGGTCTGATGGAGCGACAACAGCACTTCGTCCAGAGTAACCAGCGTGCGCAATGGTTGGAGCACCACGGCATCCCCTGGGCCGGCGAACGACTGGTATCACTGTTTTGTTACGAACCCGCAGCCTTACCGGCACTACTGACGGCACTTGACAGCCTGCCCGATCCGACGCTGGTTCTGGTCACCCATGGTCGCACCGCGTCTGCGGCGCAGGCGGCAGTTCGGCACAACCCAGCCCTTCGCCACGTCAGACTGGCCTATCTGCCGATGCTGACGCAGCTCGACTACGACCAGTTGCTGTGGGCGTGCGATCTGAACAGTGTGCGCGGCGAGGACTCGGTGGTGCGGGCCATTTGGGCAGGCAAACCATTACTATGGCAAATTTACCCCCAGCATGACGATGCCCACATCGACAAGCTCAACGCCTTTCTGGACAAAATTGACGCGGATGCCTCGTTGCGCGCTCTGCATCTGGCCTGGAACCACACCGGTGTGACTGGAGGAGAACAACGGCCCCTGCCCTTGATCGACCTCAATTCCTGGTCGAAGACCGTGCTTTTGGCGCGCCAGCGACTACTGCAAATGGACGATCTGGTCACGCAACTGGTTCAGTTCGTGCTGAAAAAACGGTAAAATAGGCGGCTTTGCTAACTTTGCCGCAAACCGTTGGCAAATCATGCTCCGCCGCAGCTTGCGGCCTAACATCGCTGACAGCACAGGCTTACAGCGAAACCGCTCCAACCAGCTTATGAAAATCGCACAAGAAATCCGCGCCGGCAACGTCATCATGCACGGTAAGGACCCCATGGTCGTCCTGAAGACCGAATACAGCCGCGGTGGCCGCAACTCTGCCACCGTGCGCATGAAGCTCAAGAGCCTGATCGCGAACTTCGGCACCGAAGTCGTCTTCAAGGCCGACGACAAGATGGACCAGGTCATTCTGGACAAAAAGGACTGCACGTACTCCTACTTTGCCGACCCCATGTATGTTTGCATGGACGAAGAGTTCAACCAATACGAAGTCGAAGCCGAAAACATGGGTGATTCCCTGAACTACCTTGAAGACGGCATGGCCGTTGAAGTGGTGTTCTATGACGGCAAGGCGATCTCGGTCGAATTGCCCACCAGCGTCGTGCGCGAAATCACCTGGACGGAGCCCGCTGTCAAGGGCGACACGTCTGGAAAAGTGCTGAAACCTGCAAAGATCGCTACCGGCTTTGACGTGGGTGTGCCAATCTTTGTGGCGCAAGGCGACAAGGTCGAAATTGACACCCGCACCGGTGAATACCGCAAGCGCGTCTAATCAATAGCGCCCATGGCGCGATGCAAAAGGCTCCTTCGGGAGCCTTTTTTGTTTCCCATATGCGGTGTGATTTGGGTGTAGGCTATCGCCATGACCAGCGAAACAACCGACAGCGTGCAGACACCCCTGAATGGCACCGCCAATCCGGCTCGTCTGGCGTTGCGACGCGTCTTGATCGACACCTACCACGAGAACGTGGCCTATATGCACCGGGAGTGCGACATCTACCGGGCCGAGGGCTTCAAAGCCCTGTCAAAAGTTGAGGTGCGCACCAATGGCCGCAGCATTCTGGCAACCCTGAACGTGGTCGATGACAAGTCCATCGTGGCCTGCGGCGAACTGGGCCTGTCGAAATCTGCATTCACTCAAATGGGCGTCGAAGACGGGCACACCGTTACCGTGCAGCAAGCCGAGCCGCCCGAATCCATTGGCGCGCTGCACCGCAAGCTAGGCGGCGAACGGCTTCATCTGGAAGACTTCAAAGCCATCGTGCACGACATCGCCGAGCACCATTACTCCAAGATCGAACTTACGGCCTTTGTTGTTGCCACCAACCGGGATGAACTGGACCGGGAGGAAGTGTACTTTTTGACCCAGGCCATGATCGACGTCGGGCGTCACTTGAACTGGCATGAGAACCTGGTTGTAGACAAGCATTGCATTGGTGGCATTCCGGGCAACCGCACCTCCATGCTGATCGTTCCCATCGTGGCTGCGCACGGCATGCTGTGCCCCAAAACATCGTCACGCGCCATCACATCGCCAGCCGGCACCGCCGACACCATGGAAGTACTGGCAAACGTCGAGCTGCCGATTGAACAACTCGAAGAAATTGTCCGCGCGCATCGCGGCTGCCTGGCATGGGGCGGTACTGCCAACCTGTCGCCGGCAGACGATGTCTTGATCTCGGTGGAGCGACCCTTGTCACTGGATTCCCCGGGGCAAATGGTGGCCTCCATTTTGTCCAAAAAAATCTCGGCAGGCTCCAGCCATTTGGTGCTGGATATTCCCATTGGCCCAACCGCCAAGGTGCGCTCCATGCCGGAAGCACAACGTTTGCGTCGCCTGTTTGAATATGTTGCACGGCGCATGCGACTGTCACTGGATGTTGTGATTACCGATGGCCGACAGCCCATAGGCTTTGGGATTGGCCCGGTGCTCGAAGCCCGCGATGTCATGCGCGTGCTCGAGAACGACCCCCGTGCTCCGATCGACCTTCGGCAAAAGTCTCTTCGGCTGGCCGGGCGTTTGATCGAATGCGACCCGGATGTGCGTGGCGGCGACGGCTTTGCCATTGCACGCGACATTCT
>JAIPDC010000080.1 GCA_021737865.1 Rhodoferax sp.
GCTGGCTCGCAGCTTTCCCAGCAACCTGACCGCTATGGCGTTCAACTACCACGCGAAGCCGGCATTCACGGTACAAAACGAGGCCGCCATCACTGCTCCGCCGGTTGTGGATTTCAGCAGTAAGTAAGTCCCCACTATGTTTGTTCGCGCCCTGGTCGCAGTGTTCCTGTGGTTTGCAGTGGTTAGCGGCTACTCGCAGAATTTGGTCCCGGTTCCGCAGCTGACAAACCATGTTGTTGACACCATTGCCCTGCTCGATGTGCAACGACGGCAGACGTTGGAGACGAAGCTGGCGGCGCTGGAGGCTCTTAGTGGTTCACAGGTCGTTGTTCTGATTGTCGCCACAACGCAGCCGGAAGACATCGTCGGATTCAGCAACCGGGTCGGTAATGCCTGGAAAGTCGGTCGAAAAGGCATCGGAGACGGGTTGCTCGTGGTTTTGGCCAAAGACGACCGCAAGTTGCGCATCGAGGTATCCAAGCCGCTGGAGGGCGCGATCCCCGATCTGGCAGCCAAGCGAATCATTGACACCTCCATCACGCCACTCTTCAAACAGGGAGACTATGCCGGCGGTCTCGATACCGGATTGGACCAGATTGCTGCTTTGATCAAGGGCGAGTCGCTGCCCATGCCCCAAAAAAGTGACTCTGACACGGCATGGTTGGATGGCTTTGGCTGGCAGGATCTGGTTGCTTTCCTCCTATTCGGTGTATTTATTGGGGGCTCAATCTTTCGTCGTATTTTGGGCAATAAGCTGGGCTCGGTAGCCACCGGGACTGTTGTCGGTGTTTTGGTGAACCTGCTGTCAGGCAGCATCGTGGTCGCGGTATTGGCAGGCTTTGTTGCAATGATTTTCGTGCTAATTTCGAGTGCTGGAGGTGCATTTCCGGGCCGCGGTGGTGGCGGGTTCGGCAGCGGGGGGTGGAGTTCCGGGTCCGGCGGTGGCGGCGGCGGCTTCAGTTCTGGTGGTGGCGGCGATTTTGGTGGCGGCGGCGCCTCAGGAGATTGGTAATGTTTGAAAGGGCACGACGCTTATTGCGGCACCGGTGGATGGAGGAAACTCGCCATTTGGTCGACCAGGATATGCTGCAGCGCCTCAAGCAGCGTGTGTCTCGCAGTGAGTCACTGCATACCGGCGAAATCCTTATTTGTATTGAAGCCGCGCTGCCCAACAGTTATCTGCTGCGCCCGTATGCGATTCGGGTCGTTGCACGTCAACGCGCACTTTCTCAATTTGGCAAGCTGCGTGTCTGGGATACAGAGCATAACAATGGTGTTTTGATTTACCTGCTGCTGGCCGAGCGCTCCATCGAACTGGTAGCCGACCGTGGACTGAACCACTTTGTCAGCCAATCCGATTGGCAGCAGATGGTGGGCAAGCTCGGCAAGGCCCTTGGTGATGGACGATTGGAGGATGGGCTCAATCAAGCAATTGATGCCGTCACCAGCGTGTTGGCCAAGCATTTTCCACTGGTCGCCGATGCGGGTCGTCCGAACGAGCTACCGGATCTGCCCAGCTTGTCGTGATTTCCGCCCGAATTTCGAAAGCAGCATTGAAAAAGCCGCCCGGAGGCGGCCATTTTTGAAACAAGCGAGCCCTACTTTTTCTGACGGTACTTGCGAAGAGCTGCAATTTGAGCTGCCATGATAGCGAGTTCAGAGGTGGCGCGAGCCATGTCAATCTCGCTCTTGGCATTCTTGAGGGCTTCTTCTGCCTCTGCGCGCGCTGCGTTGGCTTTTTCATCGTCCAGGTCCTTGCCGCGAATCGCGGTGTCGGACATAACCGTCACACAGTTAGGCTGCACTTCCAAAATGCCGCCGGCTACGAAGACAAACTCTTCGGTTCCGTCAGCCTTTTCGATGCGCACCGAGCCGGCCTTGATCCGTGTGATCAGGGGCGTGTGACGGGGATAAATGCCGAGCTCTCCCGCTTCCCCAGGCAATGCCACAAACTTGGCTTCGCCCGAGAAAATGGACTCTTCAGCACTGACAACATCAACGTGGATGGTGCTCATAATTTACCGCCGATCAGATTTTCTTGGCTTTTTCAAACGCTTCGTCGATGGTGCCGACCATGTAGAAGGCCTGCTCTGGCAGGTGATCACACTCGCCATTCACAATCATTTTGAACCCGCGAATGGTCTCGGCCAGCGTGACGTATTTACCAGGGGAGCCGGTAAACACCTCAGCCACGTGGAAAGGCTGGCTCAGGAAACGCTGGATCTTGCGGGCACGTGCCACAGCCAGTTTGTCCTCCGGGGCCAGGTCATCCATGCCCATGATGGCGATGATGTCGCGCAGTTCGCGGTAGCGCTGCAGCGTGCCTTGCACCGCACGGGCGGTGTTGTAGTGGTCTTCACCCACCACCAGCGGATCCAGCTGACGGCTAGTGGAGTCCAACGGGTCCACCGCAGGGTAGATACCGAGCGAGGCGATGTCACGGGAGAGCACCACTGTGGAATCCAGGTGGGCAAACGTGGTCGCAGGCGACGGATCGGTCAAGTCATCCGCTGGAACATACACGGCCTGGATGGAAGTGATGGAACCCACCTTGGTCGACGTAATACGCTCTTGCAGTCGGCCCATTTCTTCGGCCAGCGTCGGCTGGTAACCCACGGCGGAAGGCATACGACCCAACAAAGCGGACACCTCGGTACCGGCCAGTGTGTAGCGGTAGATGTTGTCCACGAAGAACAGCACATCCTTGCCTTCATCGCGAAAGGATTCCGCAATGGTCAGGCCGGTCAAGGCCACGCGCAGACGGTTGCCTGGAGGCTCATTCATCTGACCGTAGACCATGGCCACTTTCGATTCGGGCAGGTTTTCGAGGTTCACCACGCCGGAATCAGCCATCTCGTGGTAAAAGTCATTCCCTTCGCGGGTACGCTCACCCACACCGGCAAACACGGACAAGCCGCTGTGTGCCTTGGCAATGTTGTTGATCAGTTCCATCATGTTCACGGTCTTGCCCACACCGGCACCACCGAACAGACCGACCTTGCCACCCTTGGCGAACGGGCACACCAAGTCAATCACCTTGATGCCGGTTTCCAGCAGTTCCTGCGATGGGCTCAGCTCATCGTAGGCCGGGGCCTTGCGGTGAATCGACATGGTCAACTCAGCATTGACGGGCCCACGCTCATCGATGGGCGTGCCCAGCACGTCCATGATGCGACCCAGTGTGGCGGTACCCACGGGCACCATGATGGATTGGGCCGTATTCTTGACAATCATGCCGCGGCGCAGACCGTCGGAGGAGCCCAAGGCAATCGTGCGAACAATGCCGTCGCCGAGCTGCTGCTGCACTTCCAGCGTCAGGGCAGAGCCATCCATCTTGAGCGCGTCATAGATCTTGGGCATCTGGTTGCGTGGGAACTCTACGTCCACCACAGCACCAATACACTGAACAATTTTCCCCTGAACGCCTGCGTTCACATTTGCTTGAGCCATTACGTTTGCTCCAAAAATAAATTCAATTAAACCGTTGCACGTAACCGTGAGGTCACACTGCTGCCGCACCTGCCACAATTTCCGAAAGTTCTTTCGTAATTGCCGCCTGCCGCGTTTTGTTATAGACCAGCTTGAGCTCGGCAATCACATTGCCTGCGTTGTCGGTCGCTGCCTTCATCGCCACCATGCGTGCTGCATGTTCTGAAGCCATGTTCTCGGCAACCGCCTGGAATACCATCGCCTCCGCGTAACGCACAAGCAGTTCGTCAATGACGGTCTGTGCATCAGGCTCGTAGATGTAGTCCCAGCTTGGCTGCGCGCCACTGGCCTTCGCTTCGCTCGCCATCTTTTCAGACGACAGAGGCAAAAGCTGCTCGAGCACTGGGTCTTGCTTCATGGTGCTGACAAACTTGTTGTAGCCAACATAAACCGCGCTGACCTCACCCTTGACATAAGCGTCGAGCAGGACCTTGACTGGTCCAATGAGTTTCTCCAGATGGGGCTTGTCGCCCAGATGGGTCACATGTGAAACCACCTTTGCTCCAATGCGGCTGAGGAAACCCAAACCCTTGCTGCCAATAGCCACCGTCAGAGGTGATTGACCTGCAGACTGTGTCTCACGCAATTTTCCAGTTACAGCGCGGAACAGATTGGTGTTCAAACCGCCGCACAAACCTTTGTCCGTCGTCACCACGATGAAGCCCACCGACTTGGCGTCGGTGTTGGACTTCATGAAGGGGTGAACGTACTCGGGGTTTGCCTTCCCCAAGTTTGTGGCGATATTGCGGACCTTTTCGCTGTAAGGACGGGCGGCGCGCATGCGCTCTTGCGCCTTGCGCATCTTGGACACGGAAATCATTTCCATGGCCTTGGTGATCTTCTTGGTGTTTTCCACCGATTTGATCTTGGTGCGTAGTTCCTTGCCTGATGCCATAGTTGCCCCCTTTGCTTAGACGGATTCGTAACGTTAATTCGACTTACGGTTCCGAATCAAGCAAAGGTCTTTTTGAAGGCCCCAACGGCGGTCATCAATTCGGCTTCCGCCTCCTTGTCCAGTGCCATCGAGGTTTCGACCTTGGCCAGCAAAGCTGCGTGCTTGTCCTTGAGGTAAGCATGCAGACCGTGCTCGAACGACAGAATCTTCTTGACCTCGACATCGTCCATGAAGCCTTTGTTCACGGCAAACAGGGACGCACTCATCAGGCTGATGGACAGTGGGCTGTACTGTTTTTGTTTGAGCAATTCGGTCACACGGGCACCGCGGTCGAGCTGCTTGCGAGTGGCTTCGTCGAGGTCGGATGCGAACTGCGCAAAAGCAGCCAATTCACGGTACTGCGCCAAGTCGTTTCGGATACCGCCCGACTGACCCTTGACCACCTTGGTCTGCGCAGCGGAACCCACGCGAGACACCGAGATGCCGGCGTTGATCGCGGGACGTACACCGGCATTGAACAGCGATGTTTCCAAGAAGATCTGACCGTCGGTAATCGAAATCACGTTGGTTGGCACGAAAGCCGACACGTCACCCGCCTGGGTTTCGATGATAGGCAGAGCCGTCAGGGAACCGGTCTTGCCCTTGACTTCACCCTTGGTGAAGGCTTCGACGTATTCGGCGTTCACGCGGGCGGCGCGCTCCAGCAGACGGCTGTGAAGATAGAACACGTCGCCGGGGTAAGCTTCACGACCTGGAGGACGGCGCAGCAACAGTGAAACCTGGCGGTACGCAACAGCCTGCTTGGACAGGTCGTCATACACAATCAGTGCATCCTGGCCACGGTCACGGAAATACTCACCCATAGTGCAACCGGAATAGGCCGACACATATTGCATTGCAGCCGACTCGGACGCGGATGCCGCCACCACAATGGTGTATTCCATGGCACCAGCCTGCTCCAGAGACCGCACCACGTTCTTGATCGACGAGGCTTTCTGACCGATTGCCACGTAGATGCAGGTCATGTTCTGACCCTTCTGGTTGATGATGGCGTCAATAGCGACAGCAGTCTTGCCGGTCTGACGGTCGCCAATGATCAATTCACGCTGGCCGCGACCAATAGGAACCATGGAGTCGATAGACTTCAAGCCGGTCTGCATGGGCTGGTCCACGGACTTACGTGCAATAACGCCAGGCGCAACTTTTTCGATCACGTCTGTCATCTTGGCGTTGATGGGTCCTTTGCCGTCAATCGGCTGACCCAAGGCATTCACCACACGACCTAACAGTTCCGGGCCAACCGGCACTTCCAGAATACGTCCGGTGCACTTGACCGTGTCGCCTTCGGAGATGTGCTCGTACTCACCCAAAATCACGGAGCCTACCGAGTCACGCTCCAGATTCAGCGCCAGACCATAGGTTGGCAAACCATCACTGCCAGCCGGGAATTCGAGCATTTCGCCCTGCATCACGTCCGACAGGCCGTGGATGCGGCAAATGCCGTCAGTCACGGAAACGACCGTGCCCTGATTGCGGATATCTGTACTCGCTGCCAAGCCTTCAATGCGGCTCTTGATCAGTTCAGAAATTTCTGCTGGATTGAGTTGCATGACTCTTTCCTTCTTTCGTTAAATTAGGCCGACAACCAAGGCTTGCGCCTTAGGCTGTGAGGGCTACTTTCATTTGTTCCAAACGGGCTTTGACGGAAGTGTCGAGCACCTCATCGCCAACCACCACACGAATGCCACCGATCAGCTCGGGTTGCAGCACAACAGATGCGTTGAGCTTGCGACCAAAACGTTTCTCCAGCATGACGGCCACTTCAGCCAGGCCACTCCCGTCAATCGGGAAGGCGCTGTAGACCACGGCGTCGGAAGACCCGGTTTGCGCATTCTTCAACGCACGAAACTGGTGGGCGATTTCCGGCAACGCACTCAAGCGGCCGTTTTCAATCACGATGCGCAAGAAGTTTTTGCCCTGCTCAGACAAGACGGTCTTGGCGACTGAAACGATCAGGTCAAACACCTGATCAACGGTCACTTTAGGGCTATCGGCAAACTGCAGCAATTGTGCATTTCCCGCGATAACACCCAGTTCATCGACCCAGCCAGCAGCCGTCGACAGGTCGGCAGAAGAGGCCTTGAAAAGCGCCTCCGCGTACGGCCGTGCAATAGTGGCAAGTTCAGCCATGGTGACCTCTTACAACTCAGTCTTCAAACGGCCAAGCAGTTCGGCGTGAACACCGGCATTGACTTCCTTGCGGAGAATCTGCTCGGCGCCCTTGACCGCCAGCGCGGCGACCTGCTCACGCAGAACCTCACGTGCCTTGATCGTTTGCTGATCAGCCTCTGCCTTGGCAGCTGCAATGATCTTATTGCCTTCTTCAGTGGCTTTGGCTTTCGCTTCTTCCACCATTGCTTGACCACGGCGCTCGGCATCTGCCAGGCGGGCCGCTGTCTCGGTGCGAGACTTCGTCAGTTCATCTTCTACACGCTTGTTGGCAGACGAGAGCTCGGATTTGGCTTTATCAGCCGCAGCCAGTCCGTCGGCAATCTTGCCGGCACGTTCGTCCAGAGCAGCCGCGATGGGCGGCCACACGAACTTCATCGTGAACAACACAAGCAATGCGAAGACGATGGCTTGCGCCACCAGTGTTCCATTAATGCTCACAGTAGGTCTCCCTCAACGAGGCGTTGCGGAAAGGTCTTACTTGGCCAAAGTGGCGAGTTGAGCCAGGAACGGGTTGGCTGTAGCGAACCACAGGGCAATACCAGTTCCGATAATGAAAGCCGCATCGATCAGACCAGCCAACAAGAACATCTTGGTTTGCAGTTCTCCCATCAACTCGGGTTGACGTGCTGCGGACTCAAGGTATTTGCTACCCATGACGCCGATACCGATACAAGCACCCAAAGCGCCCAAACCAATGATCAGGCCAGCAGCCAGAGCAACAAAACTAATGACTTCCATGATGACTCCTTAAAGAACTAAAAAAAACGAAAAAACAAAAACAAAACAAACTCAACCAAACCGAAAATCAATGTGCGTCGTGGGACTGACCGATGTAAACCAGGGTCAGCATCATGAACACAAATGCCTGCAGCGTAATAATCAGGATGTGGAACACCGCCCACGCCCAACCAGCCACCACATGCAGAGCCAGCAGCGCCAAGCCCGAAGGCTGAAAAGAGAATGCCCACGCACCGCCCAAAAGGGCGATCAGCATGAACACCAACTCACCTGCATACATATTGCCAAACAATCGCATACCGTGCGACACCGTCTTGGCGACAAATTCGATCAACTGCATGGCCAGATTGACAACAGCCAGAATCACAAAGAAAACAGGATTTTTGCTGGTGCCAAAGGGCGCCGTCACCAGCTCATGCGCCCAACCTCCAACGCCCTTGATTTTCACGTTGTAAACCAGACAGACCAGCAACACCGACACCGACATGCCCATGGTGACCGAAAGGTCAGCCGTGGGGACACTGCGCATATAAGCATGACTCACATCGTGCCCGGCAGCGCCGTAAATCAGAGCCCAAATCTGGGGCAACAGATCCAAAGGCAACAAATCCATTGCATTAAGCAGGAAGATCCATACAAAGACAGTCAATGCAAGTGGCGCAACCATCTTTCGGCTGGTGGCGTTGTGCACGATGCCCTTGGCTTCGCGATCCACCATTTCAATCAAAATCTCAACTGCAGCCTGAAAACGACCAGGCACGCCCGATGTCGCTTTACTGGCTGCTTTCCAAAGGAAAAAACAACCCAGGAAACCCAACAAAACCGAGAAAAACAGCGAGTCAATATTGAAGACGGAAAAGTCAACAATATCGGTTTGCGGCTTGTTTCTCCAGTGGGTCAGGTGGTGAACAATGTATTCACTGGCTGACGGTGCATGCGCTTCTGCGGACATATTCAACTCTTTCAAACTCTCAAATCTGTTTAGGCTTGGGTCGCTTCAAAAGCGCTAACCAATACATCTTCAAAGTCACTAACAGGCCGACCAGTAAAGCCAGCCAACTTAAATTCACTATCAGGCGCGGTGCCATGGCGATCATCGCAATACTCACCGACAACTTGACCGCCTCCCATACAAAGAAGCCGAAACTTGCCGTTGCGGCATTCAGGGATGAAAACTGGCTCATCAACCCCCGGGCAAACAACGCCGCGGGAATGATCACCGCCAACGCCCCATACCCAGCCGACCACGCCACCGAGGCCTTGCCCGAGATAACCCAGGCAACCAAAGCCACTAAAGCCCCCGCTACACACTGCAATCCGACCACCCACCAAGGGGACAAAGCCGGGTCGCGTTGCCGCAACTCCTGCGCCTCTTGCGCAGTCAGTCGCTTGAAATTCTCATCTTCGGGCTCATCTGCATCAAAGCCGTGTGCAAGCGCCATTGTCGACATCTCAAATTACAGCAGGGTTACAGACGTGTTGCTCTTGGCAACCGCCACAGAGCCTCTGATTATACGTAGAAACCCGCAAGCTCCTCAAAATTTCGCTAGCCCAAAGGGATTAGATCGGGTGCGCCGATTGACTATGCCCACCCTCCATTGCACACAGCGATAATTGAGTCATGCGACCCCTGCCTCACACCCCCCCCGAAAACAGCCCGCCTGCGCCGTCTGGTCAGCAGGTTGTCTCTGAGTCCCTGATTGCGTACCCGTCCCAATTTCCAATCAAAGTCATGGGTGTCAAGGTTGAAGGACTGGTCGCAGCCATCACCCACATCGCCCACCAGTTCGACCCGACGTTTGACGCCGCTACCATCGAGCTGCGCGAGAGCAAGGGTGGAAAATACCTGGGCATCACCGTGACGGTAACGGCCACCAGCCGCGAGCAGCTCGATGAGCTGTACCGCACGCTTTCAACACACCCCATGGTTAAGGTGGTGTTGTGATTCCGTTTGCCGCCACGCCATGTCCACCATAACCATTCACCACCTCGGACGCGTGGACTACCTGCCCACCTATGCGGCCATGCAGGAATTCACCAGCCAAAGAGGCCTTCAACCCTCGTCAAATGTGCCTGATCAGCTATGGATTTGTGAGCACCCGGCAGTCTATACCCAGGGGCTGGCGGGAAAGGCGGAGCACATTTTCCTCCCAGGCGACATTTCGGTGGTGCAGACCAACCGGGGCGGACAGGTCACGTTCCACGGTCCCGGGCAGGTGGTAGCCTATCCGCTGATCGACCTCAAGCGCGCTGGTTACTTCGTCAAGGAATATGTATTCCGCATTGAAGAGGCTGCAATTCGCACCCTGCTGTACTTTGGCGTGACTGGGCACCGCGTGGCGGGCGCGCCGGGGATATATGTGCGGCTGGACGACCCGACAGGCCATGCCCCGGTAGAACAGAGCGCGCCCAATTTCACTGGCCTTGGCAAGATCGCCGCCCTGGGCATCAAGATCAGCCGCAACTGCACCTACCATGGCGTATCCCTGAACGTGGCCATGGATCTGGAACCTTTTACGCGCATCAACCCGTGTGGGTATTCGGGGCTGCAGACGGTGGACCTTTCTACAATTGGGGTCTCCGTTGGCTGGGCTGAAGCCGCCGACGTCCTGAGCCACAAGCTCGCAACCTACCTCGCCCCATGAGCCAAGACACCCCCAATGCGACCGTGCGAGACGTGCAGTCGACTGAAAACTACAAAGCCACCGACAAGCAAAAGGCAGCTGCCAAGTTGTCGCGCATCCCGGTCAAGGTGGTGCAGGGCGAATTGCTTAAAAAGCCGGACTGGATTCGCGTCAAAGCGGGCTCCCCCACGACGCGTTTTTACGAAATCAAGGACGTGCTGCGCAGCAACAAGCTGGTCACGGTCTGCGAGGAAGCCAGCTGTCCCAACATTGGTGAATGCTTTGGCAAGGGCACGGCCACCTTCATGATCATGGGCGACAAATGCACCCGGCGCTGCCCGTTTTGCGATGTGGGCCACGGCCGCCCGGATCCGCTGGATGCAGACGAGCCTTTGAAACTGGCGCAAACCATCGCCAAACTCAAGCTTAAATACGTGGTCATCACCAGCGTGGACCGTGACGACCTGCGCGACGGTGGCGCCCAGCACTTTGCCGATTGCATCAACCGCATCCGCGAACTCTCACCCGGCACCCAGATCGAGGTCCTGGTACCCGACTTCCGTGGCCGGGACGACCGTGCGCTGAACATTTTGAATGCAGCGCCGCCCGATGTGATGAACCACAATCTGGAAACCGCACCGCGCCTGTACAAGGAAGCACGCCCCGGTTCCGACTACCAATTCAGCCTGAACCTGCTCAAAAAGTTCAAAGCCCTGCACCCCGGTGTGCCAACCAAGAGCGGCATCATGGTCGGCCTGGGCGAAACCGACGAAGAGGTGCTGCAGGTGATGCAGGACATGCGCGACCATGGCATCGACATGCTGACTATCGGGCAATACCTGGCGCCATCAACCTCGCATCTGACGGTGAAACGCTACGTGCATCCCGATGCCTTCAAGATGTTTGAAGCCAAGGCGTATGAAATGGGCTTCAAACATGCCGCCGTGGGTGCCATGGTGCGCTCCAGCTACCACGCCGACCAGCAAGCCGGTCATGCATTGACAGGCGCTCCCACGGCACCCCCTGAAGCCGGAACACCAGCCGCCTAGGAAATATTAGCTATTAAAATAATAGCTGCGTACGCATATTTGACGAGGGCTTGAGCTCATTTTTATGCATAACGATGCACCCGTCAGCCGGGTCTGGTTCAACCCCAACTCCCTGGAAGAACTCACCTCCAACGCCACCTGGACGCGGGGACGTTTGCTCTATACCGGACAAAAGGTACTCGACCTCAAAATTTCACCCGCCGATGGGTATTGGCTGCTCGAAGGCGAAGTGCAGGGCAGCCAGAGGTGGCCCTACACACTGACTATCGAGCTCACGCTCACCGAGGCGGGAGAGATTGACACCTGGGACGCCGACTGCAGCTGCCCGGTTGGCTACAACTGCAAACACGGCGTGGCCCTGACCATGAAGGCGGCTTACCAGGGCTTGCGCATACTGGGCAGCGAGGCGGCACTGCACGCCGTGCGCCCCGCCAGTCGCACACCCCCCACTGCCGAAGCACTGGAAGCCGCAAGACTGGCAGCCCAGGCCCGGCTGGACGAAGCCTTGCGCCTGGAGGCCGAGGCCCACCTCTTGAACTGGTTTTACGAGATGGACCGCGCCAGCGGCAGCAGCACGCTGCCGACCATCAGCTCGCGCAATCAGAATCGCCCCGAGCAATACATCTACCTGCTAAAGGGGGTTGGCCCCAGCACCCGGCCGCAGCAATTGCACCTGGAAGCCATGGTGTCCTACCGCAAGGCCGGCGGCGAATGGGCCAAGCCCAAGGCCATCCGCACCCCACCCCACGCAGGGCAGGCCGCATATGAGCTGGCCAGCAATACGGACCGGGAGGTACTGCAACTGTTGCTGGCCATGCCTGACCCCAACCGCTCGTACTACAGCGCCTACAGTGGCAGCCCGGGCGCCACGCCGCGCGGCCATGTCGGCGTGATCGCCCTGCAGCAAGCTGCCAGCACCGGGCGTCTGCATGCCTGCAATGCCGATGGCACCCCGGGCGCGGCGCTGCACTGGGGCTCACCGAAGACGCTGGACTGGAGCTGGCATGAAGTCACCCCCACACACGGGGGTGCGCCTGGCTGGGCCCTGCGTGCGAAGCTGCACCAGGCTGACACTGCGGACACACAACAAGGGCATGCCGGCACCGACCGGCGCAGCGACCACGCCCCTGCCAAACTGTTTTTGAACACCCCGCCCCTGTACC
Source organism: Rhodoferax sp. (assembly GCA_021737865.1). GTDB lineage: Bacteria > Pseudomonadota > Gammaproteobacteria > Burkholderiales > Burkholderiaceae_C > Allorhodoferax. The sequence continues at coordinate 12,191 of JAIPDC010000080.1, forward strand.
TGGACAGCGCAGGCGGGCAGTGTGGCCTGGTGCAAGCGCCCGGCATCTCCGACGAACAGCTTGCCGTGCTGCTCAGAGCCCCGGTACTGCAACCCTCTGCACTAAAGAAGCACCAGCTTGACCTGATGCAGCGACTGGGTGATCTGCCCGCACCGCCGGTGCTGGAGAGCCTGACCAAGCTTGATGGCATCACGCCGACCGCCCGCCTGCACCTGTCCCCCAACCCGCCAGATCTGGCGCGCTACCGGGGGCTTATACAGGCCCAACTGCGCTTTGACTACCAGGGCTATTGCGGCTGGTGGGCGGGCCAGGGCACCTCCGTTTTGACCGAAGGCTCACGAGGCCGGGTACTGTTGCACCGCGATACCGAAGCCGAACTGGAGGCCATCACCCGGCTGATGGACATGGGGCTGGTGTCGGCGGAAGGCGGTATTTTTGGCATACCCGGCGACACCCCCCAGCACACCTGGTTGCACTGGGCCGACAACGACTACCGCGTGCTGCGCAAGGCCGGCTTTGAAGTGACGCTGGACGGTGCCCTAAAAGGCTGGATCACCCACGCCGACGCGCTGCAGGTCCAGTTGCAGCCTCAAGGCCAAAGCCACGCGGACGACAACGCAGATGGCGCCACCTCGCCCTGGTTCGATTTGTCGCTGGGCATGGAGATCAACGGCCAGCGCCACAACATCCTGCCGCTGCTGCCCGAGCTGATAGCGGCGGCCGCCAACAGCCCGGTCAACGCCGAAACCGGGTTGCCCGACATTCCGCCCTACGTCTACCTGCCCAACCAACAGGCCGGGCAAAGCGGGTTTATCCGCCTGCCCACTGACACGCTCAAGCCCTGGATGGCCGCGCTGCTGGACCTGGTGGGCGACCGCGACCATGACTTCAGCGGTGACAGCCTCAAGCTCTCGCGACTGGACGCCATGCGCACCACGGCGGCACTGGGCGATGGCGCCGTGTGGGAAGGCGCCCAACACCTGCGCGAGATGGTGCAGCGCCTGAGCGGCCGTGCCGAAATGCCCGAGGTGGCCGTCCCCGCCAGCGTCCAAGCCAGCCTGCGCCCCTACCAGCAGCAAGGCCTGAACTGGCTGCAGTTCCTGCGCGAACACGGCCTGGGCGGCATTCTGGCCGACGACATGGGCCTGGGCAAAACCCTGCAAACCCTGACCCACATTCAGGTCGAAAAAGACGCAGGTCGCCTGACCCACCCCGCCCTCATCATTGCCCCGGTCAGCTTGATGGGCAATTGGCGCCGCGAGACCGAGCGCTTTTGCCCCGCTCTGCGCTGCCTGGTGATCCACGGCAAAGACCGACACGAGGTAGCGGGAACCATTGCGGAACACGACATCGTGATTGCACCCTACTCGCTGTTGCAGCGCGACAAGGATCGCTGGCTGGAAGCACAGTGGCATATAGTGGTGCTGGACGAGGCGCAAAACATCAAGAATGCCAGCACCCACGCCGCGCAAGTGGTGGGCCAATTGCAAGCCCGCCACCGGCTGTGCCTATCGGGCACACCCATGGAAAACCATCTGGGCGAAATCTGGAGCCTGTTCCACTTTTTGATGCCAGGTTTTCTGGGCAGCCAGCAGCGATTCAAGGAGCTGTTTCGCAACCCCATTGAAAAGCAGGGTGACCCCGAGCGGCTGCACCAACTTCGCGCGCGCATCACGCCCTTCATGCTGCGCCGCACCAAGGCACTGGTTGCGAAAGAGTTGCCGCCCAAAGTTGAGACCATTGAGCGGGTCGAACTGTCAGGCAAACAGGCCGACCTGTACGAAACCATCCGCCTGGGGATGGAAAAAACCGTGCGCGAGGCCTTGAACACCAAGGGCCTGGCCAAGTCGCAAATCACGATCCTGGATGCGCTGCTGAAATTGCGCCAGGTCTGCTGCGACCCGCGCCTGCTGAAACTAGCCGCAGCGCAAAAGGTCAAGACCTCGGCCAAGCTGGAACAGCTAATGGAGTTGCTGCCCGAAATGGTGGCCGAGGGGCGGCGCATCCTGCTGTTCTCACAGTTCACCAGCATGCTCACGCTGATTGAAGCGGAGCTAAAGCAACGCAACATCGCCTGGGTCAAGCTCACCGGCCAAAGCCAGAACCGTGATGCGCTGATTGAGCAGTTCACCAGCGGCGCGGTGCCCATCTTTTTGATCAGCCTCAAGGCCGGCGGCGTGGGGTTAAACCTGCCGCAGGCAGACACTGTCATCCACTACGACCCGTGGTGGAACCCGGCCGCCGAAAACCAGGCCACCGACCGCGCCCACCGTATCGGCCAGACGCACACCGTGTTTGTCTACAAGCTGGTGGCGCAGGGCACGATTGAGGAGCGCATTCTGGCACTGCAGGAACGCAAGGCCACGCTGGCCGACAGCATGTACAGCGGATCGACCGGGCGCAAACAGCCGCTGTTTACGGAAAGCGACCTGGCGGAATTACTCAGGCCACTATCGGCCTGACTGCACACACCCCACTGATTCGCTATGGCGCCGGTTGTCCCGGACCCTGCGTGCCTTGGGCGCGCGCGCTGAGGTAGGGATACAGGTCTGCGATATGG
>JAIPDC010000081.1 GCA_021737865.1 Rhodoferax sp.
ACGGGTCCACCCCTGGCCGACTGGTCTGTGACCCTGCAGGGCACGCCCAAAGCAGGCGACACACTAACAGTCAACACCAACCTGTACCCAACCCTGTCCGCCGGCAACGCCACGGCCATGATGGACCTGCGCGATGTCGCCATGTTCGACGGTGCCGCCATGACGGATGGTTATGCCGGCCTGATTTCCCAAATCGGCATTCGCACCCAAAGCGCGGACTACGCCGCCAAAGTTTCGGCGACCATTGCGACCAATGTGGAGCGGGATCGCGCCGGGGTTTCAGGCGTGAATCTGGACGAAGAGGCGGCCAATTTGCTGCAATACCAGCAGGCCTACCAGGCGTCGGCCAAAATGATCCAGATCGCGCAAAACATTTTTGACACACTGATTCAAAACCTGAGCCGCTGAATCAGGACCCGCAGGAGTTACCACCATGTCATCCTTTATTCGACTTGGGTCAGCCAATGCTTATGACACGGCGCTAAGCAACATCATGAGCCGGCAGTCGTCCCTCTCCAGCCTGCAGGAAAACCTGACATCCGGCAAAAAAGTGGTGCGCGCCAGCGACGACCCCACCGGTGCAGCGCAGGCCGAGCGGGCCATCACCCGCCTGGCACGCATCGAAACCGATCAGCGTGCGCTTGAATCCCAGCGCAACTCCATTGCACAAGCCGAAAGCACACTCGCCGATGTCGGCGAAGCTTTGCAAAACTTTCGCGAACTGGCGGTCAGCGCCGGCAATGCATCGCACACCGCACAGGAGCGCAGCGCGATTGCCGCGCAATTGACGGGCTACCGTGATCAGGTTTTTGCCCTGGCCAATCGAAAAGACACCAATGGACTGCCCCTATTCAGCGCACTGGGCAGCGCATTGGCGCCCTTTGTCGGGCCGCAGACGCTGCCACAGGACTACACCTTTGCTGGCCAACCCGGCCAGGTGGCGAGCAATGAAGTGGCGATTCCGTACGCCCTTGATGGCGACCGCGCCTTCATGCATTTGCCCGCGCGCGATGGGGTTTTTAACGCTACGCTGGTGCCTGCTGCGCCCACACACCAAATCGGAACCACGGGTGTGGTGCTGACCGACCCCGCGCTGGTTTCCGGCTCGGCGTACAGCATCAGCATCTCGGGTGTCGACACCACCACTGTGCCGGGCACCACGACGGTGACCTATGACATTGCAGAAAGCCCGAACGTCACAGGTCCTTTCAGCGGCTCGGCCAGCTATCCGAGCAACAGCACGGCAAATATGGCCGTCACAGCCATTCCCGGACTGACGGTCAACATCACCGGCAAGCCGATTGTGGGTGACATCATCAAGCTGGATCCAAGGCCCAGCATCTTCAGCGTGCTCGACGACGCCATCCGCGACATCGGCAACGCAGTGGACGGCAACGCTGCCACCCAGGCTGTGGGGCAGGCGCTGCACAACGTGGACATCGGCATGTCGCGTATCTCATCGGCACGCGGACAGGCCGGTGACTTGCTGAACCGCGCAGACCGCATTTCTTCCAACCAGGAGAAGCGCAGCATCCAGGTCGAGGGCGACCGCTCACGCGCCGAAGACCTGGACATGATCAAAGGTGTATCCGACTTCCAGAACCAGCAGACTGGCTATCAGGCGGCGTTACAGTCGTACGCCCAGGTGCAAAAACTGTCGCTGTTCAACTACCTTGGCTAGACATCACGATGCCACCCCTGCGCACGGTCGACAAGACTCGGTACTGCATTCACTGACCGCGTTGCTCCGACCGCAAACGCTCAAACACAGCCCAAAACTGCGCCTCCTGCGTGGTCGCAAAATTGATACGCATCAGCGTACTGGGCTGGCGCTCGGCGTGGAACAGGGCGCCGGGGGCCAGCAGGTAACCCTCGTCGAGCATGCGCTGCGACAGTGCGTCGGTATCCACCCCGGTTTCCACCCAGCCAAACAGGCCAGCGGGTGGCGCGGCAAAGCTGCAACCATGGGCCAGAGCCAGTTTGACACTGCGCCCGCGCGCCTGCTCAAGCCGGGTGCGGATGCGCTCGGCGTGGCGGCGCAGTTGACCCTGGTCGATACACCAGGCCAGCGCTTTTTCCATCAGAGCCGGTGTGGTTAGCGTAGCCAACAGCTTGGTGTCGATAAAGGCCTCCACCAAGTCAGGCGGTGCCGCCAGATAGCCCACACGCCAGCCCGGTGCCAATATCTTGGCGAAACCGCTGACATAAATGGTGCGTTGCAGGCCGTCCAGCGCACACAGGCGCGTGGCATGGTCCGGCGCAATGTGGCTGTAGGTATCGTCCTCGACGATATGAAAGTTGTGGGCATTGGCCAACTGAAGCACCCGATGTGCACTACCCGGCGCCAGGCAGTACCCGGTGGGGTTATGGAATACGCTCACACTCACAAACAGCTTAGGCGCGTGCAGTTCGCAGTAGCGCGCCATCACCGCCAGGTCGGGGCCGTCGGCGCGCCGGGGCACGGGCAAGATGCGCATGCCCAGGGCGGTCAGGCGGGCAAATTCGATGGCCCAGCCGGGTTCTTCCACCATCACATAGTCACCCGCGCGCAGCAGCGTGCGGCTCACAATGTCCAGCGCGTGGGTGGCCCCCACGGTGGTGACGATCTGGCTCGGTGCCGCCTGCACATTGCACGCCACCAGTTTTTGCGACAGCGACTGGCGCAGACCGCTATCACCGGCGGGCTCCCCGTATTGCAGAGAGAATGACCGCAGCGCAGGGCCGCTGGTCACCTTGCGAAGCGCCGCTGGCATGAAGCTGGTCTCCAGCCAGTCGGGCGGAAAGACGCCCATGCCCGGCTGGGGCTTGTCAGATCCGCTGTGGAACATGCCACGAATCAGCGCCGTCGCATTCACCGGAACGTGCTGCGCCTGGAAACCAGCCTGAGCCGAAAACGCTACGCTATTGATAGCACCTTGCGCATATTTTTCGGGGGCCACGGCCATTTCTCGCACATAAAACCCGCGATTCTTGCGCGCCTCCACCAAGCCCTGTGCCAACAGTTGGTCATAGGCCGCCACCACGGTGGACGGGCTCACGCCCTGCTGCTGCGCACACTGGCGCACCGACGGCAGGCGCGCACCGGGTGCCAACAGCCGCGTGCGTATGCGCTCGGCAAAGCGAGTGCACAACTGGTCGGCCAGCGACTGGGATGCGGTTTTCATCAACATAGCATGGGGGCAACCTCAATTCTGATCTTGCTCTGAGGAAAATCGAGTTGTCCAATATCCGGGCTTTCGGTGCAAATGCGCCACGGCGATGACGATGATGTCCTGGCCCTCAACCGCGTAGATCACACCATATGGGAAGCGCTTCAGGCGGCAGCGGCGGGTGTTCGCGCTCAATGGGTGCCACGCTTCGGGGAAACGTTGAATCAGGCCAAACGCATGGGCTGCCTCGATCAAAAACCGCTGTCCCAAACCGCTTGCCTGAGACTCATACCAGTCATAAGCATCATCCAGTTCACTTTGCGCTTGCAGCAGCAAACTGAAGTTCATGACAATTTGTATTTGGCCAACACTTCTGACAATGAGATGGCTTTGACCTGCCCCGTACGGTAAGCAGCAAGCCGACTTTCGGCTTCCGTGGCCCAAAGTGCATCGACTGCGGCATCCGGTGCGTCCAGTCCCTGCAGAATGTCCTCCACCAGGGCGATGCGATCCAAGGCCGGTAATTGTGCGATTTGCTTTTGAAGTGCTTCGGTGTTTGGCATGATTTCTCCTTACTGGACAGTGACTTTACTACGCGTTGACGGAACCCATCATGAACAGCACAACCCGCGAAAATGCACTAACCCGGCCAGCCAGCCTGTGTCGCCCCGGCCAACCATACAGATCACGTCAACGATCCATAAACTGTACTGGTGCTGTGTTGATTTCAACTATAAAGTCTGGCGCATGACTTGGCAAGAATTTACGGCTTTACTGGTGCTGGCCACGGCGATGAGTTTCACGCCGGGGCCCAACACGACGCTCTCGACCGCACTGGCGGCCAATGGTGGCCTGCGCCGCGCCATGCCGTTTGTCTGCGCCGTGCCCCTGGGCTGGAGCGCGCTGTTGCTGGTCTGCGCCTGGGGTCTGGGCGCCTTGGTGCTGGCCGCGCCGCTGCTGGTCTGGGCGGTCAAGGCGGTGGGCGTGGCCTACCTGCTGTGGCTGGCCTGGAAGCTGAGCCAGGCGCGCCAGCTCAGTGAAGCCAGCGCAGCCGCATTGAAGGTGGGCTTTTGGCAAGGGGTGGCGCTGCAGTTCGTCAACATCAAGGCCTGGATGCTGGCCCTGGCGATTGTGAGCGGATGGGTCGCCGGGCACGCCGACGCGGCCCAACGGCTGGCCATTGTGGTGCCCACCATGCTGTGCTTTGCCTTTGCGAGCAATTTTCTCTACGCGACCATGGGTTCGCTCTTGCGCGACTGGCTGCGGGGCCCCGATGGCACGGGCCAACGACTGCGCCTGTTCAACCGGGCCATGGCCTTGGTGCTGGTGGTGACTGCCGTCTGGATGGCCGCGTTGTGAACGCCCAGCGCGAACGTCTGGGCCTGTGGCTGGGGGTTCTGGGTGTGGCCATCTTCGCCGTCACCCTGCCCATGACGCGGCTGGCTACCGGCACGACCGATGCACCGCAACTGTCGCCGTGGTTTGTCACCTTTGGCCGCGCAACGCTGGCCGGTGCCTTGTCGCTGGTGTTTTTGCTGCTCACCCAATCACCCCGCCCGACACCAGCCCAGCGCAAACCGCTGGCCCTGGCGCTGTTGGGCAACGCACTGGGCTACCCGCTGCTGCTGGGCTTTGCACTGCGCCATGTCACATCGGGCCACGCGGCGGTCATCACGGCGCTATTGCCGCTGGCCACTGCCGCTATTGCGGCACTGGTGCTGCACCAGCGGGCACGCTTGGGGTTCTGGATCTGCGCCGCTTTGGGCAGTGGGCTGGTGGTGGCGTTTTCGTTGTACCGCGCCTCCACCCAAGGTCATGGTTTCGGGCTGGAATGGGCCGACGGGCTGCTGGTGGGCGCCGTGCTGGCAGCCAGCATGGGCTATGTCTATGGTGCGCAAGTCACACCTGCCTTGGGGGCCGAACGGGTTATTTGCTGGGTGTGCGTGATGGCGCTACCGCTGACCCTGCCCGGCGCCCTGCTCACTTGGCCAGCGCACAGCGTCAACACCTCAGCCTGGCTGGCGCTGGGCTATGTGGGTGTGTTCTCGATGTGGGCCGGGTTCTTCGCGTGGTACCGCGGCCTGGCCATCGGCGGCGCGCTTAAAGTCAGCCAGACGCAACTGCTGCAGCCGTTTTTGAGTATTCTGGCAGCCGTGCCCCTGTTGGGGGAACCGCTGGAAACTGTCACACTGGGGTTTGCGCTGGCCGTGGTGGCCACGGTGTTCATCGGCAAGCGGTTTGCCATCAGCCCCGACAATACTAAAAAAGGAAGACTCTCATGACCCAAACCCCATGGACCATGGCGCGCCGCGCCGCCAAGATGAACCCCTCGGTGATCCGCGAGATCCTGAAGGTGACCGAGAAGCCCGGCATCATCAGCTTTGCCGGTGGCCTGCCCTCCAGCAAAACCTTTCCGGTTGCGGAATTTACCGCCGCCTGCACCCAGGTGCTGACCACTGAGCCGCAAGCCGCACTGCAATATGCCGCCAGCGAAGGCTTTGCCCCCCTGCGCCAGATGGTGGCCGACCGCCTGCCCTGGGACGTGGACCCGGCACAGGTGCTGATCACCACCGGCTCGCAGCAGGGCCTGGACCTGGTGGCCAAAATTTTGATCGACGCCGACAGCCGCGTGCTGGTGGAAACGCCCACCTACCTGGGCGCGTTGCAAGCCTTCACACCCATGGAGCCCGAGGTGCTGAGTGTGGCCAGTGACGACGAAGGGGTGGACCTTGCGGATCTGGCCAGTAAGGTCGGCAGCGGCGCCAGCAAGGCCCGCTTCCTCTACGTGCTGCCCAATTTCCAGAACCCCACCGGGCGCACCATGAGCGAGGCGCGACGTGCCGCTCTGGTGGTCAAAGCGGCCGAACTGGGCCTGCCGCTGATCGAAGACAACCCCTATGGCGACCTGTGGTTTGACACGCCACCACCCGCGCCGCTGAGCGCACGCAACCCCGACGGCTGCATCTACATGGGCTCGTTCTCCAAGGTGCTGGCACCGGGTCTGCGCATGGGCTTTGTCGTCGCACCCAAGATCATGTACCCCAAGCTGCTGCAGGCCAAACAGGCGGCCGACCTGCACAGCCCCGGCTTCAATCAGCGCATGATCACCGAAGTCATGAAAGACGGCTTTCTGGACCGCCACATCCCCACCATCCGCGCGCTCTACAAAGGCCAGCGCGATGCCATGCTGGCGGCCCTCGCCAAGGACATGCCCGCTGACGTGACCTGGAACTCGCCCGATGGCGGCATGTTCCTGTGGGCGCGACTGCCCGAAGGCATGAACGCGCAAGATCTGTTGCCCAAGGCCGTGGACAAGGGCGTGGCCTTTGTGCCGGGTGCTGCCTTTTATAACGACCATGGCGACCCGCGCACCATGCGCCTGTCGTTTGTAACGCCCGATGGCGATGAAATTCGCAAGGGTGTGGCGGCGCTGGCAGCGGCCATTGCCGAGCACCGCGCCAGCTAACCAAAAAAATGGAGTCCGGCCATGCGACAGCGCCCGTTTAAACAAGTTGACGTATTCACCGCCACGCCGTACTACGGCAACCCGCTGGCGGTGGTATTGGACGGCACGGGCCTGAGTGACGAGGAAATGCAGCGCTTTGCCCGCTGGACCAACCTGTCCGAGACCACCTTCGTGTTGCCGCCTACGCCTGCGGGCGCTGCCAACGGAGCCGACTACCGGGTGCGCATCTTCACACCGGGTGCCGAATTGCCCTTTGCCGGTCACCCCACGCTGGGCACCTGCCACGCATGGCTACAGGCCGGCGGCACGCCGCGCACCGGCGAGCGTATCGTGCAGGAGTGCGGTGTAGGATTGGTGCACATCCGAGCCGAAGGCAGCAGCCTGACATTTGCCGCACCGCCGCTGACGCGCAGTGCGCCAGTCCCCGAACAGCTGGCCCGGATCACCCAGGCTTTGGGGTTAAAAGCACCGCAGATCATCGCCGCCCAACTGCTGGACAACGGTCCGGTGTGGTTGGGATTGCTGCTCGACAGCGTGCAAACCGTACTCAACCTGGATCCGGACCATTTGGCGCTCAAGAAACTGGGCGTAAAGGTGGGCGTGGTGGCAGTAGAACTGGCAGCGCCCGCACCGGCTTTGATTGCCCGCTCCAACCGCGAGGCACGTGCCTTCGGCCCCGCCAGCGTTGCCTCCAGCCCAGCCGCCGTGGACGAACCCACAGTGGAAGTGCGAGCCTTTGCCGCACCGGTTGGCGTAACCGAAGACCCGGTCACCGGCAGTCTCAATGCGAGTCTGGCGCAATGGCTGATGGCCGATGGCTACGCACCCCAGTCCTACACCGCCAGCCAGGGCACGTGTCTGGGCCGGGCCGGGCGGGTACAACTCCTGCGCGACGCCAGTGGCCAGGTCTGGGTAGGCGGCGAATCGGTCACCTGCATCAACGCCGAAGTCACACTATGAACCTGCCCACCCTGCAAGACATCGAAGACGGCGCCCGCGTGGTCTACCGCGAATTTGCCGCAACACCGCAATACGCCTGGGGCCTGCTGGGCCAGAAACTGGGCACCACCTGCTGGGTCAAGCATGAGAACCACACGCCGGTGGGCGCCTTCAAAATCCGCGGCGGCCTGACCTACTTCGATGCATTGGCGAAGTCCGGCGCCTTGCCCAGCGAGGTCATCAGCGCCACGCGCGGCAACCACGGACAGAGCATTGGCTGGGCGGCGCGCGCCCACGGCGTGGCGTGCACCATCGTCGTGCCGCACGGTAACTCGCTGGAGAAAAATGCTGCCATGCGCGCTTTGGGCGTGACCCTGATCGAACACGGCTCCGACTTTCAGGAAAGCCGTGAATACGCCATGTCTCTGGCAAAACAGCGCGGCGCCCACATGGTGCCCAGCTTTCACGTCAACCTGTTGCGCGGTGTGGCCACCTACTGGTGGGAACTGTTCAAGGCCGTGCCGCAACTCGACGTGGTGTACGTGCCGATTGGCCAGGGCTCGGGCGCCTGCTCGGCCATCATTGCGAAACGGGCATTGGGTCACAAGGCCCGCATCGTCGGCGTGGTCAGTGCCCACGCCACCACCTATGCCGACTCGCTCGCCGCTGGCAAGGTGGTGGAAGCGCCGGTAACCACGCTGCTGGCCGACGGCATGGCCTGCCGTGTGGCCGACCCCGAGGCGCTGGCCATCCTGCAAGACGAGATCGACCACATCGTGCAGGTGACGGATGCCGAAGTCGCCCAGGCCATGCGAGACATCTTTTCCTGCACGCACAACGTGGCCGAAGGCGCTGGCGCTGCGGCCTTTGCTGCGGCCATGCAGGAACGCCACAGTTTGACCCATCAAACTGTCGGGGTGGCGCTCAGCGGGGGCAATGTGGACAGCACGATGCTGGCCGACGTGCTACAAAATAAATAGCTGTCTACGCAGTATTTACGGGGGTTAGCGCCACATTTGACACATAAACAGGGCGCCACGGGATACTCATTCGGCGGTCGGCGGTGTCAGCGGGATGCGCAGCATATCCACTGCGGCATGACCCGGCGCACCCACCAGTTGCACGGCGCCGCTGGCCACCCATTGCGCCAGCGGTTGTCTGGCCGCCGTGCGCAGTGCATCGGCTGACTCGGCCGTGGCCTCCACCAGCCCCAGCCAGCCATTGCGGCCATTGTGTTTGACGGCATACAAGGCCTGGTCGGCCAAGTCCACCACGGCGGGCCACTCCAGCGCGGTCGGCCAGGCCGGCGCCAGCGGGAAGGCCGCAAAGCCCACCGAGCAGGTCCTGTGCAACAACGTGCCGTCATCCAGCACAAAGGGCGTGTTGACCACCGCCGCGCGCGCGCGTTCGGCAAGCTCTGACGCCTGCGTGCGCGATGTGGCCCGTGCAACGATGAGGAACTCCTCGCCGCCCCAGCGCACCAGGTAATCCGCCTGGCGGAAAGCCTGCTGCAAGCGTTCACGCATCTGCACCAGCACGGCGTCTCCGGCGGCGTGACCGTACTGGTCATTAACCTGCTTGAAGTGGTCGATATCGAGGATGAAGAACACGATGTCGGCGCCGTCGGACAGCGGCGTTCCATGCAGGCGGTGCTCTTCGTGGCGTCGCAAGGCCTGTGAAATTTCCGCATCCAGATTCTGGTTCAGAAAACGCCGGTTGTGCAGCCCGGTCAGTGGATCGATCAGGCTGCTGGCCTCCAACGCAATCGACTTGATCTGCAGCTCACGCGACAGGTTTTCCAGTTCAGCGGTGCGCTCTTGCACCTTGGCTTCCAGCTCGACCTGACGGCGGCGCAATACAGCCGTGCGCGAATGCACCACCCCAAACACGGCCAACGTGCCCGCCAGTAGGCCCAGCACCTGCGCCCACCAGGTCTGCCACCACACGGGCTGCACGGTAACCGCGAGGCTCAGGGTCTGTGGGCTCCACTGCCCTGTGCGGTTGCTGCCCTGCACGTTCAGCATGTAATCCCCAGGTGGCAAGTTGCTGTAGCTGGCAACACGAAAATCGGCGCGCGTCTCTATCCAGTCGGCGTCAAAACCATGCAGCCGGTAGCGGTAGCGAAGACGCTCCGGGCCGGTGTAGTCAAGTGCCGAAAACTCAACGCTGAAGTTGCGCTGCTTGGGCGTCAGCGTCAGTGAGGTGCCGGGCGGCACACGCTCGTCGGCCAGGCGCAGCTCCGAGATGACCAACGGTGGCGAGTACGCCCAGGGCTTGAAGTGCTCGGCCTGCACCACCAGCATACCGGTGCTGCCACCAAACAGCATGCGGCCATCGGCCAGGCGCGCGTAGCTGCGGAACCAGCCGGTACCGATGTCCACGCCGTCGGCCAGTCCCAACTCATAACGGCTGCCGTCGCGCGGGTCAAACACGCTCTGGTGCGTCCAGATGCGGCCCTGCGCATCCTCCAGCAGGTTGGCACCTACACTGGCACCGCCTGACTCGGCCACCAGCTTGAAGCTCCCCTGCGAGCCCGCCCGACTCACCATGCGGTGCAGGCCAGCGTTGGTATCCACCCACAGCGTTTGCTGGTGGTCCACCAGCAGCCCCAGGACCACCTTTTGCAGCAGCCCCTGGTCCGGCGGTGAAGTCACCTGCTGCAGGCCCAGCCCACCCGGCTGCACTACATACAGGCCATTGTTGCCCCCCACCCAGACGCTGCCATCGGTGGCTTCGGCCAGGGCATTGACGTTGCCATTGAGTACACCGCCGTCTTGCAGGCTCAAGCGATCAAAGCGCTCGCCACCCGCCGCGCGCCGGTACACGCCGTCTTGTGTTCCGACCCACACACTCCCGTCAGCCGTGGCCAACATGCGCCGGGCGCGGCCCTGGCCGGCGCTGTAGCTGCGCAGCAACTGGCGCTTCAGGTTGAACTGGTAGATGCCACCGTCGGCGCCCACCCACACCGACCCATCGGTAGACTGGGTAATGGCGCCCACCACACCACCCTTGAACACCGTCTTGCCAGGGGAATGGCCAGGGCCGGTGTCGTTCGTCAGGATCTGGTCAATGTGGCGCAACTGCGGGTCCAGCACGGCCACGCCGCGTTCACTCATACCAGCCCAAATCTCGCCGTTGCTCAGTTGGTGCAGGCTGCGCACGTCGCCACTGGACAGGATGCTGCCGTCGTCACCCTCTCCACGGCGCACCCACAGGCCGCTGCTTGGGCTGTGCCGCTGCAAGCCACCGCCGTAACTCCCCAACCACATGCCGCCCGAGCGTTCACGCAGCAGCGCCACCACGTTGTTGGCGGCCAGACCCCAGGGCTTTCTGGCATCGCGCACCAGACGCGTCACAATGCGGCCGTCCCTGCTGTCGCGCAGTTCCACCCCGTTGGCGCCGCTGACCCAGATCTCATCGGGCCCGGCCACGGCCATGGCGGTGATGGAGCGCGTGGCGCCGGGCAAACGGGTGCCCTGAGAATCGGCCGCCTGTTCGGCCTGCACGCCCTCACCGCTGGCCGGATCAATCAATACCAGCTCGCCCTGGCGCGTGCCGGCCCAAATGCGGCCATCGGGAGCTTCACCCAGCATGGCCACGATGCGCCCGGCCAGACTGCCGGAGCGGGCGGGATCAGACCACACGGGCTCAAAGTGCTGGCCGCCCCGGCGCAGGCGCACGAGGCCGTTCCAAGTGCCCACCCACAAGTCGCCGCGGCGGTCCACCAGCAGAGATTGCACGCGATCGTCGGGCAAGGCTCCGCTGGCACGCGTGTGGTTCTCAAAGGTGGAGCCCTGTGGCGCAAGCCGGTGCAGGCCGCCACCGGTCGTGCCGACCCACAAAGCACCGTCCTGGCCCAACGCAAGGGCGCGCACACTGCCGTTGGTCAACGCACCGACTTTTTTGGGGTCCGGGGTGTAGCGGGTCCAGGCCTGGCGTTCGGTGTCCAGCCGGGCCAGGCCTTCACCATCCAACCCGACCCACATCACACCGCCAGGGGCCGACAACAAGGTGCGCACAAAACTGGATCCAACCGGCGCGGCCGCAGACGCAGCGCCAGTCACGGGGTTGCCGCCCACGGCCACGCGGCGCAGCTGGTAGCCGTCGTACCGCACCAACCCTACCGTGGTGCCGATCCAGATCAGCCCGCGTTCGTCTTGTGCCAGCGCGGTGACCACACCATCGTTGATGGAGCGTGCATCACCCACGGTAGTGAACGTGGGCTCGTTCAGCGGGTCGCGTTCGGCCATGGCGGTGCTTGCCACGCAGGCCAACCAAACCAGTGCCAGACAGCGCAGAATCATCTTCGCACTACACGTCAAAGGAATTTGAAATCGGATGCAAAACTCGACCATATGCGACCAAGTATGGCACGGGTTGGCGGCGCACAAACGTCCGAGTTGGGTTGCCACACCGGTCTAGCGCAACAGAATCAGCGCCGTCCCCGCAACGGTGAGACCCGCGCCCAGCCAGGCACCCCAGGCGGGGGCGCGACGCAATTGCCACCACATCACGGGCAGCACCAGCACCGGGGTCACCGACGACAAGATAGCGACCATACCCACGTCCCCCTTTTGCAGAGCCATCAGGATGAAAGTCATGCCCAGCCCCATGCCGACAAAACCATTGAGCGCGGTTTGCAGCAGCACCCTTTGGGTGGGCCGCTGGTACGCCTTGGCAGCACCCACACCCAGCCACAAAATCGCGTAATGTGCGACACAGGCCACCGACACGCGCACGGCAGATGCGGCAATCGGATCCACCGGCAAACCGACCGACTGGCCGGACATGACGGGCTTGGCAATCAGGGTGCCGACGGCCTGACTTAGCGCCGCGACCAGCCCCAGAACCACACCCAGCTTGAGTGAGCCGTGGTCGGACTCCCAGGCGTGCTGCTCCTCCTTGTGGCGGCCCAGCACGATGGCGCACATCACGCCACCCAAGGTCAGCGCCCCGCCCACAGCCGCCTGCACACCCATGCGCTCGCCCAGCACAGCAAACCCCAACGCCGCGCTGAAGGCGGCGTGGGTGGCAAACAGCACGCTGGCGCGGCGTGGCCCGAGTCGCTGTACCGCGCCAAACAAGGCCGTGTCGCCAATGAAGATGCCCACCATGCCGCTGAGCGCCAAGGTGATCGAATCGTCTACCGAAAGACTGTGCCAACTTCCCGTGGCCCACACAACGCTCCACAACATGCACGCCACCATCAGCATGCGCCAGCGCGTGAAGGCAAAGGCGCCCAGGTGGCGCACCGGCATGACCGCCAGCGCGCCGGTGGTGGCCCAGCAGGCGGCCGCACACAGGGCCAACAGGTCATACGCAGCAATCATCGGGGCATTGTCGCCGTTGCAACCGGGGCTTGGCGCGGCGCGGCGGCGCTCAAGAGGCGCGGGTGTCACCGCCACGACATGGCACTCAGCAAGCTTGACTTAGATTTGGCCCATGGGAAATCTCTATCTGGTGCGACACGGGCAGGCCTCTTTTGGCGCTGCAGACTACGACAAGCTGAGCGACCTCGGGCACCGCCAGAGCGTGCGCCTGGGCGAATACTTTGCCGCCAAAGGGCTGGTGTTTGATGCAGTGCTGACCGGCACACTCAAGCGCCACGCAGAGACCTGGACCGGCATCGCCAAAGGTGCCGGCCTGGACCTGCAACCCAGCTTGAGGCCAGGCCTCAACGAGTTCGACAGCGCAGCCGTGATTGCCGCCATCCACCCGGACCCGCTTGCCGCCACCGACACCCCGGAGATGTACAAGTACCACTTCCGGCTATTGCGCGATGGACTCACGCAGTGGATGAACGGCGTGGTCAGCCCCAAGGGCATGCCCAGCTACGTCGACTTTGTGCGCGGCGTCACCAGCGCGCTGGACGACGTGCGCAAGGAGCACACGGGCAATGTACTCATCGTCAGCAGCGGCGGCCCCATATCGACGGCCATCGGACACATTCTGGGCACCGCCCCCGAGAAGACCATCGAACTCAACATGCAAATCCGCAACAGCGCGGTGACCGAGTTCCTGTTCACTCCCAAGCGCCATATGCTGCTGAGTTTCAATTCGCTGGCCCATCTGGACGGTGCAGAATACGCGCCATGGATTACCTACTCTTAAACCCGGATCGCCAACCACCGATTTCTGAAAATTCGCGCGCACGCCTTGCCTGGATATGGGCCCGGATGCTGGTAGTGTTGGTGTTGGTCGGCATCACTGCCTGCGCACAGACGCCCTTAGCCCCTGGCGCACCTGTTGACCCCGGACGCACTGCATCCGCAGTATCCAAAGTTTCCAACTCCCTGGGCATGCCCCTGGTGCGAATCCCCGCCGGTGAGTTCCTGATGGGTAGCGACGAGTCCATCGCCAGCCTGCAGAAGGACTTTCCCCTGATGGAGCGCCAGCGCCTGGAGGAACTGTTCGACGAGGCCCCGGTGCACCGGGTGCGCATCACCAAAGACTTCTTTTTGGGTCAGACCGAAGTCACAGTGGGGCAGTTCCGGCAGTTCCTGAAGGCCTCAGGTTATGTACCCGAAGCGATTGCTGACGGCACTGGCGGTTACGGCTACAACGCCCAACACATTGCCAAGGGTGCGCGCGGCGAGCAATTTGACGGGCGCAATGTCCGCTACAGCTGGACCGATCCCGGTTTCGCCCAGGGCGACGATCACCCGGTCGTGAACGTCACCTGGAACGACGCCAAAGCCATGGCCCAGTGGCTCAGCAAGACTGAACAGCGCAAATACCGCCTGCCGACCGAAGCCGAATGGGAGTACGCGGCCCGGGCCGGCACCCGCACCCGCTACCAC
>JAIPDC010000082.1 GCA_021737865.1 Rhodoferax sp.
GGAGCGGCGCAAAAAGTCCAGGCCGTAGTTGAACTCGTGGTTGCCGATATTGGCGGCGTCATAGCCCAACTGGTTCATGACGCGATAGGCCGGATGCGTATCTCCGTCCTTCAATGGTTTGACCTTGGCCACATAGTCACCCATCGGGTTGCCCTGCAACAGGTCGCCGTTGTCAAACAGCAGGCTGTTGGGTGATTCGGTCCGCGCGGCCTTGATCAGTGAAACTGTACGGGCCAGGCCGTATTGGTCGGTGGTTTTGTCCTGGTAGTAGTCGTAGCTCAACAAGTTCATGTGCAGGTCGGTGGTCTCCAGAATGCGCAGTCGTACCTCTGCACCCTGCCCGGCGCTGCTCAGCATCAGGGTAAAAAAGCCAAAACCGAATGTCCGCATCAGTCGGGACGCGTTCACTAAACTATTGCGCATGTAAGAAATCCTGTTCACCTGTATGCACTGGGCAATCCGCGACTGTAACCAATCTGCCCACCCATCCGCGCAAGACCGATAAAACCGATAAAGTCAGCCCATGACCATGCAGAGAACAGAGCACCAAGCCATTGGCAACACGTTGAGCAATTTCCCAAAATCGAAGATGGACCTGTTCGTTTCGTTTTCCCTGCTGGCACTGCAAGGATTTGGCGGCGTGCTGGCGGTCGTGCAACGCGAGTTGGTGGAAAAAAAGCGGTGGCTCACGCTGGAGGAGTTTCTGGAGGATTGGGCGGTTGCACAGATATTGCCCGGCCCCAACGTGGTCAACCTGTCGCTGATGATCGGTGACCGGTATTTTGGCTTTGCCGGTGCACTGGCCGCGCTGGCGGGCATGCTGACGTTTCCCCTTGTGATTGTGCTGACGTTGGCCGCGATCCTGGGAGGCGTTTCTGATGCGCCAGCGGTGCAAGGTGCCCTGCGGGGAATGGGGGCGGTGGCTGCCGGGCTCATTGCTGCGACTGGCATTAAATTGATAGCCGCTCTCAAAGGTAACCCCATGGGGTTGGCGGTTTGCTGGGGCCTGGCTGTGCTGAGCTTTATCGCCATTGCCCTGCTGCGCCTGCCACTGATCTCCGTTTTGCTGGGCATAGGCACGCTGGCATGTGTCTGGGCCTATCGACGCCTTGGCGCACCACGACCCACCGAGACTCGGCCATGACGCACCCCTTTTCAGCCGCAGATTGGTTTGCGCTGCTGGCGCACTTCATGTCACTTTCCCTATTGGCTATTGGTGGCGCCATCACCACGGCACCCGAAATGCACAGCTATCTGGTCAATGACAAGGCGTGGCTGACCGACAGCCAGTTCACCTCGTCCATCGCGCTGGCACAAGCGGCACCTGGCCCCAACGTGCTGTTCATCGCGTTGCTGGGATGGGCAACCCGCTAGAGCACTGGCAACCCTGGTTGCTGACAGGCGCCACCACAGTCCTTGTGTGGCGCACCAAACTGCACATGCTGTGGTTGCTCGGAGCCGGTGCCGCACTCGGCGCGCTGGGATTCCTGTGAGGCTGGAGGCTGGCGACGCAGCGCGACCAGATTAGCGCGGGCTCTCAAAAAACAGGTAGTTCGAGGCGTAATCGCTGATTTCGAAATAGACCTTCTTCTCGCCCGGGTCGACAACGAAATTGAAGTTCTCGTCGAGCACGCCATAACCATAACGGTATGGACGCGGCTTGTTGTCATCTGTGCCCATGGCGGTACTAAGCTTGTCAACCTTGATGAAGCGGCGCACCAGTTTGTCCCCGGCATAGATTTCTAACACACCGTTGGTTCCGGTCCAGTTCTGGATATCGCGGCTGATCTTGTTCTGTTGTTCTTGCGTACAACCTACAAGAAATAGGGTCGCAACCCCCGTCAATATTGCGTAAGCAGCTATCTTTTTCATAGTAAATGCTTTCCTTGTCTAGACCGTGCGCTGGCGCAAGGCCTCATACAAACACACGCCACTGGCCACCGACACGTTCAGACTCTCCACCGCTCCGCGCATGGGAATGCTCACCAATGCATCGCAAGTTTTTGCGGTCAGTTGGCGAATACCAGCACCTTCGGCCCCGAGTACCAGGGCTATCGGGCCCTTGAGGTCGGTCTGGTAAAGAGTCGCAGATGCGGTGTCGCTGGTGCCAATGATCCAGATGTTGCGCTCCTTGAGTTCGTTGAGCGTTCGCGCCAGATTGGTCACCATGAAATACGGTACGGTTTCTGCCGCACCACTGGCTACTTTTGCCACCGTGGCATTGATGCCGGCGGCGTGGTCTTTGGGGGCAATGACCGCGTGCACGCCGGCTCCATCGGCCACGCGCAGGCACGCACCCAGGTTGTGCGGATCAGTGACCCCATCGAGTACCAGAATCAGTGGCTGAGTGCGCTGCTCTGGTGGCAATTCTGCATTGGCGGCTTCAAGGTCTTCGAGTAATTCATCCAGGGAATGCACCTGGGCAATGGCCTGCACGCGGGCAGCGATGCCCTGGTGCCCGTGGCCACCGCACATCTTTGACAGGCGCGCACCATCGGACTCAATCAGTTTGACACCGGCCTCGGTGGCCCGATCCAGAAACTGGCGCATACGCGCATCGCGCCGGGTGGGTTCAAAATAGATTTCAATAATCGATTGGGGCGCCGTCTTGAGACGCACGCCCAGGGCATGGAAGCCGAAAAGAACTTTGGGTGATGACATGTTGCGATTATCGGTGCAAGGAGTCTGGGCTCCTAGACCAGTCTGCCCGCCTCGATGGTGATGCGCCGGTCGCAACGTTCCGCAATGGCCCGGTCGTGGGTGACCAGCACCAGGGTGGTGCCCTGCTCGCGATTCAGGTCGAACATCAGCCCCATGATGGTCTCGCCCGTGGCAAAGTCCAGACTGCCGGTGGGTTCATCGGCCAGCAACACGCGGGGGTGCACAACGAACGCACGCGCCAGGGCCACCCGCTGCTGCTCCCCCCCGCTCAGGACCCGGGGATAGGAAGTCAGCCGTTGCGACAGACCCACACGAGCCAGCATGTCCGTGGCGGCTTTTCTGGCGTCCTTGCGCCCACCGAGCTCCAGGGGCAGCATGACGTTTTCCAGCGCTGTCAGGTTGCCAAGTAATTGAAAGCTCTGGAAGACAAAACCCACCTTGCTGGCACGCAAGCCGGCTCTGTCATCTTCGTCCAAGGCAAACAGATCGGTGCCCGCCAGACGAACGGTGCCGCTGGTGGGCGTATCCAGACCGGCGATGATGGAAAGCAGCGTGCTTTTGCCCGAGCCCGACGCGCCGACAATGGCGGCCGTCTCCCGCGCATTAAGCGCAAAATCGATATCACGCAAAATCTCCAGGGTGCCGGTGGAATCGGTAACCGATTTGCAGACGTGCTCAACAGAAATAATTACTTCACTCATGGGACTCTCTTTGATTCGACGACACTGTATCGCGCTTGGCGTATTGACCGGGCTCGCGGGGGCTTTCCCGGCAATGGCAACACAATCCCCCGGGCGCAGTTCAACCATTCTCATAGTGGGCGACTCTTTGAGCGCAGAGTATGGACTCAAACGCGGCAGCGGTTGGGTGGCGCTGCTCGAGAAGCGTCTGGCGCAAGAAAAGCTGATTGCGAAGGTTATCAACGCCAGCATCAGCGGCGACACCACATCGGGCGGACGCTCACGCTTGCCGGCTCTGCTGGCAACGCACAAGCCCACGCTGGTGATCATCGAATTGGGTGGCAACGATGCCCTGCGTGGCTTGCCCCTGCAGATGACCCAGGACAATTTGCAGGCCATGACAGTGGCCGCACAGAGCGCAGGCGCTAAAGTGTTGCTGATCGGTATGCAAGTGCCGCCCAATTACGGGCCTGACTACGCCAACCGGTTTGCAGGCACCTTTGCTACCGTTGCAAAAGCCAGCAAGTCGGCGCTTGTGCCGTTTATGCTGAAAGATGTGGCCGATGTCCCAGACACACAACGTCTGTTTCAAAACGACCGCATTCACCCCAACGAAATGGCTCACCCCATCATTTTGAACAACGTGTGGCCGACCATCAAGAAGCTGATTTCATGAGTTTGACTATTTTGAACGCGGCTGACGTTTTGGCCCAGCTGGGCAGCTACGACACCATCATCGACGCACGAAGCGAAAGCGAGTTTGCACTGGACCATTTGCCCGGTGCAGTGAACTGGCCCACGCTGAACGATGAGGAGCGTGTGCTCATCGGCACGATGTATGTGCAGGTCAACCAATTTGAGGCAAAGAAAAGGGGCGCTGCCATTGCAGCGCGCAACATCGCAAGCCACATCGAGCGCCACATCATCGACAAACCCAGAGACTGGAAGCCGCTGGCCTATTGTTGGCGCGGTGGAAAGCGAAGTGGGTCACTCTCCCTCATTCTGGACCAAATCGGCTTTCGCGTGACGCTGGTGGAAGGAGGCTACAAGGCGTTTCGCGCAGCCATGCTGGTTGATATTCCGCATCAGGTGGCCCGACTCAATTTTCAGGTTGTTTGCGGGACCACCGGTTCAGGAAAAACCAGGTTGCTGCAAGCACTTGCGGCAGAGGGCGCGCAAGTTCTCGACCTTGAAGATCTGGCGAGCCACAGAAGTTCGGTCCTGGGCGCGATTCCCGGCAAACCTCAGCCCTCGCAAAAACGATTCGACTCCTTGGTGTGGGATTCGCTTCGACAGTATGATCCGACCCGCGTTGTCTATGTGGAAAGCGAGAGCAAAAAGGTAGGGAACGTTGCGATTCCAACGGCATTGGTCGATCGCATGCGGGCCAGCCCGTGTCTGGACTTGACTTTGCCAATGGATGAACGCGTGGGCTTGTTGATGGAAGACTATGACTTCTTTGTCAAAGACGCCGCACTTTTTTGTTCACGGCTTGATGTGCTGACGGAATTGCGCGGGAAGGTGGTTGTCAACGCCTGGAAGGAGCAGGTTATGGCGGGGCAAGTGCGCGGGGTTGTGCATGAACTGCTCACGCAGCATTACGACCCCGTGTACCTGCAGTCCATGCAGCGCAATTTCGTCCAGTATGGGTTGGCTCGGTCCATCTCACCCAACGACCGATCTATTCAGGCCATGCAGCAACTGGCGAAACAAGTTTTGCAATATTCGTAAGGCCTGACCACACTTCGACACATTAACTAGTGCTGGTATCAGGGGACGAATCGCCCTCGCCGGCTGGTTCAGCGTCCTGTGGTGCCTCTCCCTCAGCGGGGCCATGGATCTTGCGATCACTCTTCTCCTTGAGCTTTTCTTCCTTCTTCTTCTTTTTAGCCAGTTCTTTCTGACGTTTTTCGTATCCGTAATTGGGTGTTGCCAAGGTGTGCTTTCTGTAGTTGCCAACACTTTACCATTTAAGCGTCAGTCACCGGCCGATTCGACCGGCCATTCCACCGCTCCGCGATAGGCATGCCAACTGGCATGCCCCAAAAGTGGACCGGTAATCAACAGCCCGAGGCACCACGGAACCAAGAGCGAAACCACGATCAAGGATGCAATCACCGCTCCCCACATCAACATGACCACGGTGTTTTGGAAAAACACCTCGATGCTGGTGATGGCGGCCGAGATGGCGTCGGTGTCCCTGTCCAGAATCATCGGTATGGAGACGACGGATATTGCAAAAACCAGCACCGCGAAGGCCCCACCCACAATGGCATAGGCCACAACAAACTCCCAGTTATCGGGGTTAAAAACCGCCTGCATCACGCTGGCGGTCGATGGCATGCCCGTGTTGAAGAACACGGCAAAAACGACCAGCGATGCCCGACCCCACAGCAGTTCCATAACGATGAGAACCAACACCAGCATGGACATGCTGCGCACGTGCGACCTCCAACAGGTCAGAGAGCTGCCCAATCGAGGCACTTCCCCGCGCTCGCGTCGCTGGCTCACCTCGTACAGTCCCATCGCCAAAAACGGCCCCAGCAGCAGGCAGCCGGACGCGATTGACATGGTGTACTCAGGTTTCGACCGAAAGACAGCACCCAGCACCAGTGCCATCAAACAGAAAGAAAACCCGTAAAAGGCGCTGATGCCAGGATGCGCCCGCATGTCCCGCCAACCGGCCGCTATCCACTGCACGACGTGCATTGGGTGCAGCGATCGAATGGTCTTCTTGGGTACCTCTGAAGGAGGCGGCACATAAGGAGGTGGCTCAGACCCGGGGCTTGTTTGACTCATGTCAATAGCCTAACGGCTTCACCGCACCTCGCCTATTCAGGAAAACACTGAATCAACCCAATATTTGAAGTGACCGAGCGATGTCTGCCTGCAAATCTTCAACGGCTTCCAATCCAATGGAGAAGCGCACCAAGGTGCCGCGCGCAATCTGTGCCGGCCAGGTGGTTCGCATGGACAACAGGTCATACGGGACCACCAGGCTGATGGGGCCACCCCAGCTATAACCCAAACGAAACAGGCGCAGGCTGTCGCAAAAGGCGTCAACCTGATCCTGGCTGTAGCAGGCATCAATGACCACGCTGAACAAACCTGCGGCGCCGCCCGAACCGTTTTTGCACAGCGACTTCCAGTGCGCATGCCCGGGGGAGTCACCCAGGGCTGGATGCAGTACCTGCACAAAGGCTGGCTGGGTATTGCACCACAGAGCCAAGATGCGGGTGGCCTCATCGTGCGCACGATAGCGCAGTTCTATGCTTGGCAAGGCTCGAAGAACGGCTTCTGCGTCGTTAGCGCCAACACCCAGCCCCAGTCGCATGTGGGCCAGCTTGATGCGCAGGTGCAGCCCCGCATCCCGTGTAATCACACTACCCATCAGTACATCACCGCCGCCACTGGGGTACTTGGTCAGGGCATGGGCCGAAATATCAACGCCCAAAGGTGCCCCCTCGCCGGGCCGCAAATCAAACGGGGCGAATGCCAGGCCTGCGCCCCAGGTATTGTCGAGCGCCACCAGTGCACCCTTGCCTTTGGCAATACGCACCAAGGCGGTCAAATCGGGGAACTCCAAAGTCACCGAGCCGGCTGCTTCCACCCAGACCAACCGCGTGCGGTTCGACATCTTGGTGTCGAGGTCTTGCGGGTCCATCGGGTCGTAATACTGGTGGGTGATGCCCCAGTCTTTGAGTTCTCCCTCAGCCAAGGCCTTATTGGGGCCGTAAGCGTTATCCGGAATCAATACTTCGTCGCCCTGTTTGAGCAAAGCCAAGGCCACTAGGGCTACCGCAGCCAAACCACTGGGAACCAGCACGCACTGCAACCCGCCTTCCAGCGAGCAGAGCCGCTCTTCTAGCGCATAGGTCGTGGGGGTGCCGTGCAGCCCGTAGGTATAGGCTGACTTGTCTTTCCATTCCCGGGAGCGCATTGCCGCAACCGTCGGAAAAAACACCGTCGACGCTTTGAACACCCCCGGTTGTGGCGCGTCAAAGCCAGAAGGGGCAGCATACGGGTGGTGAATGAGTGTCGTAATCGGCTGGGTCATGGACAATTCTCAGTGAATCAGACGCTCCACTTTTGGATGAGCTGCTCTGGGCGCATGGCGTCGTAACTTTCAAACGGCTGGTGAATCCACGGGTTGGTTGGCAAGAACTCCACCGAGTAATCGGGTGTGAAGATGGACAGCGCCTTGGTCCAGACCACGGCGCTGCGCAACTCGGTAATGGGTGCGTAGTTGTTCTTGAGTTGGTGTATGACTGCATTAAGCGTGTGGCCAGAATCAGCCAAATCATCAACCAGCAGGACCCTGCCGGCAATTTCACCCTTGGGTGTGGTGATGAAGCGAGCGATATCCAAATTGCCCTGGACGGTACCGGCATCAGACCGGTAGGAGCTGGTTGACATAATCGCCAGCGGCTTGTCAAACACCCTCGAGAGGATGTCACCGGGTCGCATACCACCACGAGCAAGGCACAAAATGGTGTCAAACTCCCACCCCGACTGATGGATTTTGATCGCCAGTTTCTCAATCAGGTTGTGGTACTCGTCGTAGCTCACATAGAGGTGTTTGCCGTCTTCAGTCAACATGATTTGCTCCTACATTTATAGCGCTTCGCGCAATACTCACCAGGGCTGTAGCCCGATTTCGCACAAAATATGTCAGTGGACTCAATCCGCCAGGTACGGATGGCGCATCATGATGGTGTGGTCGCGGTCGGGACTGGTAGACACCATGTGGATGGGCACACCAGTCACCTGCTCGATGCGCTGCAAATACAAGCGTGCGTTGACGGGCAAGCGGTCATATTGGGTGACGCCCACGGTGCTGTCGCTCCAGCCTTCCATGGCCTCATAGATGGGTTTGCAGCGCGCAATGTCGTCGGCCCCCATTGGCAAAATATCCAGCGTTTCACCATCCATTTCATACCCGGTGCAGAGCATCAACTCATTGAGTCCGTCCAGCACGTCGAGTTTGGTAATGCATAACCCCGACAGTCCGTTCACCTGTGCAGAGCGCTTGAGCAGGGCTGCATCAAACCAGCCGCACCGGCGCGAGCGTCCGGTGGTGACGCCCTTCTCTGCTCCCACAGTACTCATGTGGTACCCGGGGGTGCCCGGCGTTTCCCATTCCAGTTCTGTCGGGAACGGTCCACCACCAACGCGAGTGCAATAGGCCTTTGTAATGCCCAGGATGTAGTGCAGCATCCCAGGACCCACGCCAGAACCCGCCGCAGCATTCCCTGCCACGCAATTGCTGGAGGTTACATAAGGGTATGTTCCGTGATCGACGTCCAGCAGCGTGCCCTGAGCACCTTCAAACAAAAGATTGGCTCCGTGATGGTGCGCCTCGTTGAGCTCGCGCGACACATCGGCCATCATGGACCTCAGCAGTTCTGCGTGGCGCATGGCCTCCGCGTAAACCGGCTCAAACAGCACTTTGCCATCGGCCATATAGGGGGCAAGAGTAGGACCAAAATCAAATGCAGTTGAACCAAGGTAGCTGGTAAGCACGTGGTTGTGCAAGTCCAGCAGCTCACGTAACTTATTGGCAAAACGTTCGGGGTACTTCAGGTCCTGCACCCGTAGGGCGCGCCGGGCAATCTTGTCTTCGTAGGCGGGACCGATGCCGCGTCCGGTAGTGCCTATCTTTGCGTTGCCACCTTTTTCACGGGCTGCTTCACGTGCCACGTCCAGGGCAGCGTGAAATGGCAGGATCAACGGGCAGGCTTCGCTGATACGCAGGCGCGACCGCACCTCGACCCCCACCTTTTCAAGCCCCTCGATTTCTTCGAATAACTTGGCTGCTGACAGCACCACGCCATTACCGATATAACACTTGACGCCCGGGCGCATGATGCCGCTGGGGATGAGGTGAAGGGCCGTCTTGACGCCGTTTATCACCAAGGTATGGCCGGCATTGTGGCCACCTTGAAAGCGCACCACGCCCTGGGCGCTTTCGGTAAGCCAATCAACCAGCTTGCCCTTGCCTTCATCGCCCCATTGCGTGCCGACGACGACGACGTTGCGTCCTTTGGTTTTGTTCATTGGGATATTTCTCAGATAGCTTTCACAACCCATTGGCCCGCGACGTAAAACAGTTCGCGGTCGCAATGGAACTCATCAACTTGGCTCTCATGCCCTGGCAATACGCACACCACGGTTTCGCCCTTGCGGCGCAAGGCAGCAATGGCGGCACGGAGTTCCGCGGCCTCGCCCCATGGGGCACGAATCGCCGCACGCAATGCACGTTCGGCGGCAACACCCGTGAGCGCCTTGATGTCCAGACTAAAGCCGACCGCCGGGCGCTTGCGTCCGAACACCAAACCGACCTCATCGTACCGACCTCCGCGGGCCAACGCATCGCTGGCACCCGGGGCATACATCGAGAACATGGCGCCGCTGTAGTACGCATAACCGCGCAGGTCAGCCAAGTCAAACGAAACAGCAGCACCATCCAGATGACTTGCCAACCATTTCAAATGCACCAGAGCGGCTTGAATTTCAACCGACTTTGGCAATAATCGCTGTGCCTCGTCCAGTACTGAGCCGTCTCCGTAGAGCTGTAGTAATTCATTTAAGGCCTGAACTGTGGCGATGGGTGCATGGCGCAACAAGTTCTTTAACTCGCTGGCATCCTTGGCCGCCAGAGCTGCATGGACCTGAGCCAACCGTTTGGTGTCCAGTGCAACATCTTTCAACAGGGCGTGCACAATGCGCGCGTCGGCCATATCGACACTGATAGCACCCACTTGTGCCACTTTTAGTGAATCCAGTGCGAGCGTCAGAATTTCAAGATCAGCCTCCAGGCCTGTGTGGCCATAGATCTCGGCGCCAAATTGAAGCGGTTCACGGGTCGCATGGGGGCCACTGGGGCGGGTATGCAGCACAGGGCCGCAATAACACAGGCGGGTTACTCCATCGCGGTTGAGCAAATGGGCGTCAATGCGCGCCACTTGGGGCGTGCTGTCAGCACGCAGGCCCATCATGCGCCCCGAGAGTTGATCAACGAGTTTGAAGGTTTGCAGGTCGAGCGCTTCGCCCGTTCCGGACAGCAACGACTCCAGATGCTCCAGCAACGGGGGCATGACAAGCTCGTAGCCATAACAACGGGCCATGTCCAGCAGGTCCCTGCGTATTTCTTCGATGTGGCGCGCTTCAGAAGGCAGCACATCGGCAATGTGATCCGGCAAGACCCAAGCTGACATGTGAAATTAGGAGGCTATTAAAAACGCAATTTTACCGGGCTTGTCGCCCGGTTCTCACGGTGATACCCACCAAATCATCACCAAACCGCCCAGTATGCTGAACAAGCCAAAGAAACGGATCTGTCCGTCACTGAGCGCCAGCAATTGCGCAAACATTTTTCGCCAACCGCCGGGTGAAGTAAACGGGAACAAGCCTTCAATGACCAGCACCAGGGCAAGCGCCAGCCAAATCGTGTCGCCGCTCAAAATTTACTTCTTTGCATTTCCCGCGGGAGCCACGCCGCCGCGAAAGACTTTGAAGAACTCAGAGGATGATGGGTCTAGGACCATGACGTCGCTTTTGTTACCAAAACTGGCCTTGTAGGCATCCAGACTACGATAAAACTGGGCGAACTGGGGGTCACGCCCGAACGCATCCGCATAAATCCGTGCCGCCTCTGCATCACCTTCGCCCTTGATCTTTTGGGCATCGCGGTAGGCGTTGGCAATGGTCACTTCCCGCTGGCGCTCGGCATCGGCGCGAATTTTTTCACCCTCGGCTGCACCCGTTGAACGCAACTCGTTGGCGACACGTTTTCGCTCGGCCTCCATGCGCCGGTAGACCGACTCAGTGATCGCTTCCACATAATCTACCCGCGTAATCCGGACATCAACGACATCGACACCCCAAGGCTTGCTACCTCGCACCTTTGTCAGCACTTCCGCCTTCACATCGCTCATCAGGTCTTCCCGCTTGAGCGACAGCAGTTCCTTGACCGTGCGTTTGTTGATTTCTTCCTGAAAGGCGTTGCGAACCACCCGGTTGAGTTGGCTGGCACCCGCGCCTTCGTTCAAGCCCACATTGCGGATGTACTCTGTAGGCTCAGAAATGCGCCAGCGCACATACCAGTCAATGACAACACGTTGTTTTTCGGCCGTCAGCATGGGCTCAGAGTCTGTGCTGTCCAGCGTCAACAAACGTTTGTCGATGTACGACACATTTTGAAATGGTGGCGGGAGCTTGAAGTTCAGTCCAGGCTCGGTGATGACGTCCTTGATTTGACCCAAGGCATACACGACACCAAACTGGCGCTGATCAACTACAAACAAGGTCGAACTCGCCAGTGCAATCAACACCAGCAGTGACGAAAAAATCAATCCAATCCGATTCATGGGGAGCTCCTAGCGGGATTCACGTTCACGCGTCCGGACCGCTTCGCGGCTACGGGCATCGTTGACTGCAGCATTCGGGAGCACTGCATGGGCAGGAGCATTGGCAGCCGGAGAAACAGCGACACCGGCATCACCGCCTGATGCACCCATTTGCATGATCTTGTCCAGTGGCAGATACAACAAGTTGGAGCCTTGCTTGGAATCCACGATGACTTTGGTTACGTTGCTGTAAATTTGTTGCATGGCATCAAGATACATGCGATCCCGCGTCACCTGCGGTGCTTTTTGGTATTCAACAAAGACGGACCGAAAGCGTTGCGCATCACCTTGAGCCTGAGCAACGACCCGCGCCTTGTAGGCTTCAGCCTCCTCCTTCAGACGTGATGCGGAACCGACCGCACGAGGTATGACGTCATTGGCATAAGCCTGCGCTTCGTTTTTGGCCCGCTCTCGCTCTTGCCCAGCCTTTAGTACATCATCAAATGATGCTTGCACCTGCTCCGGCGGCCTTACCCCACCTTGCTGCAAATTGATACCAACAACCTCAATTCCGACCTTATAGCGGTCCAAAATGGATTGCATCATGGCCCGCACGCGCGGGGCGATCTGATCACGCTCCTCGGACAGTGCGGCATCCATTTTCATCTTGCCCAAGACTTCGCGCACCGAAGTCTCTGCTGCCTGAACAACCGCTTCAGCCGGGTTCTTGCTCTCGAACAGGAAGGCTCGTGCATCATTCAACCGGTACTGCACAGCAAACTTGATGTCCAGAATGTTTTCATCCTGTGTCAACATCGCAGACTCGCGCAGACCGGTGGCTTTGAGCACCGTATCGCGCCCGACATCAACAGACCGAATTTGTGTCACAAACACAAGTTCGTGGCGTTGAATGGGAAATGGCAGTCGCCAGTTAAAACCCGCATAGACCGTGCTCTTGTATTTCCCGAACTGTGTAATGACGGCTTGCTGACCTTCCTGAACAATAAAAAACCCGGTTCCGAGCCAAATCAGGACCACGACACCCAAAATGAGTCCAAAACCAATACCCGCACTCTTCATGTCAGGCTGGAAGCCCCCGCCGCCTCCGCCACTGCCACCACGGCGCGGCTGCGATGGCTTACCCAGAAGACCTCCCAGCTTACGATTGAAATCCCTCCAGAGTTCATCAAGGTCAGGGGGCCCAGAGGTCGGTCTTCCGGTCGATTTACCGTTATCGGCAGGAGGCACCGTTGGCTCAACCTCAGGTGGCTTCGCCTCGGGCTTGCCCGAATCTGCGGCCTTGTCATCTCCGCGGCCCCACCGGGAGTCATTTAAATTAAACATTCTTCCGATCTTGCGCAACGGCAACATAGGGTTGGCTGTAAAAGCACGAATCGAGGTTTTCATTTCGTCATTGTTCATGGGTCTGTTCCCTATTGTGCCTAATCAGCTTTCATCCCCAAGGCCCTCGGGGCCATCGGTCGTCCCGGGTGCTGCTGTTTCCGGCTTGCTGGCTATGCGAGCCAGCCGCTGCCGCAGTAGCGGTAGCCCTGTCGAATCCTTGGCGCTGACAAAAATACGCGGGGTCTGCACGCCGTCTATTTCAAACTCATCTTCCCATCGAGTCGGTTGGTGATCTGCATCCAATGCATCCACTTTATTAAACACCAATAGTTGAGGAATAGCATCAGCGCCAATTTCCTTGAGCACACTCTGCACCTGCTGAATTTGCTCAACATAGTCTGGACTGGCCGCATCAATCACATGCAGAAGTAGATCTGCATCGATAGCTTCCTGTAGCGTTGCCTGAAAGGCTTCTACCAGGCCATGGGGCAGATCCCTGATAAATCCGACCGTGTCGGAAAGTGACACAGAACGACCTGCCTCACCAAGATAGAGCTGACGGGTTGTTGTGTCGAGGGTTGCGAACAACTGATCGGCTGCGTACGCGCGGGCTTTGACCAATGCATTGAAAAGTGTCGACTTGCCGGCGTTGGTGTAGCCGATCAGTGAAATATTGAATGCATCTCGTCTTTCGCGCTGACGCCTTTGGGTTTTTCTCTGGCGTTTAACTTTACCCAGACGCTCCTTGGTGCGCTTTATGGTCTCACCAATCATCCGGCCATCAAGCTCAATTTGCGCTCGCCAGGACCACCGCGCATCCCGATTCCGCCACTCTGACGCTCCAAATGCGACCACCGACGCACCAGCCGAGTGCTCAGATACTGCAACCTTGCGAGCTCAACCTGTAGCTTGCCCTCATGACTACGCGCGCGCTGGGCAAATATTTCCAAAATCAGAAACGTCCGGTCATTGACCGGCAATTCAAGGTGGCGCTCCAAATTTCGCTGCTGGCCCGGACTCAGGCTTTGATCAAACAAGACTTCCCTCGCGCCGAGTTGAGTGGCCAGAAGCTTGATTTCGTCGGCCTTGCCGGACCCGATAAACAATGCGGCGTCAGGGGCCCGACGTTTGCACGTGACACGCGCAACCGGCAACATGCCTGCCGATTGGGACAACAAGGCCAACTCATCAAGCTGGTCATCAAAGTTGGGAGCACCGAAGTCCACACC
>JAIPDC010000083.1 GCA_021737865.1 Rhodoferax sp.
GCCTTTGGTGCTGGTGCTGGTGCTGGTGCTGGTGCTGGTGCTGGTGCTGGTGCTGGTGCTGGTGCTGGTGCTGGTGCTGGTGCTGGTGCTGGTGCTGGTGCTGGTGCTGGTGCTGGTGCTGGAGCTGGAGCAGGTGGCGTAACAGTTGTCGTCTGGGGCTCTGAAGCAGTCGACGGCGGGGAAACTACAGCGGGTGAGGCTGCTTGAGCGGCTTGTTTTGCCAAATCGTCTTTATAAGCTTTGTCTGCAATAAGTGATATTGAAGCCCACGCCTGCTGATTGATAATATTTACCTTGTTGGCAGGTATTGAATTGCCTAACAGCTTGACTATTACTGACTTGCCATCTTCGGTTCTCTGAGCTTGATATTTAACGGTGTATTCGGATTCGCCACCGTCCGGAGTCATTTTCGCACCGACTAATGATATACCAAGCATACCTGACATCTCGTTTAGTCCGGCAGTTTGAGTTTCTGATATCTTCTTTTCCGTGGATTTGCTAACGTCAAAGATTGAGGATGCAAATTCCGCCTCGCAAACAATTGCACCAGTATCCTTATTAGCACTTACAACTCGAAAATTTTTAAAGTCAATTTTGTAATCTTTAAATAGATTACTCCATGATGGTTCAAATACCTTTTTTTCTGCATCGGTAAGCTCTTTCATATCTACCATAGCTAGCATTTGTTTTGGTTTTTCACCGATTAATTTTTCCTTTATCTGACCATCTACCATGGCTTTAACGGCATCGTCTCCGCAAGTGAGTTCTTGTTTAGACGAACACCCGACTATAAGTAACAAAATTGAAAGAAATGATACTATTAATTTCATGATTAGCCTCAATTATTTTGGTGAAAGTTAAACTATTATCAAATACTGAATCGTATTTAGTGAAAAATATTCAAATTCATTTTCAGCGACTCAAACTAAAATTTTCTTGAGCTTAGTTGCAGCTCTGCGTCCCGCACTATTAATATTTCGAGCAGTTTTCAACGCCATTTCCACGGCTTCATTGGAAAATGCATCTAAATTCCACATCGCCGCATGCATCAACTCGTTGCGCCGCCTGGCTTCGTTCTTTAGATCAGCTGCCAACTCTGCAGAAATGATTTGATCGTTGGCAAGTATGTTGACCAATTTCACGAGCGAGTCGTTGATTTGTCTTGACGTGGGATCGGAGTTATTTTTCTTCCGATACCAAACTACATATAGCGCCCGCAATCGGTCTTCAATGATTGAAAACGTAACCACATAGGCTGCCAAATAGTTTTCTTGGTTTCTGTACGCTGCGACGTTGTCAAAAGCACGCTTAAACGTTTCGTACTTTGCTTTCTGCGACGTGACTGTGGAACGTGTCATGCGTTCGATCCGATCGTCCAATTCACTGCGACATGCACGGCTGTATGCCCCATACACCTCTCCTTAATGAAGCTTGCGAGAAGTGGCTCCAACTTGCGGACTTACTGATCCGTCTCTATCACCACTTTTTAGATATGGACATATTGTGACTTAAAAGCGGCTGACTTAAACAGTGTTAGGGGAAAAACTTCCCTGAATGATCCCTAAAACTGACACAAGTTGCCGAACACCCGCTGTTGCTCGGGAAGTCTTGGCTGTCAACTTGATTAGGTTAAGGGGAGAACGCCAATGGTCACAAGAGGCTCTGGCGTTCGAGGCTGGATTGCATCGCACGTTCGTCGCACATGTTGAACGTCGAGTGCGGAATATTTCTTTAGACAATGTGGAACGGCTTGCGCAAGCATTAGGTCTTGAAACACACGAATTGTTGACCCCCAATAACCGTCAGTCAAAGCCGCGAATTTCATAATTTGTAAACCATGTTTTAGTGTGGATTACAGCCTGTAAACATTAGGATCGTTAGTTTTACATTTATTCCCCAAAAGCCAATAATTGCCCATCGGTTCGACAGGACCAAGGGAGAAGAAAGATGGCAGTTTTTGGTTACGTTCGTGTGTCCACGGTTACACAAGCACGCGAAGGCGAATCGTTAGAAGCTCAACGGCGGCAGGTCATCAGCTACGCCGAGTCTCATGGACTTCAGTTAGATAGCGCTAACGTGTTTGTCGAGGCTGGCGTGAGCGGAAGCATTGAGTTTGAAATGCGACCCGAGGGTAAGCGTCTGGTCGAACAGGTGATTGCTGGCGACATGATCGTCTTTCCTAAACTTGATCGAGCCTTTCGGAACACCCGTGACGCGCTCAACGTCCTTCATCAGATGAAAGCTAAAGGCGTTCACATCCACTTCATTGACTTGGGTGGTGACGTAACTGGAAACGGCATCGGCGCCATCGTTTTCACCATACTGGCTGCCTTTGCGACCTTTGAGCGTGAACGGATTGCCACTCGTATTAGAGAGGTCAAGCAACTGAAGAAATCTCAGGGTAAGTTCACGGGCGGAAAAAGGGCTTTTGGCTATGACGTTGTGGACGGTGTAAAAGTCCCACGCGCCGACGAACAACAAGTAATCCGAAGGATGCTCGCGAAGCGCTCGGAAGGCGCAAGCTACAGGACAATAGAGACCTGGCTGGCGGACAGCGAAAATGTGAAACTCTCTTTCATGGGTGTTCGGGATGTTCTTTCGAAGGCAGAATCAGTCCGCCAGTAACATCGATTGGGTGCTGGTTGAGGCTATAGTCAGCGACACCTATCAGTCACCAGATTGCTGCGGATGCTGCATTGTGAAATGATGAGTAAATTTATACCAACATACCACAAAACTATAGGTTTGCACGATTGGCTACAAACTCCCACAGGGCGATATCTGCTGGATTGGGAGCGAGCACGCATAGATGCGGCAGTGGTCGATATTTTCGGCTACCACGCGCTGCAGTTGGGCGTGCCCGAACTCAATGGACTGAAGGCCAACCGTATGCCGCACCAGTGGCTGGCCACCGAGCACCTGCAGGTTGGCGCAGAGATGTCAATTCAGCAACCTGTGCTTTTATGTGATTATTCGGCGTTGCCATTTCCGGCGAGTAGCCTGGATATGGTTTTGCTGCCCCATACATTGGAGTTCAGTTCCGACCCCCACGCAACCTTGCGAGAGGTTGAACGGGTACTGGTGCCCGAGGGCAGGGTGGTGATCTGCGGCCTCAATCCTGCTAGCCTGTGGGGATTGCAGCAAAGGCGCAGCCACCTGTATCGAAAGATGGGTTTTGACCAGACATTTTTGCCGCAGGCCGGCGAGTTCATTGGTTATTGGCGGCTGCGAGACTGGCTGAGGTTGTTGGGCTTTGAGGTGGAGGTCGGTGAGTTTGGATGCTACCGGCCAGGGGTTACCAGCGAGAAGTGGCTGCAGCGTATGGAGTGGATGGACAGAGCGGGGCCGCGCTGGTGGCCCATATTTGGGGCAGCTTATTTCCTGGTGGCAGTGAAGCGGGTGCATGGCGTGCGCCTGATGGGAGCTGCCTGGAAGGCGGCGCCGGCCAGCGTACGTAATCCGGTTTCGGTGGCCAACCGTTTGCACGATCATTGAATGATGGAGAAATCAGTTTGAATGAAGTCGTTATTTACACCGACGGTGCCTGCAAAGGCAATCCCGGTCCCGGTGGCTGGGGTGCATTGCTGCGCTCCACTGACGGGAGCGAAAAAGAGTTGTTTGGCGGCGAAATAGGGACCACCAATAACCGGATGGAAATGATGGCCGTGATTCAGGCGTTGACGGTACTCAAGCGGCCGTGTGTGGTAACCCTACACCTCGACAGCCAATACGTCCTCAAAGGCATTACCGAATGGCTGGCAGGGTGGAAGGCCAAGGGGTGGAAAACCGCCGCCAAGCAGCCGGTCAAAAATGTGGATTTGTGGCAGCAAATAGATCTTTTGGTTTTACATGGTGGCCACACGATCGACTGGCGCTGGGTCAAAGGCCATGCCGGCGACCCGGGTAATGAGCGGGCTGATGCTCTTGCGAACCTGGGCGTGGATGCTGCTTTGCGTCGATAATCTGCCTCGCCCATGAATACAAAAATTCTCACGAAGATACTAGTGCTCGGCGCCATTGCGGCGTCTTTTCTTTTGGTCGCCTGCAGCGACAAATCCAATTCAGGTTCGACACCAGGAGGTGGCCCGGCTAGCGCCGCCAACCCTGCAAGTGCACCAGCATCGGGCAGCCGATCACCGGGCGGGCCGGTATCAGTTACGACGGCCGTTGCCAAGAAGCGGGATTTTGATGTCCTCATCGAAGCCATAGGTACGGTGACGCCGGTGGCCAGTGTTGAGGTGAAGCCCCAGACCAATAGTGTGCTTACCCGTGTTCACGTTAAGGAAGGGCAATTTGTGTCGGCAGGGCAATTGCTGTTCACGCTCGACCCCCGTCCGGACGAGGCCAATGTAGCCAAAGTGCGGGCTCAAATGGCCAAGGACGAAGCGGTGCTGGCGGATGCACAGCGTCAACTTGCTCGTAGCCGGGATCTGATGGCAAAGAGTTTCATTTCGCAAGGAGCATTGGACTCGACTCAGGCCCAGGTCGATGCCCAAATGGCCAATCTGGTGGCTGACCGTGCTGCGCTGGATGCAGCGCAACTCGCGCTGTCGTACAACAGTGTGCGGGCGTCGGGTGCCGGGCGGCTGGGTGCCGTCAACGTCTTTCCCGGTACGGCAGTGCAGGCCAATCAGACGGCGTTGGTCACCATTACGCAGCTTGACCCCGTCAATATCAGCTTCAACCTGCCGCAGCGCAATCTGGATGCTGTTCTGGAAGGTCTGAAGTCGGGGGGGGTGACGGTGAGCGCCAAGCTTGCTGATGTAAAGGGTGATATCAAAGGGCGGTTGCAGTTTGTTGACAATGCAGTCGACGCGGCGACCGGAACCATCAAGGTCAAGGCACGGTTTGACAACCGCGACTCGAAGCTGTGGCCGGGGGCTTTCGTGAAGACTACGTTGCTCTCGCATACTTTGAAAGATGCCGTCGTGATCCCAACCACGGCCATTATTCAAAGCACCAGGGGCTCTATCGTTTATGTTGCCGACAACGGCAAAGCGGTATTGCGCCCAGTCAAGTTGGTGGCTTCGCAGGGCGAAGATTCAGCGGTGACAGGAGTATCTGCGGGTGACAAAATTGTCCTGGAGGGGCGACAAAACCTTCGACCTGACACGCCAGTTTCGGAGCGTACACCGGGCCCGGGTGGCGCTGCTTCATCTGCTCGCGCGTCAGCAACCCCCGCCTCGGCAGCGCCATGAATTTGTCGGAACTTTTTATCCGCCGTCCTGTGATGACGGTTTTGCTCAACTTGGCCATTGTGCTGGCGGGAGTGATTGCCTACCGAAGCATCCCGGTCGCGGCACTTCCCAGTTATGACACGCCGGTCATCAATGTGTTTGCGGCCTTGCCGGGTGCCAACCCGGAAACCATGGCGACATCGGTTGCGCTGCCGTTGGAGAAGCAGTTTCAGACCATTCCCGGGCTGGCTTTGATCAGTTCTACGAGTACCTTGGGCAACACTTCCCTGACTTTGGAGTTTGATGAAGGGCGCAACATCGATGGGGCTGCACTGGATGTGCAGGCTGCCCTGTTGCGCGCACAACGATCTTTGCCGCAGGACATGACGCAACTGCCGGCCTACCGCAAAGTCAATCCTGCGGATGCTCCCGTTTTGCTGGTGGCATTGACATCGCCGTCCATGCCCCTGTCAGACCTGCAGGACTATGCCGAGCATTTGATATCACCCACGTTGTCTACGATTGCCGGGGTTGCACAAGTCAATATCTTTGGCTCCAAGCGCTTCGCGGTGCGCGTACGTGTGCAACCAGATGCGCTGACAGCGCGCAACATCAGCATGGATGAACTGTCGGCCGCATTGCGCGCATCAAACGTCAATACCCCGGTTGGCACGCTTGAGGGGGCTAAGCAGATGTTGGTATTGCAGGCCAATAAGCAGTTACGAAATGCGGGTGAATTTTCTCAACTGATCGTCGCCAGTCGCAACGGCATCCCCGTTCGTTTGAGGGATGTGGCTGCGGTGGAGGATAGCGTAGAGTCTGTCAGGTCTTATGCCAATTTGAACGGAGAAGCCTCGATTACGCTGGCCATTTTGCGACAGCCGGGAGCCAATACAGTGCGGGTCGTGGATGCGGTCAAGTTGGCGCTGTCAAAAATCAAGGAACAGTTGCCACAGTCGGTCAGCATGACACCTGTCAATGACCGTTCCTTGTCGGTGCGGGAGGCCTTGCACGATGTGACACTGACCCTGATGGGAACCATTGCCCTGGTCGTGCTGGTGATCTTTCTATTTTTGCGGCGCTTTGTTGCGACTGCCATTCCCACGCTGTCATTGCCTGTCTCATTGATTGGCGCCGTCGCGTTGCTGTGGGGCATGAATTACAGCCTCGACAATGTGTCCTTACTTGGCTTGACGTTGGCCGTGGGTTTGGTGGTGGACGACGCGATTGTGATGCTGGAAAACATCATGCGCCACGTCGAGAACGGGGAAGGGCCTTTCAATGCGGCACTGCGAGGGTCACGTGAAGTGGGCTTCACGATCATTTCCATTTCCACTTCACTGATCGCCGTTTTTATACCGATTTTTTTCATGCCCGGAGTCATCGGGCTCTTGTTCCACGAGTTCGCGGTGGTGGTGGGGTTGTCCATCCTGGTTTCGGCATTTGTTTCCCTGACCTTGGTGCCCATGTTGGCCAGCCGTTTCCTGAGCCAGGAACCCCACGAAAAGAAGCACAGTTTTCTGATCAACTTTTTTGAGCGCGGGTTCAATGTCACGCTGGGCATATATGGGCGGACCCTTGACGTAGCGCTGCTTCATCGGAAGTCGGTTCTGTTTGTGGCGCTGGTGACTTTTGTTGGCACCGCCTGGCTTTTTAATGTCATTCCCAAGGGGTTCTTTCCGGAGGAAGATATCGGTCAGATTACGGTGACGACGGAGGCCGCAGAAGACACGTCGTTTCCAGAGATGGTGCGCTTGCAGGAGCGTGCTGCCGCAGCGATCCGGTCAGATCCGAATGTCTTTGCCGTTAGTTCATTCAACGGAGGCAGTGGTGCGCAGAACTCCGGGCGTATGTTTATTACCCTTAAACCGCGTGACCAGCGTCTGCCGATGAAGCAGGTTGTCGAAGGTTTGCGGCGCAAATTGCGAGAAGTCACCGGCATCAGCGTTTTCATGCGACCCATTCAGAACCTGCAACTGGGGGGACGGTCCAGCAAAGCCCAATTTCAGTACATTTTGCAAAGTGTTCGTGCCGACGAGTTGAACGACTGGGCTGGAAAATTGCAGGAAAAATTGCGATCTGACCCCATGTTTCGGGATGTAACCAGCGATGCACAGTTGCGTGGTTTGCAAGCGCAACTGAATATCGACCGGGACCGGGCTAACGCACTGGGCATATCGATTGATGCTATCCGAACGGCGCTGTTTGGCGCTTTTGGTGAGCGGCAGGTTTCGACGATTTATTTGCCGACCGACAGCTATCAGGTGATTCTGGAAGTGGCACCGCAGTCCAAGATGGATGAAAGTGCCATCAACAATATTTATGTCCGTTCGTCTACCGGAGCATTGGTTCCGCTGGCATCCTTTACCAAGGTAGAGCGTGCTGTGGGGCCAACATCCATCAACCACGTTGGGCAACTGCAAGCCGTTACGGTGTCGTTCAATCTCGCACCCGGCACAGCCTTGGGAGATGCGACCGCACGCATTGACCAGGCCAGGGAATCGATTAGCCTGCCAACATCCATCATTACGAGTTACGGTGGCGAGGCGGCAGTGTTCAAGAACTCGCAGGGCAATCAGGCGGTTTTGATTGTCTCTGCTTTGTTGGTGATTTATGTTCTGCTGGGCGTGCTGTACGAGAGCTACATTCACCCACTGACGATT
Source organism: Rhodoferax sp. (assembly GCA_021737865.1). Lineage (GTDB taxonomy): Bacteria > Pseudomonadota > Gammaproteobacteria > Burkholderiales > Burkholderiaceae_C > Allorhodoferax. The sequence goes on from JAIPDC010000083.1 coordinate 7,841, forward strand.
CTGGCAGGACTGCCATCCGCGGCGGTCGGAGCGCTCGCCACGCTGATGCTGTTTGGTCAAGACCTCACGGTCATAGCAACCATCGGGATTTTGCTGTTGATCGGCATTGTCAAAAAGAATGCCATCATGATGATCGACTTCGCGTTGGATGCCCAGAGGCACCATGGCATGACGCCAGAACAGGCAATCCGCGAAGCCTGCGTGTTGCGTTTCCGTCCCATTATGATGACCACGTTGGCTGCACTGATGGGCGCTTTGCCCATTGCCCTGGGCCTTGGTGCTGGCTCGGAACTGCGCCAGCCGCTGGGCCTGGCAGTGGTGGGCGGCCTGGTGTTTTCACAGGCGGTGACGCTCTACATCACGCCGGTAATTTACTTGGCATTGGATCGTTTCAGCGGCCACGGGCCGGTGACCACTCGGGAAACCTTGTCGCCCTGATTACCATGCTCTGCCGCTTCTACGCCAGCGGCACGCCCGAGGTTCAGCCTCCTATGTAACTCATCTCGACGCGTCGGCTACCGGTTCCTGCATCGGCCCCCATGGCGCCGCGCAATTCCGAATACCTGTCGCTGCGCCCACTCCAGATGTGGCCAATGGCAGAGGCCATGTCCTCATCTGTGGCACCGCTGCGCACCAGGCTGCGCAGGTCGTACCCCTGGTTGGCAAACAGGCACAGATACAACTGGCCTTCGGTCGAGAGACGGGCACGGTTGCAGCTACTGCAAAAAGCCTGGGTCACGCTGCTGATGACTCCAATTTCTCCGGCTGCTTGGTCGTGTTCGCCCGAGGCGTTGGCGAACCCCCAGCGCTCTGCTGTTTCTCCGGCAATGCTTGGGTCAAGCGGCACTAGCGATAATTCCGATCCGATGTGCTGAATAACCTCGGCGGAGGGCATGACATCGTGCATGCGCCAGCCGTTGGTGGCACCGACATCCATGTACTCAATAAAGCGCAGCACCATGCCACTGCCCTTGAAGTGACGCACCATGGGCAGTATTTCCTGGTCGTTTGTGCCACGTTTTACGACCATGTTGATTTTGATCGGGCCAAGCCCTGCTGCCTGTGCAGCATGGATGCCATCGAGAACATCGGCAACAGGAAAGTCGACGTCGTTCATGCTGCGAAAAACAGCATCGTTCAAACCGTCCAAACTCACCGTAACCCGTTGCAGGCCTGCTGCCTTCAGCGCTTTGGCTTTTCGTGCCAGCAGTGCGCCATTGGTTGTCAGCGTCAAATCCAACGGGCTGCCGTCCAGGGTGCGCAAGGCGGCCAATTGTTCGATCAGCCTTTCAATGTTCTTGCGCAGCAGGGGTTCACCGCCCGTGAGCCTGATCTTTTGGACACCATGGGCCACAAATTGCCGCGCAATCCGCACAATTTCTTCAAACGACAGGAGCGCTGCGTGGGGCAGGTAAGCGTAGTCTTTATCGAATATTTCCTTAGGCATGCAGTAGTTGCATCGAAAGTTGCAGCGATCGGTGACGCTGATGCGCAGGTCACGCAAATTGCGCCCCAAGGCATCGCTGACGAGTCCGCTCGCCGCCATTCGGCTCGCTGGCATCAACGCCGCCGCTGGAATTGAGTACGCGCCGGCGCGCAGATCGACCAGCGGAATAACTTTGGGGCTAAAGCGTTCTGTCATGGTGGCTATTGTCCATAAAAAAGCCCGCACGCAGCGGGCTTGGTAGCGTGCGGTGGACTAGCCGCCGTGAATCTTCATCATTAATGGAACGATGAGCAGGGCCACGATGTTGATGATCTTGATCAGCGGATTGATCGCGGGGCCGGCGGTGTCCTTGTAGGGGTCTCCGACGGTGTCACCGGTAACGGCGGCCTTGTGGGTCTCAGAGCCCTTGCCGCCGTGGTGGCCGTCTTCGATGTACTTCTTGGCGTTGTCCCAGGCACCACCGCCGGTGCACATGGAGATGGCCACAAACAGACCGGTCACGATGGTGCCCATTAGCAAACCACCCAACGCAGCGGGGCCGAGGATCAGGCCCACCAAAATGGGCGCGACGACAGGCAACAGACTCGGGATCATCATTTCCTTGATGGCCGCGGTAGTCAGCATGTCCACCGCGGTGTCGTACTCGGGCTTGCCGGTGCCGTCCATGATGCCTTTGATATCGCGGAATTGGCGGCGTACTTCAACCACAACCGAGCCCGCAGCGCGGCCCACAGCCTCCATCGCCATGGCACCGAACAGGTAGGGAATGAGACCACCGATGAACAAGCCAATGATCACCATGGGGTTGCTCAGATCAAATGTGATGTGGCGTCCGTAGGCTTCCAGCTTGTGCGTGTAATCGGCAAACAGCACCAGGGCTGCAAGGCCGGCAGAGCCGATTGCATAACCTTTGGTCACGGCTTTGGTGGTGTTACCCACGGCGTCGAGAGGGTCGGTAATGTCACGAACACTCTTTGGCATTTCAGACATTTCGGCAATGCCACCTGCGTTGTCGGTGATAGGGCCGTAGGCGTCCAGTGCGACCACGATCCCTGCCATGCTCAGCATCGAAGTGGCTGCAATGGCGATTCCGTACAGTCCGGCCAATGCATACGCCGCATAGATGGCCATGCAGACAAAGATCACAGGCCAGGCGGTCGAGCGCATGGACACGCCCAAACCGGCAATGATGTTAGTGCCGTGACCGGTGGTAGACGCCTGCGCGATGTGTTGCACCGGGTGGTACTGGGTGCCGGTGTAGTACTCAGTAATCCACACCAAAGCGGCGGTCAGAACCAAACCAACAGCACAGGCACCAAACAGTTTCATTTGTGCACCGGTTCCGCCCAAAGCGTTGTCGGCAATCATGGACTGGGTAACAAAAAAGAACGCGATCAGTGACAAAACCCCCGCAACTGCCAAACCTTTGTAAAGGGCCGGCATCACGTTTTTCATGCCAGGGGAGGCCTTGACGAAGAAGCAGCCAATGATGGAAGCCACGATCGAAACGGCACCCAAAGCCAGCGGATACACCACTGCGCTCATGCCGCCACCGGTCACCAGCAATGCGCCCAAAACCATGGTCGCGATCAAGGTCACCGCATAGGTCTCGAACAGGTCAGCCGCCATACCCGCGCAGTCACCGACGTTATCGCCCACGTTGTCGGCGATAACGGCCGGGTTGCGTGGATCATCTTCGGGAATGCCCGCTTCGACCTTGCCGACCAAGTCAGCACCGACGTCCGCACCTTTGGTAAAAATTCCACCACCCAGACGGGCAAAAATCGAAATCAGCGAGGAGCCGAATGCGAACCCGATGAGGGGATTGAGCAGCACTGCCATATTGCTGGCCGGGGTGAGGTTACCGTTGCCTACGAGGAACCAGAAGAATCCGGTGACGCCCAAAAGACCCAGGCCCACCACCAGCATGCCGGTGGTTGCGCCGCCGCGAAACGCGACGTCCAGTGCGGGGCCAATGCCTTTGGTGGCCGCCTGCGCAGTACGCACATTGGCCCGGACAGACACATTCATGCCAATGAAGCCGCAAGCGCCGGACAGCACCGCGCCGACCACGAAGCCGACGGCACTGAGTTGGTCCAGAAATACGGCGATCAAAATCGCCAGGACGACGCCAACCATGGCGATCGTTTTGTATTGACGAGCCAGGTAGGCCGCCGCACCGGTTTGAATCGCCGCGGCGATTTCCTGCATACGCGCGTTGCCTGCGTCCTGGGAAAGAATCCAGCTGCGTGCCCAGAAGCCGTAACCTACGGCAATGAACCCGCAGACAAGCGCCAAGATAAGCGCTGAGTTGCCTGTCATAAATACTCCTCTACTGTTGTTTCGCGAAGGAAGGAGCAACGCCAGCGTCGCCCCCACTGCGTTGCTTCCTCTAATCTCCAGCCCAACCGAGCGGTACGGAGTTGATTGGCCAACGCGCGGACTGTAACTTGAAAAATAGGGGATTTTCGCGGTCGCAAGTACCGAGTCAGTAAAATGAGGGTAAATACTGACCTAAGACAACAATTTCCTACAGCCTAGAGAGTACCCATGTCCCTTGATAACGTCACCCCCGGTAAAAACGCGCCTGATTCTTTTAACGTGATCATCGAAATTCCGATGAACGCTGACCCCGTCAAATACGAAGTTGACAAGGCAACCGGCGCGATTTTTGTGGACCGCTTCATGAGTACGTCCATGCACTACCCGTCCAACTATGGCTATGTTCCCAAAACCATTTCTGGTGACGGGGACCCGGTTGATGTACTGGTGATTACCCCGGTGCCATTGATCCCTGGCGTAGTGGTGACCTGCCGCGCCATCGGTATCCTGAAAATGGAAGATGAAGCAGGTATGGATGGAAAAGTGTTGGCAGTGCCAACCGACAAGATCTTGTCGCTCTACACCCGTTGGCAAAAGCCGGAAGACTTGAGCCCCGCCCGCTTGAAGACCATCGCCCACTTCTTTGAGCACTACAAAGATCTGGAAGAAGGCAAGTGGGTGAAGATTCTGGGTTGGGAAGGCCCGGAGTCTGCACGCCAGGAAATCCTGGAAGGCATTGCCAATTACAACAAGCAACAAGCCTGAACGCAGGCTGATTGCCGGGAAACCGGCGAAGTGTATGATGGTTTACGCGGCGCTTCGCGAGAGACATTGAAGCGTCGGTAAGTCAAGGAAAATCATGCAAACCGCCCAGTCACCCCGAAATTTTGATCAGCAGACAAAGCGATCTAACGTTGTCAGAGCCGATTCGGGCCAATACTTGACGTTGCGTCTGGGCGATGAGGATTACGCCATTGACATCATGCGCGTCCAGGAGATTCGCTCGTACGAAGAACCTACAAAAATGGCGAACTCGCCGAGCTTCATCAAGGGCGTTATTAACTTGCGGGGGGTCATCGTTCCCATTGTGGATTTGCGCATGAAACTCAACATCTCCAAGGTTGACTACAACGAATTCACGGTGGTGATCATTTTGAGGTTGCACGGCACAGTGATCGGTGCTGTTGTCGACGCGGTTTCAGACGTCGTCGATCTGGATGCGAACATGATCAAGGACGCACCGCAGTTTGAATCCGCCATTGACGCCCGCTTTATTCTGGGTTTGGCAACCGTGGGTGAGCGCATGCTCATTGTCATGAACATGGAAGCGCTGCTCAGCAACGCCGAAATGGGAATGGTTGCGGCACCCTGAGATTTTTGGCGCCTAAATTAGTCCACGCTCCTTTTGCGAGTTCTTTTGACAGGCGTTTTGGCTGCTTTTACTTCAGGTTGGTTGATACCCAGTGCGGCTTCCAGTTCCACAATGGCATTGTTGGTGTAGTCCAGCATGCGCTGCAGCGCTGGCACCGAACGGCGGCACGCAATGTAGCCAAAGCCCAGGCGGTCGCCATAACCGCTGATGGTGATGTTCAGCGCCAGATAATGCGTGGGGATTGATACAGGGTATGTCTCATCGAGCTTCGCGCCATTGAGGTAGAGCGATTCCCGCGGTCCGGGCACATTGGAGATGACTAGGTTGAACAGCGGATGTTTTTCAGCCGTACCCGTCACCATGCCCGCGCCAAACGGAGAGATAGACGTGATGCCGTGGGCCATCTTTTGCAATCTTGGCATCTGGGTCAGGCGCTCTTTGGCCTCGGAGGTCGACTCGACAATGCGCTTGAGTCGCTTGACCGGGTCGGCAACATGGGTGGCCAAACTGGCCAGCAACAGGGAAACCTGATTGCCCCCGACATCGGTTTCTCCATGCAGGGACACGGGCACCATGGCCACCAGCGGCTTTTTCGGCAATTTGTTTTGTGCTATCAAATACTCTCGCAAAGCACCGGCACAAATAGCCAGCGTCACATCGTTGACCGTTGCACCGGTCTCCTTGCCAATGTTCTTGAGTCTGGAAAGCGAGTATGACTGGGCCGCAAACCGTCGCGAGCCTGAAATTTCCACGTTGAAAGGCGTCGGTGGCGCCTGAAAGGGCAGGGCCGCTGCGCCCTGAGCATAGGACGCACGCACGATGTCCCACAACCCACTGCCAATGCCTGGCAATATGTCTTTACCTGCCCGCGCAGCATTGCCTAGTTGCTGCAGGAAACTTGGCGGTGCGGTCTTGCGCCGCGATGCTGGATGGTGGGTAAACGGCAGTGCCCAGGGTGGCGCCTTGTGCTCGGTGTCATTCAAGCACATGCTGTTTGCAGCCATGCGGGCACCGGTTACACCATCCACCAAAGCATGGTGAATTTTGCTGTAAGTGGCAAACCGGCCCCCTGGCAAACCTTCAATCACATAGGTTTCCCACAGTGGGC
>JAIPDC010000084.1 GCA_021737865.1 Rhodoferax sp.
GCTGGCGCGGCTGGGCAGCCGGTTCAATGGCTCACGGTGCAGGGCGCTTATTTGCACAACCTGCAAAACGTCACCACACACGTGCCGCTCAAGCGGCTGGTCGCGGTTACTGGGGTTTCGGGTTCCGGTAAATCCACACTGGCCCGCGATGTGCTGCTGGCCAACGTGCAAACCGCAGTTCAGAAACGCAGTACCAAAGCGGGTCGCGACGCGCTGGACGCGGGCGAGTCCATCCCGTGGACCGGCTGTGAGGGCGTCACCGGTTTTGAAGCGGTGGACCGCGTGCTCGAAGTGGACCAGACCCCCATCGGCAAGACGCCGCGCTCGTGTACGGCCACCTATATCGGCTTTTGGGACACCATTCGCAAACTCTTCGCCGACACGCTGGAGGCCAAGGCGCGTGGCTACGCGGCCAACCGCTTCAGCTTCAACACCGGCGAGGGCCGTTGCCCCGGATGCGAGGGGCAGGGCATTCGCACCATTGGCATGAGCTTTTTGCCGGATGTGAAGGTGCTGTGCGAAACCTGCAGGGGTGCGCGCTTCAACCCCGAGACGCAAGCCGTCACCTGGCGCGGCAAGAACATTGGCGATGTGCTGCAGATGGAGGTGGACGAAGCGGTGGAATTTTTCGCCGCCATGCCGACCATAGCCCACCCGCTGCAACTGCTAAAAGACGTGGGGCTGGGTTACCTGACCCTGGGGCAGCCGTCGCCTACCCTCAGCGGCGGTGAGGCGCAGCGCATCAAGCTGGTGACTGAACTCAGCAAGGTGCGTGACGACATCGGGCGGCGCGGGCAGAAGGCACCGCATACGCTGTATGTGCTGGACGAGCCCACGGTGGGGCTGCACATGGCCGATGTGGAAAAGTTGATCCATGTGTTGCACCGACTGGTCAATGCCGGCCACAGCGTGGTCGTCATCGAGCACGATCTGGACGTGATTGCCGAGGCCGACTGGGTGATCGACCTGGGTCCCGACGGCGGCAACGCCGGTGGGCGGGTGGTGGCGGCTGCAACCCCCGAAGCGGTGGTCAAGCTGGGCACGCACACTGGGGTGGCACTGGCTGCGGTGCTGGCGCGGTAAGCGTATGGCACACCGGATTGCTACAAATATAATAGCGGCTAGCGCATATTCCACGGGGGTATGGCATGATTTCATCAATAATTGACCCGCTTCAACCGCTGGTGGATGCTCTGCGCACCTTTGCCCGCGAGCGCGAGTGGGAGCAATTCCACACGCCCAAGAACCTGGCCTCTGCGCTGTCGGTCGAAGCGGCGGAACTGCTGGAGCACTTCCAGTGGCTGACCGAAGCCCAAAGCCAGTCTTTGTCACCCGACAAAAAGGCCCAGGTGGCCGCCGAGGCCGCCGATGTCTTTCTCTACCTGCTGCAGCTGTGCGACAAATTGGACATTGATCTGTTGGCGGCAGCCCACGCCAAGATGCTGGTCAATGCGGAGAAGTATCCCGCTGCGTTGGTTCGTGGCACGGCGACCAAGTACACCAAGCTGTAGCGCGGGTCGTGGCGAGTTCTACCGGTTTACACGGGACTACACCTTTAACGCCCCCAGCACCGCCGCTGTAGTGCTGGGCCGCAGCGCCAATGGGCGAGTGGATTGGAAGGGCGCGGATGGGCGCACACTGCAGGAGTTGCAGATGGACGACATGGTGATTTCTTGCTAAAGTAAGGAATCCTTACTTTACGCTATAGCCCATGCTTGCAAAAATCACTTCCAAAAATCAGCTCACGCTGCCCAAGAGCGTGACGCAGGCCGTGGGTGCCACGGAATACTTTGATGTAGAGACCCGCGCCGGACAGATCATCCTAACGCCGGTGCGCATTCAGCGCGGGGACGCCGTCCGGGCCAAGCTTGCCGAACTCAACCTCACCGATGCCGACATCGCCGAAGCCGTGGCCTGGGCCAGAGCGCCCCAGGCCGTACCAGCCATGGCTGCCGAGCCGGTGGCGTCATATGCCGTCCCCCCCGCGAAGACCAAGAAGACGGTGGCCAAAAAGGCTCAGACCAAAACATGAGCGCCCCAGTGCGTGTGGTGTTGGACTCCAACGTGGTCTTGTCTGCGCTGGTGTTCGGCGGTGGGGCGGCAGGGCAGGTGCGGCGGGCGTGGCAGAAGGGCGTGTTGTTGCCATTGGCCAGCACCGCCACGGGGCAAGAGCTGGTGCGGGTGCTGGCCTACCCCAAGTTTCGCCTCTCGCAAATGGACCAGGAAGAGTTGCTGGCCGACTACCTGCCTTACACCGAGACAGTGCGTATCCCCCAGCCACCGCCCCAAGTGCCGAAGTGTCGTGATGTGCTCGACGAGCCGTTTATGCACTTGGCAGTCGTGGGCAAGGCGCAAGTGCTGGTGTCTGGCGATCGAGACTTGCTGGCTATTGCTGCAGAGTTTGAGCAGGCCAGTGGTTGCCCGATTTTGACTTTGGATGCCTTCTGCAAGGCCTACTGTGATATGTAATGTGAGGTCTGATGTCGGTGTCTTATTGGCTTGACATCAAACTTGTTACACCCTGAGGCTCCACCTGCACCATGACCAGGCTGGGCTTGCTGAAACAAACCGAAACAAACCGATACCGCGCAGAGATGACCCAAGCCCCGTGCCCCGGCACCATTGCAGTCCTGTTCAACACCTTTTTTAATAGGAACTACTGCCATGAAACGCTGGATCAAACGCTCTCTCTTCGCCCTCTTTGGTGTCACCGTGCTGGTGACTGGCCTGTCGGCTTGCGGCCACCGCGACCACGAGTTTGGCAGCAACCTGAGCGCCGAGGAATACACGCAAAAGCGCGACAAAATCGTCAGCAAGGCCGCCAGCAAGCTGGACTTGAATGACGATCAAAAGAAGCGCTTGGCCACGCTGGGTGACAAGCTCTATGAGCAACGCACCGCGCTCATCGGCCAGACCACGGACCCCCGTGCCGAGATGAAGGCGCTGGTGGCAGGCGACAAGTTTGACAAGGCCCGCGCCCAAACCCTCATCACCGAGAAGGCCACTGCCCTGCAGACCAAGAGCCCCGAAGTGATTGCCGCGTTGGCCGACTTTTACGACAGCCTGAACCCCGCGCAGCAACAGAAGGTGCGCGACTATATGGAAGGCCGTGGCCACTGGTTCCGTCGCGGGTAAAGTCGGGGTGCCATGCACCACATACTTCTGATCGATGACGACGCGCAATTGGGTCCGCCCCTGGCGGCCTACTTTACGCGCTTTGACATGGTGCTGGAGTGCGCCTTGCGTCCGAGCACCGGCCTGGAGCGACTGCGCCAGGGTGGGCTGGACGCCGCCATTCTGGATGTGATGCTGCCCGAGATGGATGGCTTTGCCCTGTGCCGTGCCATCCGCAAGGAAAGCGACATCCCCATCATCATGCTGACCGCGCGCGGCGACGTGATGGACCGGGTCGTTGGGCTGGAGCTGGGCGCGGACGACTACGTGCCCAAACCCTTCGAGCCGCGCGAACTGGTGGCCCGGCTGCAAACCGTGCTGCGCCGCCGGGTGGCTGCGCCCGCTGTGAATGCTGAGATTTCTGCCCCTGGGCGATTGGTGTTCGACGGTCTGGTGATCGACCCCGTCACACGCGGCGTGCAGCGCCAGGGCGAGACGCTGGAGCTGACCAGCACCGAGTTTGACCTGCTGCACCTGCTGGCCGCCCATGCGGGCAAAGTCTTCAGCCGCGACGATATTTTGAATCAGCTTCGCGGCCATGATGCCGAGCTGTACACCCGCGCGGTGGACATTGTGGTGAGCCGCCTGCGCAAGAAGCTGGAACCCCTGGACTGCATCAAAACACTGCGCAATGCCGGCTATTCGCTGGCGTTGGCCCGGAGGCAGGCATGAGCGCCGCAGGGCCGCCCCAAGGCGCGAGGTCAAAAGTCCACTGGCACCACCGCGCCCGCCACGCGCTAGCCCACTCGCTGCGCGTGCGGCTGGTTGCCATGTTCTTGCTGTTGGCTCTGGCGATGACGGCCATCTTTGTCATTGGCATGCAAAGGGCGCTGTCCATCGGCTGGCGCGATGCTGCCCGCCCGCTGGTGGTGGACTATGTGGATAAACTGGCTGCCGACCTGGGCAGCCCACCCCGCATTGAGGCGGCCCAGGCACTGGTGCAGCGTCTGCCGTTGAGCGTGCGCATCAGCGGCCCGCTGGTCAACTGGCGCAGCAACCCCAATGAGCCCGATTACGATCACCGGTTGCGCGACAGCACTGCCGATGCCAACAGCTGGAGCAATGAGGCCCCGCGCTTCTTCGAGCGCACGACGGTGGATGGCCACCGCATCCGCTTTGGCCTGAGCGTGCAGGCCTGGCACGACCGCCCCCGCTTCATCGGCTGGATCACTCTTGGGCTGTTGCTGGTGCTCACCGCTGTGGCCTATTCCCGTGTGCGACGCATGCTGCGCCCGCTGGACGACATTCGTGCCGGCGCGCAGCGCTTTGGCGCGGGTGACTTTGCCCAGGCCATACCCGTGCGCCATGCGCACCACCCGGATGAGTTGGGCGAGCTGGCCACCACCATCAACACCATGGGTGCCGACATCCACCAGATGCTGGAAGCCAAACGCACGCTACTGCTGGCCATCAGCCACGAACTGCGCAGCCCGCTCACCCGCGCCCGCCTCAACACCGAGCTGCTGCCCGAAACGCCCGAGGTGCAGCCAAGCCGCGCGGCCCTGCTGCGCGACCTGGGCCAGATGCGCGACCTGGTGACTGATTTGCTGGAAAGTGAACGCCTGGCCAGCCCGCATGCCGCGCTGCACCGCGAGCCAACCGATCTGTCGTTGCTGGTGGCCGAGGTGGTCGCTGCGCTGGGCGACGCGCTGAACGATGCGCCCAAAATCGTGCAAAACCTGCAGTCCGATTTACCCGTGCTGCAGCTGGATCGCACCCGCATACGTCTGCTGCTGCGCAATCTGCTGGACAACGCGCTGCGCCACAGCGTGGATGCGGCCCAGCCGCCCGAAGTGCAGCTGGCACAAACGGCAAACGGCGCGGTGCAGCTCACCGTGCGCGATTTTGGGACCGGCGTGCCGGAAGACCACCTTCCTCACCTAGCACAGCCCTTTTACCGACCCGACACCGCCCGCACCCGCGACGGCGGCGGTGTGGGTCTGGGCCTGTACCTATGCAAGCTGGTCGCGCAGGCGCACGGCGGCAGCTTTACGGTGCGCAATGCCCGGCCCGGGCTAGCCGTATGTGTGACACTTCCACAACCATGATCACCTTCTACAACCATCTGCACGCCCAACACCAGGGCAAGTTTGAGATGTTTCGGGGCGAGCTGGTGCCCTGCTTTGAAGTGCCGGCCCGCGCCGACCATGTTCTGGCAGAGTTGCAGCGCCGCCAGTTTGGCACCGTGCAGCAACCCCAAGCGTTTGACGACGCCGTACTGGAGCGCGTCCACAGTCCGCGCTACCTGCGTTTTCTGGCCACCGCGTGGCAACAGTGGGTGGCGCTGGACCCGGCCAATGCGGGCAAAGACATCCTGCCCTCGGTTTGGCCCACGCGCAGCTTTCGCACCGACATCGAGCCCGAAAACTTTGCGGCCAGGATGGGCCTGTATTCGTTTGACGCGGGCACGCCCTTTACCGCAGGCACCTGGGTGGCAGCGCGTGCCGGTGCCAACTGTGCGCTCAGCGCCGCGCAGCAATTGGTGCAGGGCAAGCGCGCATCCTTTGCCCTGAGTCGGCCGCCGGGCCACCACGCCGGGGCCGATTTTTTTGGGGGCTACTGCTTTCTGAACAACGCCGCACTGGCGGCGCAGCACCTGCTGGATGCAGGAAAAGAGGCGGGCATATCGAAGGTGGCGGTTCTGGACATTGATTACCACCACGGCAATGGCACCCAGGCCATTTTTTATGACCGGCCAGACGTGTTCTTCGCCAGCATCCACGGCGATCCGCGTACCGAATACCCGTTCTACCTGGGGCATGCCGACGAGTGCGGCACAGGTGCGGGGCTGGGGGACAACCTTAACCTGCCGCTGCCGCGAGGCACTGGGTTTGCGGCGTGGTCGCAGGCGCTGGACACTGCGCTTCAAGCCATCGCGAACTACGGTGCCAAGGCGCTGGTCGTCTCAATGGGAATGGACACCTTTGTGGGCGACCCCATTGCCGGCTTCACGCTGGCCAGCACAGACTATTTCTCCGTGGGGCAGCGCATTGCGGCGGCCGGCTTGCCCACCGCATTTGTGTTCGAAGGTGGTTATGCCGTGGCCGAGGTGGGCGTCAATGCGGTCAACCTGCTGGAGGGGTTTACAGGGGCTTGACGCCGCGCTACGGGCCGGGCTAACCTGCTCCTTTAACCGGAGGTCCCGTACCATGAGAAATATTACCATTGGCAAGCGTGCCGCCATCACCGCGTCGCTTGCCTTCGGGCTGCTCGGTCTGGCAGGCCAAGTTATGGCAGAAACACCCGCAGAGCAGCGGGCTGAAATCCAAAAAATGCGCGCCACCACACTACAGCGCCTGTACCAGGTGCACCCCGCCGCCCGCGCCGATGTGCAAAAGGCCGCGGGCTACGCCGTGTTCAGCAACGTCGGCATCAACCTGATTTTCTTGTCCGCGGCCGGTGGCTCAGGCGTGGCGCACGACAACCGCAGCGGCAAGGACGTCTACATGAAGATGGTCTCGGGCGGCTTTGGCATCGGGCTGGGCGTGAAAGACTTCCGCGGTGTATTTGTCTTCTCCACCACCGAAAAACTCAATCAGTTCACCAATAGTGGCTGGGAGGCCAGCGCCCAAGCCGACGCTGCCGCCAAGGCCGGCGACAAGGGCGGTGCCGCGGCAGGCGCCATTACCGTGGCCCCCGGAGTTAACCTGTACCAGCTCACTGAAAACGGCCTGGCACTGCAGGCCACCATTCAGGGCACCAAGTATTTCAAGAATGATGATTTGAACGCGAAGTAGGGGGCGACTCGTCTGCTTAACGGGTAGTCAATAGGGCACGCGCTACCTCTGCAAACCCGGCACCGCGTTCACTGGGCGTGACATAGCGCGGCAGGTGGGTAAGAGTGTCGGCAAAGTGGCGGATGTTGGCGACGCCCACGCTGTGCGTGAAGTGCTCGAACATGGCCTGGTCGTTGCCCGAGTCACCCACAAAAACCCAGCGGTCCAGCTCCTGCTCAAGATCGCGCCCGAACAGCTCGCGCACGATCCAGTTGGCGCCTTGCCATTTGTCGAAATTGCCAAAGCAGCCGTGGATGTGGATGCTGCTCACGGTCGTTTGCATGCCCTCGCGTTGCAAGAAGGCCAGAACGCGCTGCACGGTTTCAGGCGGCAGATGGGCGAACTCGTTGTAGTCAAAGGCCAGATCGGTCTCGCGCCCGTCACTGTCGCGCGACAGCTGCACGCCAGGCACTTCGCGCAGCACCTGTTCGGCCACTGACTGCATCGCGGTGCGGTTACTGGCACGTGTGGCGACGTCCTGCTGGTATCTTTTTGATAGCGGCTTACGCATATTCTGCGAGGTCTGGAGTCCATTTTCGTTCGAAAATGGGTCGGGAATCAACGCCACGGCACCGTTCTCGGTCACAACCGCGTTGACCGGCCAGCTGGCGGCAAACGGCTCGCTCCAGCCCACCGGGCGTCCGGTGATGGGAATCACGATGAGCCCTGCCGCCTTCAGATCAGCCAGCGCCTGCAGTGCATCGGGCGTGATCGCGCCGCCGGTGGTGAGTGTGTCGTCGATGTCGGTGAATACCCCCATGATTTGGCCGCGCTGGGAGGCTGGCCAGTCGGCAAGTGGCTTCACAGGGATAACCCGCCGCCGGACCGCCCCAAGGCGGGTTGCGTCCCCCTCGGGGGGCAGCGCAGTACACGCAGTGACAAGCGTGGGGGCAACATCTTTAGCCTGCCGTTTGCAAAGCTAAGCCCGCGTGTTCTCGCAGTGGATGGAAATGGATCTTGGGAAAACGTTCCTGCGCCAGCCGCACGTCATACGGGCTGGTGCACAGGTAAGCCAGCGTGTTGGCCGCGTCGCGCGCCATGCGCATCGGGTAGGCCTCGCAAAATGCTTTCAACTCCTGCGGGGTGTCAGCGGTGATCCAGCGTGCGCCGGTGTACTGACAGCCTTCGAGTCGGATGTCAGCGTCATACTCGCCTTTGAGGCGGTGCTGCACCACTTCAAACTGCAGTTGACCCACAGCACCCAGCAACATGTTGCCGCCGATTTCGGGGCGGAACACCTGGATGGCACCTTCCTCGCCCAACTGCGCCAAGCCTTGCTGTAATTGCTTGGTGCGCAGCGGGTTGCGCAGCACCACGGTCATGAACATCTCGGGCGCGAAGAAGGGCAGGCCGGTGTACAGCAGGTTGACGCTGCCGTCGGTGATGGTGTCGCCCAATTGCACGCCACCGTGGGTGGTAAAGCCGACGATGTCGCCCGCGTAGGCCTCATTCACCGCCTCGCGGCGCTGACTCATGAAGGTGACCACACTGGTGGGGCGCAGCTCTTTTCCGGTGCGCATCACTTTGAGCTTCATGCCCGGCGTGTACTTGCCCGAGGCCATGCGCACAAAGGCAATGCGGTCGCGATGGTTGGCGTCCATATTGGCCTGCACCTTGAACACCACGCCCGAGAATGCGTCATCTTCGGGCTGGATTTCCTTGATTACCGGTTGTTTGTTGACGACAAACGAGCTGGTGCGGGACTGAGGTGGTGGCGCCAGATCCACTAGTGCATCCAGCACTTCCATCACGCCAAAGTTGTTCACGCCCGAGCCAAAGAACACGGGTGTTTGTTTGCCGGCCAGAAACGCATCATGGTCATACGCCGGCGAGGCGCCGGTGGCCAGTTCCATGCTCTCGAACGCGGTCTCGAATTCGTGGCCAAAGCGTTTCAGCAAGGTGGCCTGATCGCTCATGGGGATGGTGGTGAAGTCTTTCGGGCCCCGGTCGCTGCCGGGCTCGAACACCGTCATGGCCTGCGTGCGCAGGTTGATGATGCCGCCAAATGATTTGCCTTGTCCCACCGGCCAGGTCATGGGCACGCAGGGCATGCCCAGTTCGCGCTCAATCTCGTCGAGGATGTCCAGCGGCTCGCGCACTTCGCGGTCCATCTTGTTCACAAAGGTGATGATGGGCGTGTTGCGCTGGCGGCAGACTTCAATCAGCCGGCGGGTCTGGGCTTCCACACCGTTGGCCGCGTCAATCACCATCAGCGCCGAGTCGACTGCGGTCAGCACGCGGTAAGTGTCCTCGCTGAAATCCTTGTGGCCGGGGGTGTCGAGCAGGTTGATGACATGGTCGCGGTAGACCATCTGCATGACGGACGATGCGACCGAAATCCCGCGCTGCTTCTCGATCTCCATCCAGTCGGAGGTGGCGTGGCGCGTGGCCTTGCGGGCCTTCACCGAGCCCGCGATCTGGATCGCACCGGAGAACAGCAACAGCTTTTCGGTCAGCGTGGTTTTACCGGCGTCCGGGTGGGAAATGATGGCAAAGGTGCGGCGGCGGCGGGTTTCGTTGGCAAAAGACACGATGAGGTTCCGGGTTCAATGTTGCAGGTGTTGCGGGATGTCGGACGACTGGTGCAGTACGCGGACAATTTCGATGTGGGACGCGCGATCGACGTAAAACACCGCATACGGAAAATCGGTGAGTAGCCAGAATCGCAAACCTTTTAAGCGGGGATTGTTGGCGTACTTCTTGGAACCCGTTCTCGGATGATGCGCGATGTGTGTTTTTGCAGTCAAAAAGGCGTCGATAAATGGCTGCGTGATGTGCGCGGCATGCTCGTCGTAGTAGGCCGCCGCTGCGTCCAAGTCGTCCAGTGCCCGCTCACGCAGTCTTACGGGCAGCATCAGGGGTGTTGGGCGTGGCGTTGCTTGGATCGGGAGGCAAGGTGTTCACCGATGTCAAATTCGGCGGGAAGCAGGGGTGACTCCATGCCTTCTTCGATCAGGCGGTTGAACCGCTCCTCGCTGGCACGCTCTTCATCGCGCCGTACCAGGTCACGCACATACTCACTGGCCGAACTGTAGCCCCGCGCCTTGATGCGGCTGTCTACAAAGGCCTTCAAATCGTCGGTCAGGGAGATGTTCATGGTTACGGTGCTCATGACTCTATTTTAGCGACTTGGCAAAGATTGCCAAGGCGGGCGGAACTTCAGGCGGTGCCATCAAACGGATTCAAAATCTTCACTTCCAACGTTTTGAAGTCCGCCACATTGCGGGTCACGACTGTCAAATGGTGCTGAAGCGCAGTGGCGGCAATCATCGCGTCTTCATAGAGTGTGTTCGACTTGCCGTGCATCAGTTGCGCCCATCGTCTGAAAACGGCAGCATCCATAGGCAACACGTTATAGGCTTTGGCTACCTGGTCAAGCCAGGTTTCAATTTCCGCCGCTTTTGCAGGGTCTTGGTCGCGTGTCAGTTCAATGCCCGCCTGTATCTCACCCAGGGTGACTGCCGACAAGTAAAGATGCTTGTCCTCCACTGCTTGTAGCCAAGCTACCACCGCGCCGTGCGGGCGCGGTTTGCGCAATTCGGAAACCACGTTGGTGTCCAACAAAAACATGGTGTTCACCCCAAAGCCTTGACTTTGCGCCGCAGCGCCCGGCCTCTGGCGGGCAGGGGGATGTCCATGCGTGTGGCATCGCTCAGCAGGAGCTGCTTGAGTGAGGGCTGTGCCACGGCCTGTAGTCTGCGCCACTCTTGCACTGGCACCAACACGGCCGCCTCAGTCCCGCGTCGGGTCACCATCTGCGCGCCCTCGGACAGACACGCGTCCAGAAACTCGCTGAATCGTGCTTTGGCATCTTGTACGGGCCATGTATGCATTGCAAACCCCTTGTTCTGACTAGTTAGGTGACCAGTTTAAGCGCGAGTGATGTCGGGGTCAAGGTAAATGCCCCACGGCGATCGCCAATTGACGCCTCCTTGCGTTGTTGCTAGGATCAAAAAATGAACACCCCATCCACTATCGAGCAAACAGTTTTGCACCTGTCCAAGCCAGCGAGGGCGCATCTGGTGAGTTTGCTTTTGGATAGCTTGGACGAACCATCGGAGACCGATGTTCAGCAGTTGTGGTTGCTTGAAAGCCAGCGCCGCGCCGCTGAAATTGACGCCGGTGTGGTGGATCTAGTCAGCGGGAATGACTTGGAGCGGCAAGTGAAGTTGATTCGCCGGTGAAATACTGGCTGCACCCGCAGGCCGCCCAAGAGCACACCCGGCAAGTTGCTTATTACGAGGATGCGCAGGCTGGACTAGGGCAGCGCTATCACGCCGAGTTCAAGACGGTCGTGGAGCAGATTTGCGCCAATCCTGATCGGTTTCGTGTGGTAGATCCCCCGGACATCCGACGCACGCCGTTTCAGATGTTTCATTTCGATGTTGTTTATCGAGTTTCCGATGGCGCAGTCCAAATACTTGCGGTCGCCCACCATCGTCGCCAGCCTGGGTATTGGGCGGGGCGGTCTTAATTACCAAGCGTTTGCTGAAGGTATCTCCGGTGATGAATTCCTGTCGGCATTTGCTGACGCAATCAATCACTGTTTGTACCCGTTTGATGGCCACGGGAGTGTGACAAATGAGTGCGAATCCGTAGTGTCCCAACGTTGTCAAATTGGATCGTCGTACGTGAATGATTCGCCTGATGAATTTGGTGCTTCAGTCTGGTCTTGATTTGACCTTCAGACGGGGCCTACAGCCATTTATTGCCACCACGTTGGGTGTTTTTTCGCTCCGCGCGCCAGTCCCAGGGCGAGACCGGGCTTGCTTCGCTCCACAAGCCGGTTGATCGAGCGCGGGCTTCTTGTTCGGCTTTCAGGTACCGCGCCGCACTATCGACTGTTTGTTCCCGAGCGTACTTCGTATAGTGCCAGGCCAGCCCGGTTTGCAGCATTTGCAGGTTCACATCTACACCGTCCAGAACAATGGTGGCAATGTAGCGGCCGTATTTGTCTTCCTTGGTAATGAGCGCGACCACTTCCTTGCCATAGACCATATCCGCCAGGTTCTGCTTGGATTGCTGTCCATAAGGCATATGCATTTCCGGTGCGTCTATGCCCGCTAGGCGTAGCTTGTATCGCATGTTCTGTGTATCCAACAGGGTTACCGTGTCGCCATCGGTCACGCGCACAATCGTGCCTATTAGTGGCTTGGGCGCTGGTTGCCCATCGCGGGACCAAGCGCTTTGCAGCGGTAGCCCGCAGGCCAGTATCAAGAATGCACGGCGTGTGCTGTCTATTTTTGGGGTGTTGGTCATAGTCTGCACATAGACACCCCCAATAGGTGAATCGTCAGGGTAAGTACACCCACCCTGACCTTTTTTGCCCGACTCGGTCTTTAGTTGGGACAGAGCGGAAAACCGCACCCCTATTCACTCCACTTACCAGGAAAGACCATGAACCTAAACCGTCTTAATTTTTGGAAAACCAATCCAAGCCTCGCAGCCAAGGCTGCGCTGGTGTCGCAGTTTCAAAATGCGGTAGCTGCCGTCATCGGCCAAAAGCAAGCCAAGGTAGATGGCCTACGAAACATGGAGCTGCAAACCGAAGGCGTGTGCCACACCGCTACTGCGCAACTGGGTCTGGCATGTACCCGGCTAGAGCGGGATATGGCCACCTTACAAAACCAGATGGATCTGGCGACCGAAGGCAAAGGTTGGGTGCTGGCCGCACTCAACGAATATCAAATTGGCTTTGGCAAAGGCTTGCGCGAAGCCATCGACGCTGAAGTGCTTGGTCTGTAATAGAAGGAATCACCATGACTACTCCGCAAAATATCTCCAGCTACCTGTGCCATGTGGTTGGTGAAACACCCCAGCGCGCTGCGCGCTTTCATGCGTCGACCGTGCGCCGTACCAAGGCATTTGCCATTGCTATTCATATTCCCGTCCTTCTGTGGGCTGTCACCGGGTTTGTGATTGCATCGCAAATATTCCGTCAATCACAGGTTGCCTCGGCGGGCGTGGCGCTCATGTGCGCCGGACTCATCTATCTGGTGGAGCGGTTGGTGCTGGCCACGCCCAAGGTATGGTTTGTGAACGTAAGCCGGGTGTTGATCGGCCTGGTGATATCGGTTCTGGGTGCCTCCACCGTGGACCTGGTGATATTTGATCGCGAGATTGCAGAGCAGCTGTTGCTGACTGGCGAGGCAACTTTGCTGGCCGAGCATGGTGCACTGCTGGCAACCCAAGCAAACACCGTGGCTCAGAAAAAGACCGACTGGCTCAAAGCCCAAGAGGCCGCCAACTGTGAAGCCAACGGCACATGCGGCAGCAAGCCGATGGAGACTCGGACCACGATCATCAACCATCCGACCAATTTGTCCGCAAAGGGATCGATAAACAGAACCCAGCGTTTTGGATTTCCAACAATGCGACTGGCGGGATTCGCAAGCTTGCCGCTAATGACAATGGCTATGAAGGTATAACCCCAGCGGGTCTCGACCGATGGCTGACTATCAATCATCCGTCGCTTTGGCCAACGACATACGCTGAGCTTCGTGACCTTGGGCTCGGGCTGGCAGTCTGCGAATGGCTCGAGTTTGAAGTCGGCGCTGAGCGCGAAGAGTCGGCTGTAGTTTCAGCGTTCCTCAGCGTGGTTCATGAACTAGGGTTGGCAAACACAGTCGGACTTAAGGGTGCAGTGGCCTCCGTAAAACGGGCCATTGCTTCAAGAAAAGTAGAGCAGGAGGAAGGTGAGATTGCTGCGAAAGTTCGCGTTGGAATGAATGGTGCGGCGGCGCACACATGGCCCAAGTCGGTCATCGATTTTCCTGAGGGCGCATTGGCATGAGGCCAGTCGACGGCATGATCTGAGCGGGTTTCGTATAATTATCTCTTTCCGAGGAGCGTTGCAGTTCACGCGCAGTGAACGAGGCTCGGAAAGCTGGCCTAGCGGTCAGTTCCAAGACCAACGACGCTCACCCACTGGTCTGTGCGGTGAGCCTATTTCCGGGTCCATTCACGGCCAGTGGCA
>JAIPDC010000085.1 GCA_021737865.1 Rhodoferax sp.
CCTCGTCGGCGTAGAGCCAGTCTCCGGGGCGCACCCACACCCCTTGCACCTGCACGGCCACATTGGCCTGCCCCTCATTGCGCTTTTCGGTTGGCAGCGGCACAGGGGCCAGTGCCCGTATTCCCACTGCATGCCCAGACAACTCAGCCGTGTCCCGCACGCAGCCATCGATCACCACGCCAGCCCAACCATTGCGCGCAGCAGCCGCTCCCAGATTGCCACCCAGCAGCGCCCGGCGCAATGATCCGCCACCATCGACCACCAGCACCTTGCCTACGCGCCCCGTTGGGGTGTCCATGGTGCCGGGGGAGTCCACGGCCGCCTTGACCAGTGTGTTGTCTTCAAAACACTTGACGGTTTCAACCGGTCCGAAGAACTTTTTGACTTGGCCAAAATCCCTAAATACAGGCGCCAGCACCCGAAATTCCCCAGTCGAATCGGTCTTGTGGGCGTCGCACAGGTCACAGGTTGCAAAGTCAATCGCCATGGTGCATCACTCCTTTTTGATAAATATGCACATTCTCCAATGAAAAAAACAACATTTCCCAATGAAAAAGTGATTTTCCCGCTGGATAAGCGCCATTTTCTCCAGTAGCATCCGGGTACCAGCGAAGAAGCAGTTTTTTGCTGGTGATTAATCAACTTCAAGAAGGACAATCAATCATGGCAACTGCAAAGAAAGCTCCGGCAAAAAAAGCGGCACCTGCTAAGGCAGCAGCAGCACCGGCTAAAAAGGCAGCTCCTGCAAAGAAGGCAGCCGCTCCCGCAAAGAAAGTAGCAGCAAAGGCTCCAGCCAAGAAGGCAGCGCCAGCTAAAAAAGCGGCTCCAGCCAAGAAGGCAGCTCCCGCAAAGAAAGCCGTTGCAAAAGCCCCAGCTAAAAAGCGCACCGTGAATGCCGCATTCATGAAAGCATTGACCCCTAGCGCTGCATTGGCCGCCATTGTGGGCGCTACACCCCTGCCACGTACAGAAGTCGTGAGCAAGCTGTGGGTTTACATCAAGAAGAACAAGCTTCAAGACGCGGTCAACAAGCGCATGATCAATGCGGACGCCAAGTTGAAGGAAATCTTCGGCAAGATGCAAGTGTCGATGTTTGAGATGGCTGGCCTGATCGGCAAGCACCTGAAGTAAAAGGTCTCTCGACCCCGCACAAAAAGGCCGACTCGTTCGGCCTTTTTTTCAACCCTCACACAACCTCCAATATGCTGCGCTTCCTCCTCACGCGCTTGAGCCTGATCATTCCGACTTTTTTCGGCATGACACTGGTGGCATTCTTCCTGATTCGCCTGGTACCTGGCGACCCCATTGAAACCCTTGCGGGTGAACGAGGAATCGACGCAGAACGCCATGCCGCGTTGCTGAAAGAGTATGGTCTGGACCGACCGGTCATCGTCCAGTACGGCATTTACATCGCCAAGGTTTTGCAGGGTGATCTGGGTAAATCCGTCATCACCCAAACCAAGGTCCTGAGCGAGTTCGCTGCGCTTTTTCCTGCCACGATAGAACTGGCCGTGTGCGCGATACTCTTTGCATTGGTGATTGGAATCCCGGCCGGAATCCTCGCAGCGGTCAAGCGCAATTCGATACTCGATCATGGTGTGATGGGTATTTCGCTCACTGGCTATTCCATGCCCATATTCTGGTGGGGTCTGTTGCTGATCTTGTTCTTCTCCGTACAACTTGACCTGACACCCGTTTCCGGCCGCATCGCCGTTCAATACTTCATCGAACCGGTGACGGGCTTCCTGTTGATCGACACCTTGCTGGCACATGACACGGATGCGTTTTGGTCGGCCGCGTCACACTTGATTCTTCCGACCATTGTGCTGGGCACCAACCCCCTGGCGGTGATTGCCCGCATGACGCGCTCTGCCATGCTCGAAGTACTCGGTGAGGACTACATCCGCACAGCCCGCGCCAAAGGCTTGTCCGCCCTGCGCATCGTGTCGGTTCACGCATTGCGCAATGCGCTGATACCCGTCATCACCGTGATAGGCCTGCAGGTGGGCGTGCTGTTCACCGGTGCCATTCTGACCGAGACCATTTTTTCCTGGCCGGGCGTGGGCAAGTGGCTGATCGAGGCCATAAGCCGAAGGGACTACCCCGTGTTGCAAGGCGGCATGCTGCTCTTGGGCGCCATAGTCATGGCCGTCAACCTGTTGGTGGATCTGGCCTATGGAGTCATCAACCCCCGCATCAGGCATCAGAAATGACGACTTCCGCTATGACAATGCCTTCTGAATCAACGGCGCTTGCCGCACCCCTGCACCCACTCAAGGACTTCTGGCGTTATTTCAGTGCAAGCCGTGGGGCGTTGGGCGGCCTGATCATCGTTGCGACGGTCCTCTTGCTGGCGGCCTTTGCGGACGTGGTGGCTCCCTACAACCCGGACCTGACCGATAACACCGTATTTCTGGTGCCACCCGCGTGGCAGGTTGGCGGCTCGTCTGCGCATTGGTTGGGAACGGACGCCATTGGTCGCGACATTCTCTCGCGCCTTCTGCATGGCGCCCGACTATCCCTGACGATTGGCATCGCGGTGGTCGCGGTATCCGTTATTTTGGGCACGGTTCTGGGGCTGCTGGCAGGTTATTTTCGCGGTGTTTTTGAGATTGCAGTGATGCGCTTGATGGACATCATTCTGACCCTGCCCAGCCTGCTGCTTGCAATTGTGATCGTGGCAATTCTGGGACCCGGTCTCATGAATGCCATGTTGGCCGTATCCATCGTCGTATTGCCTCACTACGTGCGCATCACCCGTGCAGCGGTCATCACCGAGACCTCTAGAGACTACGTCACGGCAGCCCGCATGGGCGGCGCCGGCCACTGGCGAATCATGTTCAGTGAAGTGCTACCCAACTGCACGGCACCGCTGATTGTGCAGGCATCTTTGGGCATCTCCACGGCCATACTGGACGCGGCCGCACTGGGTTTCCTGGGCCTGGGTGCGCAACCGCCCTCACCCGAATGGGGCACCATGCTGGCCGATGCACGCGAATTCGTGTTGCGCGCCTGGTGGGTGGTCACCTTTCCGGGGCTCGCCATTTTGATCACGGTACTGGCCTTCAATCTGCTGGGCGATGGTCTGCGCGATGCGCTGGACCCCAAGCTCAAACGCTAACCATCGGACAGCACACCATGGCCTTGCTTGAAATAGAAAACCTGTCGGTAGAGTTCCCTTCGCACAACGGCATCATGCATGCGGTGGATGGCGTCAACCTGTCGCTCGATACCGGCGATGTCTTGGGCATTGTGGGTGAATCCGGCTCCGGCAAAAGCGTCACGATGATGGCCCTGATGGGACTCGTAGCGTACCCTGGTCGTGTCAAGGCAGACAAACTCCGCTTTGACGGGCATGATCTTCTGGCCCTGTCAGAGCGCGCGCGGCGGCGTCTGACCGGCAAAGACCTGTCAATGATTTTCCAGGATCCCACCACCAGCTTGAACCCCTGCTTTACGGTGGGCTTCCAGTTGGCCGAAACCCTGAAGCTGCACCTGCGCATGGACAAGGCAGCAGCCCGAAAGCGCTCGATTGAACTGCTGGAACAAGTGGGTATTCCCGCTCCCGAGAGTCGCTTGAGCGTCTTTCCCCACCAGCTTTCCGGCGGCATGAGCCAGCGCGTCATGATTGCCATGGCGATTGCCTGCAACCCTAAGTTGCTGATCGCAGACGAGCCCACCACTGCGCTGGACGTTACCATTCAGGCGCAGATTTTGGATCTGTTGCGCAGTCTGCAAAAAGACCGCGGTATGGCGCTGGTTCTGATCACCCACAACATGGGTGTGGTCAGCGAAATGGCACAACGTGTTGCCGTGATGTATGCCGGGCAGATCATGGAGCAACGCAGTGCCGACACCCTGTTCACTGCACCGCAGCACCCCTACACTGAAGCCCTGTTGGCGGCACTGCCCGAGCGCAATGACGGGCATTCACGTCTGTCCACCATTCCCGGCATGGTGCCAGGGCTGTACGACCGACCCGAGGGTTGCCTGTTTTCGCCCCGTTGTCGTTATGCCAACGATGGCTTGTGCCGAACCCGTCCCCTGCTGCGCGAGGGGCAGGATGGCGCAGTCCGCTGCCACTTTCCGATGGCTGATGCCACGCGCACTGCGAGCGCGCCCAAGCACCCTGAGGTGACGGCATGATCGACACACAACATGCCGACCGCAAGGACGAAGTTCCGGTGGTTGTGGCCAAAAACCTAAACCGCGTCTACCCCATCAGCAAAGGCCTTTTCCACAAGCCTGATCTGCTCCAGGCTGTGGGCGGCGTTTCGTTCACGGTGCTGGCGGGGAAGACGCTGGCCATCGTGGGTGAATCCGGCTGCGGAAAATCTACGCTGGCACGCATGGTGACACTGATCGAGCCACCAACCAGCGGCACCCTGCGAATGGGCGGCATCGACGTGGTCAGCGCATCAGCCCAAGACAAGCATGCATTGCGGCAAAAAGTGCAGCTTGTGTTCCAGAACCCCTACGGCTCGTTGAACCCGCGCAAACGCATAGGTCAAATTCTGGAGGCGCCGCTGGAGATCAACACCCGGATGAACGCTGCCGAACGTGCCCAAAGCGCTCGCGCCATGCTCGCCCTGGTCGGTCTGCGACCAGAGCACTACGACCGCTACCCACACATGTTCTCCGGTGGCCAGCGCCAGCGCATTGCGATTGCCCGAGCACTGATGCTCAACCCGTCCCTGGTGGTGGCCGATGAACCGGTTTCCGCCCTGGATGTATCCATCCAGGCACAGGTATTGAACCTGCTGGCAGACCTGCAGCGTGACTTGGGGCTGGCGTACCTGTTCATCTCGCACGACCTGGGCGTTGTACGCCACATTGCTCACGATGTGCTGGTGATGTATCTGGGACACACGGTTGAGCATGGCGAGAAGAATGCTATTTTCAGTCGCCCCCTGCATCCCTACACTCAGGCGCTGCTGGCGTCCACGCCAGGCCTGGCCGGAAGTGGCCCTACCCGCCAACGCGCCGTACTCAAGGGCGAGCTGCCCTCCCCCATGAATCCGCCGCTGGGCTGCGTGTTTTCCACACGCTGTCCGCATACCACCGAACAGTGTCGCAGCATGCGCCCGGTGCTGCAGGATTTGCAAGGCCGCGCCGTTGCCTGCTTTGAGGCTCCTCGCCTCGCAGCAAGCGTTCCGGCTGGATGAAAGCCCCATTTGAATGGCGTAACATGGCCATTTTTATGGAGTTTCCTGATGACGATTTCTCTTGCAGGTCGGGCACTGCGTCCTTCCAAAATTGCTGTGCTTTGCGCAATCGCGCTACCCACCCTCTTGGCACTGACACCGGTTGCCGCCAAGACCCTTGTCTATTGTTCCGAGGGCAGCCCTGAGAATTTTTACCCTGGCATCAATACCACGGGTACTTCATTTGACGCCAACTCCCAAATCTACGGTCGAATCGTTGACTTCGAACGCGGCGGCACCACCGTGGTCCCTGGCTTGGCCGAAAAGTGGACCGTTTCCAAAGACGGGCTCGAATACACATTCTTCCTGCGCAAGGGCGTGAAGTGGCACTCCAATAAAAACTTCAAGCCCTCACGCGACTTTAACGCCGACGACTTCATGTTCGCAATCGAACGGCAGTGGAAGGAAGCCGACCCCTATTTCAAGGTCACCAGTTCCAACCACTCCTACTTCAACGACATGGGCATGCCCAAACTACTGAAGTCAGTGGATAAGCTTGACGAGCACACAGTCAAGATCACGCTCAACAAGCCCGAGGCTCCGTTCCTGTCTAACCTGGCCATGGAATATGCCGGCATACAGTCCAAGGAATACGCCATTGCTATGCTGAAGGCAGGCACGCCCGAGAAGATCGACCAGGAACCACTCGGCACCGGTCCCTTCATGCTGGTGCAGTACCAGAAGGACGCCATCATCCGCTACAAGGCATTCCCCGAATACTGGGGCGGCAAGGCAAAAATTGACGACCTGATTTTCTCCATTACGCCTGACGCGTCGGTGCGTTGGGCGAAGCTGCAAAAGGGCGAATGCCATGCCATGCCCTACCCCAACCCGGCCGACCTGGATGCCATTCGCAAAGACGCCAACGTGCAGGTTCTGGAGCAACCCGGACTCAATGTGGGCTACCTGGCCTACAACACCACTAAAAAGCCGTTTGACGACGTACGGGTACGCAAGGCCATCAATATGGCCATCGACAAGAAAGCCATTGTTTCCGCGGTCTACCTGAGCACCGGCATCCCGGCTACCAATCCGATTCCACCGACCCAATGGTCATACAACAAATCCATCAAGGACGATGCCTTTGATCCGGCCGCCGCCAAGAAGGCACTGGCCGCCGCAGGTTATCCCAACGGTTTCACGACCGACCTGTGGGCCATGCCGGTCCAGCGCCCCTACAACCCGAATGCCAAACGCATTGCCGAACTGATGCAGGCCGACCTTGCCAAGATTGGTGTCAAAGCCGAGATCAAGAGTTTTGAGTGGGGCGAGTACCGTAAACGTATGCAGGCCGGCGAACACCAGATGGGCATGCTGGGCTGGACCGGAGACAACGGAGATCCTGACAACTTCCTCAATACATTGTTGGGCTGCGATTCGGCCAAGACCAATGGCTCCAACGTTGCGAAGTTCTGCTACCAGCCGTTTGAAGAAATCGTGCAAAAAGCCAAAGTAATTTCCAACCCAGCAGAGCGCACCAAACTGTACGAAAAAGCACAGGTCATTTTCAAGGAACAAGCCCCCTGGTTCACCATCGCCCATGCAGTGCAGTTGATGCCGGTGCGCAAGGAAGTGGTTGACTTCAAACTCAGCCCGTTTGGACGACACACCTTTTATGGTGTTGATATGAAGTAGCCAGCAAGGTTAGCGAAAGGAGTTTGGAGGGCCGGTGTGAACCGGCCTTTTTTTGTCCTCGCAACTCCACTGACTACCGCGCGAAGACTCATTTTCAAATTACTCAAATCTAGGTAATCGATTTCATCTGTCTCAGGTATTCATCGTTGCAGCCGCCAAAGATACGCTAGAGCCACTCAATCAGCTGGATCAAAACGATGAACAACACTGCGAATTATCGGCAAGGAATCGACTTCGAAAGCCCAACTGTTTCGAATTTTCCATTGCACAGGACCCTGCGTGTAACCCCCCAATCAAGTGGCCCGACCACGGCTGGGCACCAAGACATCCTGCACGTCGAAGCCAATAATCGAACCGAAGGGCTGTACCAATGGCGTAAGTCTCTAGACCTGATTGCGCGCTATGTTCCGGTCACAAAATGCAAGGTCGCAACCAATGACCAGATCTATGTTTGTGGTCAGTCATTCAAAACCCTGCACCTGATCAATTCAGGTCTCTTCAAAATTTTAAGCCTGGCGCCGGACGGACGCGAACGCAGTGCTGACTTCTTTTTTGAAGGCGATTGGCTCGGCTTTGATGGCATGGCTACCGGACAACATAGCTGCTCTACGATCGCGCTGGATATTGGGGAAATATGGGCCGTGCAGTACGACAGCCTGATGCAGGCGGCTGTAAAGGAACCACTGCTGCTGCGCCATGTTTTGGGTGCTGTCGGAGGACAGCTCGCACGTAACCGCGACATTACGCTGTCAATCGGAACTCTCTCAGCGGAAGCAAAAGTGGCCGACTTCCTGCTGATGTGGGCAAACTCTTTGGCCAAGCGAGGGCGCAGAACCGACCAGATCAACATCCGCCAAAGTCGCGCTGACATCGGTGACTTTCTCGGCATCCGGCTTGAATCGGTCAGTCGTTCACTTAGCAAATTGGCCCAGTGCGGCATCATCGCGTTCAAAGATCGCGGCCGTAGGGACATCAGCATTCTCGATCTCAATGCCCTGAGCGAGTTTGTACAGAAGGATAGCGAGACCAGACAGAATGAACTGCATTGATCGCATTTTCTTTTGCTTTTCCTCAAACTGAAATACCCCGATAGAGATAAGTTGCCGCAAAGATATTCAAGGATGGTGCATGACAAACATTACACAAGCCTCGACAGCGCCGAGCATGGTTCGTGGGCACGACGCCGTTCGTACTTATGACCCGGAAGTCATAGACTCCCATACGCTGCAAACGCTGATGACAGCTGCAGTTGGTGCGCAGAATGTGGCGTACCCTCAGCCATTACAGTTCGTTGTGATACAGGACAGGGGGGTGTTGAAAAGCCTGTCTGACCGTGCAAAGGCAATGCTTGTCGCACAGTCAAGCGCATTGGGATTGAGCCTCGATCACTTAAGCTCATTTGTTCAACCCGATTTCAACATTTTTTACGATGCCGGCACACTGCTTGTGATCTGTGCACGGAACAGAAGTAATTTCGCGTTAGCCGACTGCTGGCTGGCCGAAGAGAACCTGGTCCTGGCCGCACAGTCGATTGGACTTGGAACCTGCGCCATCGGATTGGCGATTTCAGTCCTGAACTTGCCTGAAGTAAAGCAGGAACTTGGCATTGCGAAGGAGCTTGCTCCTGTTGCTCCGATCATTATCGGCAAGCCACGCCGTGTCACCCCCTACCGCGTCAAAAGCGCTCTACGGCCGGTAGGTCGCAGCGCGTGGACCGTACGGCGCCGCGCCGGGGTTCCATGGACGCTACCCGAGCGCCGAGCCAACCCCGAGGGTACGCATCCCAACTAAAGGTGAAATGGATCAACATATGGAAGCAGTCTGGCTTCAGCATTACCCGAAAGGGATTCCCGCAGAAATCGACACCAACGAATTCGCCTCGTTAAATGATGTCCTTCGGCGCAGTTGTGAGCGGTTTTCGGATTTACCCGCTTACAGCAACATGGGTGCTTCCATCACTTACGCAGAACTCTATGAAGCAAGCCGGGACTTCGCTGCCTATCTGCAAAATGGACTAGGACTAAACAAGGGCGACAGGGTGGCGCTGATGATGCCCAATTTGTTGCAGTATCCAGTGGCGCTCTTTGGCGCTTTACGCGCCGGACTCGTCGTGGTCAATATCAATCCACAGTACACGGCACCTGAACTCGAACACCAGCTAAAGGACTCTGGCGCCGCGGCCATTGTCGTCCTGGAAAATTTTGCGCACACTCTGCAAGAAGTCCTGGAGAAAAACCAGAACCTCAAGCTGACAGTCATAACGACTGAAGTTGGCGACTTGTTTCCCGTGGTCAAGGAACTGGTTACCAACGTAGTCGTTAAATACCTCAAGAAGATGGTTCCGGAGTGGAAGATTGACAACGCGATCAATTTCAACTCGGCGTTGCGCAATGGCCGTACCCTCTCCCTCAGTGGAGTACCACTGAGCCACAGCGATATCGCGTTTCTGCAATACACAGGAGGCACAACCGGGGTTGCAAAGGGCGCTGTGTTGACCCACGGCAATATGGTTGCCAACCTGCAGCAGGTGGGCGCCTGGATTGCGCATGACCTGCTGGACGGCAAAGAAGTGTTTGTCTGCCCGCTTCCGCTGTACCACGTCTATGCGCTGAATTCCAGCCTGGTGTTCATGAAAATCGGTGCCCACACAATCCTGATCACCAACCCCCGAGACATGGATGCCTTTATTCATGACCTAAAAAAATACCGTTTTACAGCCATCATTGGCGTCAATACCCTCTACCGCGCGCTGCTTGACACACCAGACTTTTCAACGGTAGACACAAGTGCTCTGAAGGTCGCAAACGCAGGCGGAATGGCTGTGCAACGTGTGGTGGCGCAGCGCTGGAAAACTGCGACCGGTGTGCCTATCATCGAAGCATATGGGTTGACAGAAACCTCACCGGGTGTGACCTGCAATCCGCTCGACATTGAGGACTGGACAGGCACCATTGGTATGCCTTTTCCCTCGACGTTGGTCAGCCTTCTGGACGACAACGACAACGAACTCCCTGCCGGCGAGATTGGAGAAATCGTTGTCCGCGGCCCGCAAGTGATGACCCGGTACTGGAATCGTCCAGACGAGACGGACAGAGTTTTCTCAAAGGGCGGTTGGCTGCGTACCGGTGACATGGGCTTCATGGACGCGTGTGGTTATTTCAAAATCACAGATCGTCGCAAAGACATGATCGTGGTGTCCGGTTTCAAGGTTTTTCCCAATCAGATCGAAGACGTGGTCACCATGCATTCCGGCGTCGCTGAAGCAGCGGCCATTGGCGTGCCTGACGAGTGGTCAGGCGAGATAGTGAAAATTATTGTTGTCAAGAAAGACCCGGCATTGACTGAAGTGGCCCTGCTGGACCATTGCCGGCAGCACTTGACCGACTACAAGATGCCAAGGATCGTCGAGTTCCGCGACGAGCCGTTGCCAAAGACCAATATGGGAAAGATATTGCGGCGGCAATTGCGCGACCCGTCCGCACAGAAAAATCCGGCCAACGCGAACAGCGTTTCCGGCAATCCACCAAGTCGGTAGGCGTGGGCAGCATCACCCTGCCCTGCCCGTTACTTAATCGTGGGAATCGCCTCCAGCCAGAGTCGCTGCGGATGCTTGCGATAACCGTTTCCAACGGACGTGTGGAAGGCTGCTGATATGTTTGACCCATTCAGCAGCCGGGAGAATTCAAGAATGCGCATCTCCAGCGCAGTTCATGGAGCATCGCCCTTCTTGATTGCTCCAGCCTTATTGGCCGCTTGCGCTTCGACTTTTACTTCAGCACGCGATTTAGTGGACTTCGTCTCAGCAGCCAGAGGAGGAGCCTCGCAATCACCGCGGGCGATTGCCCCCGTCTTCACGGCCGACTTAGCCTCTGCACTGACATCTGCCCTTGATTTGGTTGATTTGCTTGGGGATCCGGTAGAAACCTCACAATCGCCCCGTGCAATTTGGCCCGCCTTGTTCGCTGCTCTCGCCTCGGCCTTCACATCTGCGCGACTAACCGGCTTTGACGCTGCCTGAGATGGCTCCTGAGCCTGCGCCAACAAAGAAGTGCTGACAACCAGTGCGGTTGCAATCAAATTGAGCTTCATACGATTTCCTTATCTTAAATATGCTGTTACAAAAAATGCAGACACTATGGGTCTTCTATGCGCAAGTCGACAATCCGTATAAGCCACCCAAAACGGCATCAACTTGTACAAGGAACCCATAGCGTGAGATTAGATGCGTGCATCAGGGCATACCCATTGAGAAAACGCATTTCAATGACACCCCCGTCGGCCCCCACCTCTCGAAATTGAGCGATGACGTCAACAGGCGCCATCCGTCCGCAAGCATGAGGGCCTGAGCTTCAGCTCAATGCTCCTATGCCCCTTTATATTCCGGCTCAGCAGCGATGTGTCGACTAAAACGCCATGTCCGTCGGACGTGCGCACTGTCCGCCGCACTCTGGCACCTTTGACTCCGTGAACGATGGCGTAGGCAAAGTTATATCCCGGCGTTTTGGCAGAAAACGGAATACCTGGAATGAAAGTGCGCACCGGTTTGCCGATCAGCACATCCGCTTGTGACCCCAGCAAATGGACCAAGTCCTGATCACAGCCGACGATGTCACCTGTCAATGCTAGCGTCAACGTGTGCCAATCACCTGGCGCGGAGTTGGGACCATCATTCGCCGTCTGCCCATTATCAAAATCAATCATGACTTTTTGACTTTCTGTATTTGCCTGTCTGCCACACGTATCGTGTCCGGCTACCGAAGACCATCAGCATAGAGAAACACAGTGCAAGTATGAATACCGGAAAGCGATGAAATTGCGTACCCTGAATCAGGTAGTGATCTCGTCTATGGCTTTAAAAACAACGGTATGGCAGTATCTCTGTGATATTTATCAACCACTGACGAGACAGCATTCGTAAATTGGCGCGACTGCTTTTTAGAATCGGCCTTCGCTAACGACCTTACTGACACCTGAGCAGGCGGTGCAAGGTGACTTCAGGCAGGCAATTCAGCCTGATATCGACAATGGAGACTCCACACCCAACCGACGTATATCCGACCATTTCGTGGTATCGCCAAGCTCCGCGCGACAACGCCCGGGGGGCGTCTGAATCGGTGATGATCGGTACACCACCCGGGAGACAAATCTGTCCTCCGTGGGTATGTCCGCAAAGCATCACGCTAAAGTCATCATGCGCGGCATGCCGGTATGGCTCGGGTGTATGGGACAACAGAATTGTGCAGGCACCATTGAGAACTTCAGAAGATGCTTTTTGCATATTGTGTGTCCCGTAGTAGTGGGCATCGTCAATGCCGACAATCGTCAATGCAGATTCCTCGCGTTTGATGCATACGGACTCATTCATCAACACCCTCACGCCGATGGCCTCAAGACCTGGCACCATGCGAATCGAATCGTGATTTCCCAGCACGGCATAGACAGTGTTTCCCAGCAACGGTCGAAGGCGGGTCAGGGCGGTCAGGGTTGGAGCATAGGGCCCATACGTCCGAAAGCGAAAGTCGCCCGTCATCACGCAAGCGTCGTACTGCAGCCCTCGGACCCGTTCCATCAGGCAATAGACGTAATCCGGACTGGAGTCCAGATGGAGATCGGTAAGCTGCAATAGGGTGTAACCGTCAAAAGCCTGCGGCAATCGTTCAAGACAGATGTCGTTGTGGCGCACCTGAATATTCAATGCATTGCGCCTGCCTCTGCTGTGCAACCCGACCAAGGACAATGCCGCGCGGATCAACAAATGTGCGGCGTGCCAGTTTTCCAAGTGAAAAAAATGAGTCCCCCGGCGCACAACCTGTGCCTCATGGTCACACTCAAGTCCCAAACGCTGACGAAAATGGGTGCGTCCAATTCTCGACTCCAGCAATTCAAGGCCCCTCCGCTCAGCTGCACTGCAATCAGAAAGTCTCATGAGAACCGGCACTGGCAAGGCGATGGCGAGAAAATCGCCACCGCCCCAACCTAAAACGCATTGAACTCCGCATGGGCATCTTTCATGGACTTGCAGTCAATTGTCCGCCCCCACTATCGGGTGCCTTCTGAAGCGCCTCCAACATGTCACTGGTCACCAGAACTACTCCCGCAGGACTGCGGTAAAAGCGAATCGCATCCGTCTTCGCATCCCATCCGATAGTCATACCTTCTGGAATTCTGCAGCCTTCATCAACCACCACTCTGCGTAGACGACTGTGCGCTCCAATGTTGGAACCTGGCTGGAGTACGGAATTTTCGATGCTGCAGAAAGAATGAATGTAAACCTGCGTGGAAAGTACCGAGCGACGTACCAGCGAACCGGAAACCATGCACCCACCGGCGACCAAAGAATCGACTGCCATACCTCTTCGCCCCTCGTCGTCAAAGACAAACTTTACCGGCGGCAGCGTATCAGGACAGGTCCATATCGGCCAGTCCTGGTCATAGAGGTCAAGCTCCGGAATAGTGGCTGTCAGATCGATATTAGCCGCCCAAAATGCATCCACGGTGCCGACATCGCGCCAGTAGTTCACCGCCTCTGCACCGGTCTTTACGCATGACAGGCCGAACGGATGTGCACTGACTTCGCCGCGTCGGACCATGGCCGGCAACACGTCTCTGCCGAAGTCGTGGCTTGAACACGGGTCAAGGACGTCGACCTGGAGGGCGTCATACAGGTAATGGGAATCAAAAACATAGATACCCATGCTGGCCAGTGCCATGCCTGGCAGGTTGGGAATGGCTTGCGGTGATGCAGGTTTTTCAGCAAACCCTGTAACCCGTCGCGCCTCATCCACTTGCATAATCCCGAACTCCGAGGCCTGCGCCAAAGGTACCTCGATACATGCCACCGAGCAGGGTTGACCTTGCGCAATATGGTCGTCAATCAGACGCGCGTAATCCATCTTGTAGATATGGTCACCCGCCAACACAAGAATATATTTTGCGCGGTGGCCGCGCAAAATATCAAGATTCTGAAATACCGCATCGGCGGTTCCGCGATACCAGAACGCCTCGCCCAGACGCTGCTGTGCAGGAAGCAGCTCAATGAACTCATTGAACTCATTG
>JAIPDC010000086.1 GCA_021737865.1 Rhodoferax sp.
TTCCGGATCACACGGGGACCATCACGCTGCGTGCGGATGTGGCGCCAGCGGGCGTGGCTGCCGAGACGGCGAGTGCGCCCAGACCCGTTGGTAAACCCGGCATAACCAGCTGCGTGGGGCGTTTGCGGTACACGGGCACCACGGCAGGCGTCATCGATTTGCGCTGCAATGATGGCGCGGTTGCTGATTTGCGGATGGCTTTGATTGGCGACACCCGTGGCTATGGTTATGGGTACACGGCAACCGGGCTGGCCAGCGTGGCGTTTGGTTTTTCGCCCATAGAGGCACGGGCCCATCTCACCGTGCCACCCGGCAAGCAGCTGCAGGAGCGCACCGAGGGTGGTGGGCTGGAGTTGAAATGACCTCGCCAACAGGTGGCTAGCGTGACCGAGTCCGTGGATTGCGTCGTCATTGGCGCCGGCGTGGTGGGCCTGGCGGTTGCCCGGGCGCTGGCCTTGGCCGGACGTGAGGTGCTGGTGCTTGAGGCGTGCCCGGCCATCGGCACCCAGACCAGTTCGCGCAACAGCGAAGTCATCCATGCCGGTATGTATTACCCAACCGGTTCCCTGAAGGCTCAGTTGTGTGTGCGCGGCAACGCCATGCTGTATGAATATTGCGCACAGAGGGGCATCGGCCACCAACGCTGCGGCAAGTTTATTGTGGCGACTACGCCGGGTCAGTTGGCTCAGTTGGAGACCATCCGTGCGCGTGCGCTGGCCAATGGCGTCACTGATCTGGTGTTGCTGGATCGCGCCCAGGCCCTCGCGGCCGAGCCGGCCCTGCAATGCGTTGGCGCATTGCATTCGCCCTCGACCGGCATTATTGACAGCCATGGCTTGATGCTTTCCTTGTTGGCCGATCTCGAGCATGCAGGCGGAATAATTGCATTAAATTCGGCTCTAGACCTCGCGGAATATGCGCAGGGCGCTATTGAATTGATAGCGAAAGACGAAACCCGTTTGTCCGCCAAGGTCGTCGTCAATGCGGCTGGCCTGCAAGCACCCACCCTTGCAGCCCGTTTTGTCGGGTTGGACCCGCAGCACGTGCCCCATGCCTATTTTGCCAAGGGCAACTACTTCACGCTGGCCGGTCGCTCACCGTTCTCACACCTCATTTACCCGGTTCCCGAGGCCGCCGGTCTGGGTGTGCACCTGACGCTCGACCTGGGCGGACAGGCGCGGTTCGGGCCCGATGTGCAGTGGGTGGCTGCGCCGCACGACACGCAAGTCGAGGCCGCGCGGGGTGATGTTTTTTACGCCGAAGTTCGCAAATACTGGCCCGGTCTGCCCGATGGTGCCTTGCAGCCCGCTTATGCCGGCATACGCCCCAAGATCAGCGGACCGAATGAAGAAGCCCGTGACTTTTGCATTCAGGGCCCAAGGGACCATGGAGTGCCCGGCTTGGTCAATCTGTTTGGTATCGAGTCACCCGGACTGACCAGTTGCATGGCCATTGCCGAAGTGGTTACCGAATTACTGGGGCACGCCCCGACTATTTCCGATACGCCTTGATCGCCAATGCAGCTTGCTTGACCAACTCCGGCCCCTTGTAAATCAACCCGGTATACATCTGCACCACATCCGCACCAGCGCGGATTTTTTCAACAGCATCTTGCGCGCTCATGACGCCACCCACGCCGATGATGGGATATTTTGGCCCCAGTGCGGCACGCAGTTGGGCAATCACCCGGTTGCTGGCCTCAAACACCGGCGCACCGGACAGGCCGCCGGCTTCATCGGCATGCTCCATGCCCTTGACGGCATCGCGGCTCAGCGTGGTGTTGGTGGCCACCACGCCATCCATGCCGTGGCGCAGCAAAGTGGCTGCAATGACACCAATTTGCGCTCCATCCAGATCTGGCGCGATCTTCACAAAAATCGGGATGCGCTTGCCGTGCTGCTTCTGCAGCACTTCGCGCCGCTGGGCAATCGCGCCCAGTAGCGCATCCAGCGCCTCGTCACTTTGCAGGGCGCGCAGATTCTTGGTGTTGGGGCTGGAGATGTTGACGGTTACATAGTCTGCGTGCGGGTAGACGCCATCCAGGCAGATCAGGTAGTCGTCGGTGGCGTTCTCGATGGGTGTCGCCGCGTTTTTTCCAATGTTCAGGCCCAGCACCAGGCTGGGGTCTTTCTTGCGACGCAAAGCCGAGTGCTGGACGTTTTCCAGAAACGCTTCCAGACCGTCGTTGTTAAAGCCCAATCGGTTGATCAGTGCATTGGCCTTGGGCAGACGGAACATGCGTGGCTTGGCGTTGCCTGGCTGGGCCTTGGGTGTGACGGTGCCAACTTCGATAAAACCAAAGCCCATGGCCTTTAACGCGTCAATGCAGCGGGCGTTTTTGTCCAGACCCGCAGCCAGGCCCACCCGGTTCGGGAACTTGATGCCCGCCAGCACGACCGGGTCCTCGACCTGGCGGGTGCGATAGGCCCAGGTCAGCGGTGTGCCCTGTATGCGGGCCAGACTGGCCATTGTCAGTTCGTGCGCGACCTCCGGGTCCAGTTGGAAGAAAACACGACGCGCCAGACCATAGGGAACAAGAGACATTGGATAATTCCTGCAATATTTCGTAACTACCTGGATTTTCGCCGATGACTCACTCCACTATCCCCAACCCCGCACCCGCACTCACACAAGACCAGCTGAAAACGCTGGTCGGGCAGGCGGCCCTGCAATACGTGGTGCAGGGTGACATCGTTGGTGTGGGAACCGGCTCCACGGTGAATAAGTTCATTGACGCATTGGCCACCATCAAGGACCGGATCAATGGCGCGGTGTCGAGCTCGGTGGCAAGTACCGAGCGATTGCAGGCTCTGGGCATTCCCGTGTTTGACACCAATGACGTGCCGCGTTTGTCGGTCTATATCGACGGCGCCGATGAAATTGATGGCAACGGCTATATGGTCAAGGGCGGCGGTGCGGCGCTGACGCGCGAGAAAATTGTGGCCGCGCAGTCTGACCGCTTTGTTTGCATTGCGGACGAGTCCAAGCTGGTCAAAACGCTGGGGGCCTTTCCATTGCCGGTCGAAGTGATCCCGATGGCGACCCGGAGGGTCATGGCTCAATTTGCAGCCATCGGCGGCAGCGCCAAAATTCGTTTGAAGGACGGGCAGCCCTTGGTGACCGACAACGGACAATACCTTTTGGATGTGACCGGTTTGCACATCAGCAACCCGCTGGCGTTCGAGGCCGAGGTGAGCCAATGGCCCGGCGTGGTAACAGTGGGGGTGTTCGCGTTTCAGCCGGCCCAGGTGTGCCTTCTGGGCACGGCCAGTGGTGTGAAGACGCTGACGTTTTAAGGCGCCAGCGCCACTGCTAAAAGGTGATGCCGGCCGGGTTGGATGGCCTGGGAGGCGGCGGCTGGTTGGCTGGCTCGGCGGGAGGTGCCGGCGGCTTTTCCTCCGTGTTGGCGGGCGGTGCCTTTTGCACTGACACCAGCGGCGTCGGTGCCGGGTACTTGTAGGTGGCAGGCAGCGCCGACTTTTGCGGATAACCGGCCGCATCCAGATACTGCGTCCATTCCACATCGGACATACCCTTGATGCGCTGGCCGCCAATGGTGAGGTAGGGCAGGGAGCTGTCGCTGGTCAGACGTTGCAGGTAGTCGCGGTCTTCCTGGGTGCTGTCGGGGCGCTCGTTAAAGGGCACCCCGCGGGACATCAAGAGCGTGCGGCCCGTATCGCAAGGGGGGCATTTTGCCGAGGTGTAGAGCACAACGGGGTACTTGGTGGCGACCTGACGCAGCTCAAAGGGCAATGCTGTTCCGCTGGAGTCGGTTTTGGCACCCACGCCCGTGCTGGCGACCTTGCCCTGCTCTGCACTGGCCGGAGGTTTGTCGGAAAAAGTGACTTTCCCATCGGCCCCCACGATGCGGTAGACGGTCTGCGCTTGCAGGCCGGTCCCCATGCCGAGCACGGTGGCGCCGGCGAGCAGGAATGCGAGTGTGTGTCGTTTCATGTCGCGTCCTCCAGTTGTCATGATGTTGCCATACCCTGGTGCCGCAGCAGCGCGTCCAGTGTGGGTTCGCGTCCTCGGAAGGCTTTGAACGACTCCATGGCCGGGCGGCTTCCGCCTGTTTCCAGTATGGCTTGGCGGTATTTTCTACCGGTTTCCAGATTTGGCAACCCGTCGGGTCCGGCTGTCTCTTCAAAGGCGGCATAGGCATCCGCGCTGAGTACCTCCGCCCACTTGTAGCTGTAGTAGCCGGCCGCGTAACCACCAGCAAAAATATGGCTGAAGGTATGGGCTGTGCGGCTCCACTCGGGCGGGTGCATCACCGCCACTTCGCTGCGCACCTGGCGCAGCAGCGGCATGAAATCCTCACCCGGTGTGTGGACGGTGTGCAGCAGCATGTCGAAGAGAGAAAACTCGATTTGGCGCAGCGTTTGCAGGCCGCTCTGGAAGTTGCGCGCGGCCAGCATCTTGTCGAACAGCGCTCGCGGCAGGGGCTCGCCGGTTTGCACGTGCGCGGTCATGTGGCGCAACACATTCCATTCCCAGCAGAAATTCTCCATGAACTGGCTCGGAAGTTCGACCGCGTCCCATTCGACACCGCTGATACCCGATACGTCGTGCTCGTTCACCTGGGTCAGCATATGGTGCAGGCCGTGGCCGAATTCGTGAAACAGTGTGGTCACATCATCGTGCGAGAGCAGGGCGGGCTGCTTATGGCCGTCGACCTCGACACCATCGGCAAAATTGCATACCAGGTGGGCGACGGGAGTTTGCAGCTGCGCCGTGTCCGGGCGCAGCCAGCGGGTGCGCACATCGTCCATCCAGGCACCACCGCGCTTGCCGCTGCGTGCTGTCGGGTCAAGATAAAACTGACCGATCAGCTGCGCTCCCTGCGGCCCAGCACGCTCCATGCGGTAGAACTCCACATTGGCGTTCCACACCGGCGCATGGTCCCGTGTGATGCTCAGGTCGAAAAGTGTTTCGGCAATTTTGAACAGGCCCGACAGTACTTTTGGCAAGGTGAAGTATTGCTTGACCTCTTGTTCGCTGAAGGCGTAGCGGGCTTCCTTGAGCTTTTCGCCCACATAGGGCCAGTCCCACGGTTGCGGGTCCGGCAGATTGAGGTACTCCCGGGCAAAGTTGCGCAGGTCGGCCAGGTCCTGCTCGGCGAAGGGGCGTGCCTTTTGCGCCAGATCGCGCAGGAAACGGATCACCACATCTGGGGATGACGCCATTTTGGGCACCAGTGACAGGGCTGCAAAATTTGGATAGCCCAGCAACGCAGCTTCTTCCCGTCGCAGGGCCAAAATGTTGTGAATGCCCGGCGTATTGTCAAACTGGAGAGTGGCTGCGTCTGTCTGGTCCGATGCACGGGTGACGTAGGCGCGGTAGAGCGTGGCGCGCAGGGCGCTGCTTTGCGCAAACTGCATGACCGGCAGGTAACACGGCATTTTGAGCGTCAGCTTGTATGCGGTTTTGCCTTCGGCCTGCGCCGCAGCCAGGGCGGCTTGTTGCACATCTTCGGGC
Source organism: Rhodoferax sp. (assembly GCA_021737865.1). Lineage (GTDB taxonomy): Bacteria > Pseudomonadota > Gammaproteobacteria > Burkholderiales > Burkholderiaceae_C > Allorhodoferax. The sequence goes on from JAIPDC010000086.1 coordinate 5,479, forward strand.
ACACCGAGCATTTCTTCGGCCGTGGCGTAGTAGCTGAAGGAGTCCGTGGCATCGAGCGTGTTTTCGCTGAACTTTTGGCTCAATGCGGCCAGTTGTTCCTGAATCTGGGCGAATCGTTCGCGCCGGGAACCGTCAAGCTCGGCCCCCCCGAGCACAAAGTTGCGTATGGCATTTTTGTGCGCCTGGCGCTGCTCGGTGTTGAGCGTTTGGATGTCGATCGCCTTGTACTTGGCATAAAGCCGCTCATCGGCGCCCAGACGGGTCCAGAACTCGGTGACCACCGGCAGCGCTGTGTTGTAGGCTGCCCGCAACTCAGGCGTGTCGACGACGCCGTTGAGGTGGCTGACGGCACCCCAGGCGATGCCCAGTTTCTCTGTCGCCACGTCGAGCTCACGGGCTATGGACTCCCATTGGGCGGGAAAGGCTGCTGCTGTGACGGTTTCCAGCGACTGGTTGGCTGCAGCCAGCAAGGTGTCAATGGCACCTGCCACGTGTTCTGGGCGAATCTGGTCAAACAGCGGCAGTAGGGCGGGACTCAGCAGGGGGTTCATGGGTTGTATTCGGTTAGGAAAATCGGGCGAAACGGTGAGCTTATTTGGATATATTGCCGAGCTTTTCAAGGCGGGTGGCTTCGCGCTCTGCCGCCTCAATGGTATTCACCAGCAGCATGGTGATGGTCATCGGACCGACGCCGCCGGGTACCGGTGTGATGTGGCTGGCCACCGTGCTGACGCCGGCAAAATCGACATCGCCGCACAGCTTGCCGGCATCGTCACGGTTCATGCCCACGTCCAGCACCACGGCTCCGGGCTTGACCATGTCGGCGGTCAGCACATTGCGCTTGCCCACGGCGGCGACGATGACGTCGGCTTGAAGGGTCATGGCCTTCAGGTTCGCAGTGGCGCTGTGGCACACCGTGACCGTGGCATTTTTTTGCAGCAGCATGAGGGCCATGGGTTTGCCGACAATGTTGCTGCGTCCGATGACGACCGCATGCTTGCCGCGCAAGTCATAACCGATGGACTCGAGCATCTTCATGCAGCCGTACGGCGTGCAGGGCCAGAAACCGGGCTGGCCCACCATCAGGGCGCCCGCACTGGCGACGTGAAAGCCGTCGACATCCTTGGTTGGTGAGATGGCTTCGATGACCTTGTGTGCGTCGATGTGAGCGGGCAGTGGCAGTTGGACCAGAATGCCGTGGATGGCCGGGTCGTTGTTGAGTGCTTCGACCCGCGCCAATAGTTCGGCTTCGGGCATGGATGCGTCGTACTTCTCCAGAACCGAGTGCAATCCGGCATCCGAACAGGCCTTGACCTTGTTGCGCACATAGACCTGGCTTGCCTGGTTGTCGCCCACCAGCACCACGGCCAGGCCGGGTGTGACACCGCGGGTCTTGAGCGCGGCGGTGCGCCTGGCAACGTCTTCACGCAACTGCTTGGAAAGGGCTACACCGTCGATGATCTGGGCTTTGGTTGGGGTGGTGGTCATAGGATGCTTTCAAATAAAAAACGCCCGCAGTCCTTGCGGGGCGGGCGTGGGATGCTAGAAGGAAGATAGCGTCAGGTCTTGGGCGCGTTTTGTCCGAGGGCAATCTTGAGCAGGTCGGCCACGGTATTGGCGCTGAGCTTTTCCATGATGTTGGCGCGGTGCGCCTCCACCGTCTTGATGCTGATACCCAGGTCGTCGGCGATTTGCTTGTTGAGGCGTCCCGCCACAATGCGCTCGAGCACCTGGGATTCGCGCAATGTCAGTTTGGATAACAACGCATCGCGGCTGGCGGCAAGCTGGAAGTCTGAGAACGAGTCTTTGGCATGGTCAAGCATGCGCTCCACCAAGCCCACCAGTTGGTCTTCATTAAAGGGCTTCTGGATGAAGTCCATGGCGCCCTTCTTCATGGTGTCCACCGCCATCGGCACGTCACCGTGCCCGGTGATGAAGACGATGGGCAGTGGCGAGCGGGCTTCGATCAGACGGGTTTGCAGTTCAAGGCCGGTCATGCCGCCCATTCGGATATCAACAATCAGGCAGGCAACCTCTCGGGCGTCGTAGCGGCTTAGAAAAGATTCGGCGGAGTCAAAGCACCGGACTCGGAAGCCCTTGCCTTCCAGCAGCCACTGCAGCGAATCCCGCACGGCCTCGTCGTCATCCACAACGTAAACGGTACCTTTTTTTGGAAGCAAGCTCATTCAGATGTCCAGGGTTCTAATTGCTTTGTTACTGATGGCGCGTCAGACTGGCGGGTAGTTCGGTCACCGGTATCCAGAAGGAGAACCGGCATCCCGATACATCTTGGCCATTGTAGAGGTTCTCGGCCATCATTCTGCCCAGGTGAGATTCCACAATCGAGCGGCACAAGCTCAGGCCAATACCCATGCCGTCGGCCTTGGTTGAGTAGAAGGCCTCATAGAGGCGCGCCATGACTTCAGGGGCCAATCCCATGCCCGTGTCCTGCACGGAAAACTCGATCACTTTTTTGTCTTCAATCACCTTGGGGACGACCCGCAATTCAACAATGCGCTCCGATGTCGGTCGCATCGCCATGTCGATCGATTCCGCCGCATTGCGCAGCAGGTTGATCAGCACCTGCTCAATCAGGATGGGATCCACCATCAGTTGCGGCAGGCGTGTGGCGACATAGTGGTTCAGCCGCACGTTGAAGCGGCGCAACTCGATCTCAGCCAGTTCAACCGCCTCGCTCACCATGAGATCCACTTCAGAGGCGGTGCGATTGGGCTCGCTGCGCTTGACGAAGGAGCGTATGCGGTGAATGATCTGCCCGGCCCGTTGCGCCTGTCTGGCAGTTTTCTCCAAAGCACCCAGCAGGTCTTCTTCGGTGATTTGTTGTGCCTTGATGCGCGACACCATGCCGTTGCAATAGTTATTGATGGCGGTCAGCGGCTGGTTCAGTTCGTGCGCCACGCTGGAGGCCATCTCGCCCATGGTGATCAGGCGGCTGGCGGTCTGTGCACGTTCGGTTTGGCTGGAGGCCTGCTCTTCGGCCAGTCGCCGGCTGGTGATATCGGTTGCGATCACCATTTGGGCCAGTCGTCCGTCCACCCAGCTCAAATAGCGCGTGCGCACCTCCAGCCACTTGTTCAGTTCGGCGATGAAAATCTCGGCGCTTTCGGTTTCCGTGTCGGGAAACGCCGTTGTGGGCAAGCCGGCAAACGAGTCCACACTGTCGCTCGATTCGTCAGTGGTCGGTGTGTAGGGCACGCCTGCCTGTGCCACCAGTCGCAGGTGTCCGCTGGCCTGCGTGCCAAACCACTGGCGGTACAACTTGTTGGCAAACAGCAGTTCATCGCTGCCCAGCGGCGCTACTGAAATCGACGCATCAAGAGCTTCCAGCACGGTGGTGAAGCGTTCGTGGGAGGCCGACAACTGCTCACGCACCCGGTTGGGCTCGGTGATGTCGGTCATGGATGTCATCCAGCCGGTCTGCTTGCCCAGCGCGTCGATCAGCGGAGAGACGTAGAGTCGTGCATCAAACAACTGGCTGTCGCGGCGCTTGACCCGTACCTGAATGCCGCCCGGGGTGGTCTTGCCCGACAACTCTTCGCTGAGGATGGAGTTCAGTTGCTCGCGTTCGTTTTCCGGCCAATAGGGAAATGGGGCGGTGCGGCCGACCAGTTCGGATTCCGTCCAGCCCGTCATCTGGCAAAACGCCGCATTGACGTAGGTGATGCGGCCTTGCAGATCCATCGCGCGCATGCCGGTGAGCATGGAGTTTTCCATCGCACGGCGAAACGTGGTCTCGGAAATGAGCGCCTGCTGCGCTTGCACTCTGCGGCGTGTGTGGCGCCAGTTTGCAATCAGCATCCAGGCAGTCATCACGCTCAGTGCACTGACCAGCCAGAACAGGCCGCTGCCGATCACACCCAACGATGCACGGTAGGCTTGACCCCGCACGACAAGCGCGCTTCCCACAGGTGAGACCGGCATGGCGTAGGCATTGGGGGGGCTGCTCCAGGGGAGCAAATTCTTGACCGCCTTTGGCGCCGGAATGGCCGTGCCCGCCAGCAGATCGCCCTTGGCGTCTAGCAAGGAAATGGCGTAACGCGATGTCACCTCGGTAGGCACGCCGTATCGATACAGGCCGTCCACGGAATACTCCGCCAGCAGCACGCCTGAAAAGCGGGCGCGGTCGGTCAGTGGCAAGTGCATTTGCAGAAACGGTGTGTCGTTGGGTGTACCGATCGGCTGAACGTAGGCAGGCTGCTTTGATTCGCGCGCTATCACGAATCCGCTCATAGTGTCATTGCGCGGCACCGCGTCAATGCCAGCGCTGAGCTGACTTGCCACTAGCACTGCTGTACCAATGGCTGACTTGACCCGACGGCGTTCATCGATCCAGGCCATACCCTGCAGTTCGGGATATTGGTTGAGCATCGAGCGTGCGCGCGCACGGAAGTCGTCCACATCGAGTTCGCGGTTGGAGATTTCGCGCGCGATGTGCATCAACTGCTCCTGGCGCTCCAGCAGCCGCAACCGCAGGCGCTGTTGTGTGTATTCCACATCACGCTGCACGGCTTGCTGTTCCCGGTCGATTTCTTCCAGCCGCAAATAGCCCAGGGCTGACACGATTGCTGCAAAAAACAACAAAACAGCCGCCAATGGCGCCAATCCGGCAACGCGGTCCTGGCGGTGCGGAGCCATTCGGTGCCACCACCTTCGCACACGTTTTGTGGCAGAGATGGCCAGTCGGTTTGGCGTGGAACTAGTGCGCGGCAAAGACATGTTCGAAGTGTAGGTCAGCGCATGGGCATCCTGTATTTAATAAATTCACATTATGAGATGAGAAAGCACCAGTTGAAATTTTAATAAAGTTATGCCAAAATAGACAGAACGTACTAAATTCGTTAATACAACCAGGAGACAACATGTCAGCAGTTCCATCTGGCGCGGCGAGCGCCCAACCTCTTGACCTGGACAGCCAGGAAACCCGTGAATGGATGGACGCCCTGTCCGCCGTCATTGAGAGTGAAGGTCCCGAACGGGCCCACTTTCTGCTCGAGCAATTGCTTGGCCATGCCCGCCAGAAGAGCATCGATATGCCGTTTTCTGCGAACACGGCCTATGTCAACACCATCACGCCGGAGCAGGAAGAGCGTTCCCCCGGCAATCTGGAAATCGAAGAGCGCCTGCGCGCCTATATGCGCTGGAACGCCATGGCCATGGTGGTCAAGGCCAACCGGCACCACCCGGTCGACGGTGGTGACCTGGGTGGTCACATTGGTTCCTTTGCATCACTGGCCAGCCTGTTTGGCGCCGGCTTCAACCACTTCTGGCATGCGGAGAGTGCTGAACCCGGCAAAGAGCATGGCGGCGACTGCCTCTACATTCAGGGCCATGTGTCCCCCGGTGTCTATGCCCGTGCCTACATGGAAGGGCGCCTGAGCGAAGAGCAGTTGCTCAACTTCCGCCAGGAAGTTGATGGCAAAGGCCTGTCAAGCTACCCGCACCCCAAGTTGATGCCCGAGTTCTGGCAGTTCCCTACCGTCTCGATGGGTCTGGGTCCGTTGATGGCCATTTATCAGGCGCGTTTCCTGAAGTACCTGCATGCCCGCGGCATTGCCAACACCGAGAACCGCAAGGTGTGGGTGTTCTGCGGCGACGGCGAGATGGACGAGGTCGAGTCGCTGGGCGCCATCGGCCTGGCCGCACGTGAAAAGCTCGACAACCTGGTGTTTGTCATCAACTGCAACCTGCAGCGCCTGGACGGCCCGGTGCGCGGCAACGGCAAGATCATTCAGGAGCTCGAAGGCGAATTCCGCGGCTCTGACTGGAACGTGATCAAGCTGATCTGGGGCAGCGGTTGGGACGCCTTGCTGGCGCGCGACAAGGAAGGCGCACTGCGCAAGCTGATGATGGATACCCTGGACGGCGACTACCAGGCCATGAAGGCCAATGACGGTGCCTATGTGCGCAAGCATTTCTTCGGAAAGGACCCGCGCACGGCAGAGATGGTCGCCAAGATGAGCGACGAGGAGATTTTCGATTTGCGCCGTGGCGGACACGACTCCAAGAAGGTCTATGCCGCTTTCCACAAGGCCGTCAACCACAAGGGTCAGCCAACGGTGTTGCTGATCAAGACCGTCAAGGGCTTTGGCATGGGCAAGGCGGGCGAGGGCAAAAACAACGTGCACCAGACCAAGAAGCTGACCGACGAAGACATCAAGGCCTTCCGCGACCGTTTCAACATCCCGATTCCAGACAGCGACTTGCCCAGCCTGCCGTTCTACAAGCCGGCGGATGACACGCCCGAGATGCGATACCTGCACGAGCGCCGCAAGGCCTTGGGCGGTTACCTGCCGCACCGCCGCGTGAAGTCGGACGAGCAATTCACGGTGCCGGCTCTTGATACATTCAAATCGGTCATCGAGCCGACCGCCGAGGGCCGCGAAATCTCGACCACGCAGGCCTATGTGCGCTTCCTGACCACGCTGCTGCGCGACCAGGCGCTGGGCCCCCGCGTGGTGCCGGTGCTGGTGGATGAGGCACGCACCTTCGGCATGGAGGGGCTGTTTCGCCAGATCGGTATCTACAACCCGGCCGGCCAGAACTACACCCCGGTCGACAAAGACCAGGTCATGTACTACCGCGAAGACAAGGCCGGCCAGATTCTGCAAGAGGGCATCAACGAAGCCGGCGGCATGAGCAGCTGGATTGCTGCGGCTACCAGCTACAGCACCAGCAATCGCATCATGGTGCCGTTTTACGTGTACTACTCCATGTTTGGCTTCCAGCGCATTGGCGACCTGGCCTGGGCCGCAGGCGATATGCAGGCGCGCGGCTTCCTGCTGGGCGGCACATCGGGGCGCACCACGCTCAACGGTGAAGGCCTGCAACACGAAGACGGCCACAGCCACATCATGGCGGGCACCATTCCGAATTGCATCAGCTACGACCCGACCTTTGCGCATGAAGTGGGCGTGATCCTGCACCATGGCTTGAAGCGCATGGTGGAAAAGCAGGACAACGTTTTCTACTACATCACGCTGCTGAACGAAAACTACGCCATGCCCGGCCTGACCGTCGGCACCGAAGAGCAGATCATCAAAGGTATGTACCTGTGCAAAGAAGGCGCCAAGCTCACACCACGCGTGCAGCTGCTGGGCTCGGGCACCATCCTGCGCGAAAGCATCGCGGCGCAAGAACTGCTGGAAAAAGACTGGGGTGTTGCTGCCAACGTGTGGAGCTGCCCAAGCTTTAACGAACTGACCCGCGACGGCCAGGACTGCGAACGCTACAACCTGTTGCACCCCGCGGGAGAGCAGCGTGTGTCCTTCGTCGGCCAGCAACTGGAAAAGCACACCGGTCCGGTGGTGGCATCGACCGACTACATGAAGAACTACGCCGAGCAGATCCGCCCCTTCATTCCCAAGGGCCGTACCTACAAGGTGCTGGGCACCGACGGCTTTGGCCGCAGCGACTTCCGCAGCAAGCTGCGCGAGCACTTCGAAGTGAACCGCCATTTCATCGTCGTCGCCGCATTGAAGGCGCTGAGCGAAGAAGGCACGGTGCCTGTGAGCAAGGTGGTGGACGCGATTGCCAAGTACGGCATCAAGACCGACAAGATCAACCCGCTGTACGCGTAAGGAAAAAACATGGCAACTATCGATATTCAAGTCCCCGATATCGGCGACTTTGATGAAGTCACCGTCATTGAACTGATGGTCAAGGTTGGTGACACGGTTAAGGCCGAACAGTCGCTCATCACCGTGGAGTCCGACAAGGCTTCCATGGAAATCCCCTCCAGCCATGCCGGCGTGGTCAAGGAGCTCAAGGTCCAGCTCGGCGACAAGGTCAAGCAGGGGTCTCTCGTCGTGATTCTGGAAGGCGAGGGCGCTGCTGCTGCACCGGCAGCCGCTGCATCGGCTCCTATAGCTGCAATTTCTGCATCAAATCCGGCTCCAGCCCCCGTCGAAGCTGCGCAAGCCGCTCCTGTTTCTGTAGCATCTGTTTCGGTTGCAGCCGCACCCGGAGCGGCCGTGCCAGCCCATAATCCCACCGGCGCGCCGCTGGGTCTGCCTCATGCATCGCCATCCGTGCGCAAATATGCTCGCGAACTCGGCGTGCCGCTGACAGAAGTCAAAGGCAGCGGTCTGAAAGGTCGCATCACCGATACCGATGTGCAGGCCTTCACCCGCTCAGTCATGAGCGGCGCGGTCCAGACACTGGCCGGTGCGGCACAGAACAAGGCCGCCAGTGGTGGCGACGGTGCTGCCCTTGGCCTGATCCCCTGGCCCAAGGTGGACTTTGCCAAGTTCGGTCCGATTGAGCGCAAGGAACTCTCGCGCATCAAGAAGATCAGCGGCGCCAACCTG